>JANOGU010000233.1:0-29105 GCA_031406135.1 Rhodobacterales bacterium
ACCCGCGCGATCGTATCCACCCGCTTCAACTCCACCTCCGTCCGCTGCCCCGCAACGGACGGTCTGCCAGATCAGCAGGGGGGTCAAAATTGGACGCCGATCACCCCGCCTAAGGGGTCAAAATTGCATGCTGAAACACAGATTCAGGGTTAACGCACAAAATCAAAGCCTTGCGCGATCTGCCCCAGACCGCAGCGTGCGGCGGTCACGCCAGCCCGCGACGCAACACAAGCTACAGCGGCGGGATGTCCCCCTCGGCCCGCAGCGCATGGAACGCTGCCGCGAACCCCGCCAGCCGCCCCTGCGCGATGGCGGCCCGAAGTCCCGCCATCAAATCCTGATAGTAGTGCAGGTTGTGCCAGGTCAGCAGCATCCCCGCGATCATCTCCCCGGCCCGGACCACATGGTGCAGGTAAGCTCTTGAATAGCCTAGACAAGCTGGACAGCCACAGGCCTCGTCCAGCGGTCGCGGGTCCTCGGCGTGGCGGGCGTTGCGCAGGTTCACCTGCCCCCGGCGCGTCCAGGCCTGCCCGGTGCGGCCGGAGCGTGAAGGCAGGACGCAGTCCATCATGTCCACCCCCCGCTGGACCGCCCCCACGATGTCGTCCGGCTTGCCGACGCCCATCAGATACCGCGGCCGGTCCTCCGGCAGCAGACCCGGCGCGTAGTCCAGCACGCCGAACATCGCCGCCTGCCCCTCGCCCACCGCAAGCCCGCCAATGGCATAGCCGTCGAACCCTATCTCCTTGAGAACACTCGAGGATTCTTCCCGCAACTCGGGTGTGACGCCGCCCTGCATGATGCCGAACAGCGCCTGCCCCGGCCGGTCGCCGAAGGCGTCCCGCGACCGCCGCGCCCAGCGCATCGACAACCGCATCGCCCGCGCCACCTCCGCCCCGGTCGCGGGCAGGGCCGGGCACTCGTCAAAGGCCATCACGATGTCCGATCCCAGAAGCCGTTGAATCTCCATCGATCTCTCGGGCGACAGCATGTGCCTGGAGCCGTCGATGTGGGAGGCAAAGGTCACCCCCTCCTCGGTCAGCTTGCGCAGGGACGCGAGACTCATCACCTGGAAGCCCCCGGAATCCGTCAGGATCGGCCCGTTCCAGTTCATGAACCCATGCAGCCCCCCCAGCCGCGCCACCCGCTCCGCGCCCGGCCGCAGCATCAGATGGTAGGTGTTGCCCAGGAGGATGTCGGCACCTGTGGCCCGCACGCTGTCCGGCAGCATCGCCTTCACCGTGCCGGCGGTGCCCACCGGCATGAAGGCCGGGGTGCGGATCACCCCGTGCGGGGTGGTGATCGCGCCGGTCCGGGCGGCGCCGTCGCGGGCGGCGATGTGGAAGGCAAAACTCATACCCCCGGTTCTGGCCCGCCCGGCCGCCGAAAGGAAGGCCCGCCCTTGCGGCCCCCGCCGGAATCCTCCATCACGGCGGGGTCTTCTGGAGCCCTTCGAGATGCTGGATACCCCCGCGAAACCGACCGAGGAAATCTCCGTCCGCGACGTCTTCGGCATCGACAGTGACATGAAGGTCAAGGCCTTCGAGACCCGCACGGACCGCGTGCCGGAGATCGACACCACCTACAAATTCGACCCCGACACCACGATCGCCATCCTCGCAGGCTTTGCCTACAACCGCCGGGTGATGATCCAGGGCTACCACGGCACCGGCAAGTCCACCCATATCGAGCAGGTTGCCGCGCGGCTCAACTGGCAGTGCGTGCGGGTGAACCTCGACAGCCACATCAGCCGCATCGACCTGATCGGCAAGGACGCGATCAAGCTGCGCGACGGCAAGCAGGTGACCGAGTTTCACGAGGGCATCCTGCCCTGGGCAGTGCGCAACCCGGTCGCCATCGTCTTCGACGAATACGACGCCGGACGCCCCGACGTGATGTTCGTCATCCAGCGCGTGCTGGAGCATGACGGCAAGCTGACGCTGCTTGACCAGAACGAGATCATCACCCCGCATCCGTCGTTCCGTCTGTTCGCCACCTCGAACACGGTGGGCCTGGGCGACACGACCGGCCTCTACCACGGGGTGCAGCAGATCAATCAGGCGCAGATGGACCGCTGGTCGCTGGTCGCCACGCTGAACTACCTCAGCCACGACGCGGAGGCGGCGATCGTGCTGGCCAAGAGCCCGCACTACAACACCGAGAAGGGGCGGCGGACGATCAGCCAGATGGTCACCGTCGCCGACCTGACCCGCACCGCCTTCATGAACGGCGACCTCTCGACCGTCATGAGCCCGCGCACGGTGCTGAACTGGGCGCAGAACGCGGAGATTTTCCGCTCCATCGGCTACGCGTTCCGGCTGACCTTCATCAACAAGTGCGACGAGCTGGAGCGGCAGACGGTGGCGGAGTTCTACCAGCGCTGCTTCAACGAGGAACTGCCGGAAAGTGCTGCGAGCATGGCGATGAAGTGAATTTCGGTATCGAGAACGACTTTTCTACGGAGGAGTTTGCCGCGATTGGCAAGCTGGTTTGGTCCTTTACCGTTCTCGAGCACGAGCTCGCTAGGGCAGCGATGCATCTTCGGGTCGCCACTGCACTTGCAAACAATTCAGGACCAGTCGACGAAAGCATCAAGAAGATTGCCAAGGGGAACATGAAGGGCCGGTTCGACGCATTCATTGCTGCCTTTCAGGCCGCTAATCCTAGCAGTGAAAACGCCGCTTGGATCAATGAGGCAAAGATCAAGTTTCCTGACGGGCAGCATTGGCGCGACACAGTTTGCCACGGAAACTGGAAACGATGGGATGATGGTCGCCTTGCCGTCCGCTTTGTTGATCGACAGAGTTTGGAGGACGAGATTGGTGTAGATTATTAACCTGTAAGTCTCGCTGATCTGTCCGATCTGACCCATACCAATCTGCAATGGGCGATCGAAGTCGCCAGTAAGGCAGGAACCGTTTTGGCATGACCAAATCCGCCACCCCCACCGATCCGCTTCAGAAACCTCGCCCATGAAACGGCCATCACAGCCGAGCGCCCGCTCAATGCCCGCCCCTGATCTCGTTCAGCGCCGCCATCACCAGAAAGCCTGACCGCGTCAGGCCCAGCCCCTCCTCCAGCGTGCCAGATCGCCCGCCCTTGTCGGCGTTCCGGCGGAATGCGAAGGTCGGCCGATGACCAAGCCCACCGACAATCCTGCCGATCCGTTCAAGAAGGCGCTGGCCGAGGCCACGCGCACGATGGCGGACGATCCGGAGATGACGATCACCTACTCGGTCGATCCGGCCGGGATGAATGCCGAAGGCATCCGCCTGCCGCAGATCAGCCGACGGATGACGCGCGACGAGGTGCTGCTGGCGCGCGGCACCGCGGACGCCTTCGCGCTCAGACGGAAATTCCACGACGAGGCCGTTGCCACCCGCTACCTGCCCACCGGGCAGCTGGCGCGGGACATCTACGAGGCGATGGAGACGGCACGCTGCGAGGCCATGGGCGCGCGCGACATGCCCGGGACGGCCGGCAACATCGACGCCAAGATCGCGCACGAAGCCGAGCGCAAGGGCTATGCCCAGATCACCCAGGCCGCCGACGCGCCGCTGCCGGTGGCCGCGGGTTATCTGGTGCGCCACCTTGCCACCGGGCGGGCGATGCCGCGCGGCGCGGCCACGGTGATGGACCTCTGGCGCGGCTTCATCGAGGATCAGGCGGCGGGCACGCTCGACGGCGTCGGCAGCGCGCTTGCAAACCAGGCGGCCTTTGCCCGCCTGGCCCGGCAGGTGATCCGCGACCTTGGCTACGGCGACCAGCTGGGCGACGATCCCGACCAGGAGGATGCGGCAGACGACGGCGCAGACGAGGCCGAGACCGACGCGGACGCACCCGACAGCGCCGGCCAGGAACAGGAGGACGGCGACGACAGCGAGGCCACACCCGAGCAGAGCCAGGACGACAGCCAGGACGCCAAGCAGGCCTCGGTCACCCAGGACGACCTGTCCGACCTCGACCAGGGCGACGAGGCCGAATTGCCCGATGGCGAGGCGCCGCTGGAGCCGCCGCCGCCCGCGCCGCATTCCGATGCGGACCCGAATTACACGGTCTATGTCACCGATTTCGATGAGGAAATCCGGGCGGAGGACCTAGCGGAGCCGGCCGAGCTGGAACGCCTGCGCGCCTATCTGGACCAGCAGCTGGAACCGCTGAAAGGCGCCGTGTCACGGCTGGCGAACAAGCTGCAGCGGCGGCTGCAGGCGCAGCAGAACCGCAGCTGGGAGTTCGACCGCGAGGAGGGCATTCTCGACGCCGGGCGGCTGGCCCGCGTGGTGGCAAACCCGACGACGCCGCTGTCCTTCAAGGTGGAGAAGGACACCGAGTTCCGCGACACCTGCGTGACGCTGCTCTTGGACAATTCCGGCTCGATGCGCGGCCGGCCGATCTCGATCGCCGCGATCTGCGCCGACGTGCTGGCGCGCACGCTGGAACGCTGCGCGGTGAAGGTGGAGATCCTCGGCTTCACCACGCGGGCCTGGAAGGGCGGGCAGGCGCGGGAGAAATGGCTGGCCGCCGGGCGGCCGCAGGGTCCGGGGCGGCTGAACGATCTGCGCCACATCGTTTACAAGTCGGCGGATGCGCCCTGGCGGCGGGTCCGGGCGAACCTGGGCCTGATGATGAAGGAGGGGCTCCTGAAGGAGAACATCGACGGTGAGGCGCTGGAATGGGCGCACCGCCGCGCGGTGGCGCGGCGCGAGGCGCGGAAGATCATGATGGTGATTTCCGACGGGGCGCCGGTCGATGACTCAACGTTGTCCGTCAACCCCGCGAGTTTTCTTGAAAAACACCTGCGCGACGTGATCGCCATGGTGGAGCGGCGCAAGGCTGTGGAACTGATTGCCATCGGCATCGGCCACGACGTGACCCGCTACTACGCCCGCGCGGTGACGATCACCGATGTGGAACAACTGGCCGGGGCGATGACCGAACAATTGGCCGGCCTGTTCGAGAGCGACCCGCGCAAGCGGGCCCGGGCAATGGGGCGGAAGGCGGCTTGATGTACATCGAATCCTTGGCGCATTCCGGCGCTTGACCTATATCTCGGGCTGGGAGGATTGATGCATGTCCAAGAAAGCGCAGCACGTGGTTCCGCGTGACGGTGGATGGGCGGTTCGGTCCACAGGCGCTGGCCGTGTCGCCGGACACTATCCAACCCAGGATGAAGCGATTTCGGTCGCCCGCGAACGTGCAAGGTCGCAGCGCACCGAGCTATACATTCATGGCGCGGATGGCCGGATTCGCGAAAGAAACAGCTACGGTGCCGATCCGCTTCCGCCCAAAGGCTGAACTTGGAGGATTTCGACCGCAGCGTCTTCATCAACTGCCCATTTGACGACGACTATGCCCAGATACTGCAGGCCATCCTTTTCTGCGTCGTCGTGATGGGCTTGCGTCCGCGGCTCGCCACGGAAAGGAGCGACTCCGGCGAGACGCGGCTCGACAAGATCAGGGACCTCATCGAGACCAGCCGCTGGTCCATCCACGACCTGAGCCGCTGTCAGGCGCGCAATGCCGGCGACATGTTCCGCCTGAACATGCCTTTCGAACTCGGGATCGATTGGGGATGTCGGCACTACTTCGGCAACGGACGCGACCGAAAGCGGTTCCTGATCCTTGAGGAACAGCGCTACCGCTTTCAGGCCGCGCTATCGGACATTTCCGGATGCGACATCGAGACCCACGGCGGAAACTTCCGCGTGGCACAAGCCAAGGTGCGCAACTGGCTGCGGCAGCAGACCGGGGTGAAGGCAGACGGGCCTGAGCGCATGATTGGCGCCTACGAGGACTTTCAGGAGTGGGACTACAAACGCAAGCTCTCCGAGGGCTATTCGGAGCGCGACATCCACGCCTATCCCACCTTTGAACTCCTGGAATCGATGGAAGACTGGATCGCCCGCGGCAAACCGGTACGGAAAGGGGCAACGTGATGTTCCAGACCTTCGACAGCACCGCCAGCCCGGACCAAGGCCCGCCCCGGCTCGCCGCCTTGCGGGCGGCACTGTCCCAGGCGGGGGTGCAGGGCTTCCTCGTGCCGCGGGCCGACGCGCATCAGGGCGAATATGTCGCGGCGCGGGACGAGCGGCTGGCCTGGCTGACCGGATTCACCGGCTCGGCGGGGTTCTGCATCGTGCTGCCAGGGATCGCGGGCGTCTTCGTGGACGGGCGCTACCGGGTGCAGGTCAAGGCCCAGGTTGCGGCCGACTTCACCCCGGTCAACTGGCCGGAGGTGAAGCCGGGGGAGTGGATCAGGGCGAACCTGGACGTCGGAATGGTAGGTTTCGACCCTTGGCTGCATACCGCCGAGGACATCGCCAAACTTGAGACGGAACTTGAGGGAAGTGGCGTAACTCTATTACCTGTAAACAATTTTGTCGATTCCATCTGGACCGGCCAACCACGGCCGCCGGTGGGAAAGGCCTTTGCCCACCCGATGGAATTGGCCGGGCGGAGCCATCCGGAGAAACGCAGCGATCTTGCGGCGGTGCTGCGCGAGGCGGGGCAGAAAGCGGCGGTGCTGACGCTGCCCGACAGTCTGTGCTGGCTTCTCAACATCCGTGGGGCGGATGTGCCGCGAAACCCGGTCCTGCACGGGTTTGCCCTGCTGCGGGACGATGCCTCCGTCGATCTCCATGCCGACCCAGTGAAGTTCGACGCCGGGGTGCGGGCGCATCTGGGGCCGGAGGTGCGGCTGCAGCCGCCCGAGGGCTTCACGCCGGCACTGGCCGCGCTGACCGGCCCGGTGCGCGTGGATCGCGCCAGCGCGCCGCTGGCGGTCTCGCAGGCGCTGGAGCAGGCCGGCGTGAAGGTCGTCTGGGGCGACGATCCCTGCCGCCTGCCCAAGGCCTGCAAGCACCCCGCCGAGATCGCCGGCACGCGCGAGGCGCATCTGCGCGACGGCGCGGCGGTGACCGAGTTCCTGGCCTGGCTCGACCGCCCGCATTCGCGGTTGACCGAGATCGCCGCGGTCCGGGCTCTGGAGGGATTCCGCCGCGCAACCAATGCCTTGCACGACATTTCCTTCGACACCATCGCAGGCTCCGGCCCGCATGGCGCGGTGATCCACTACCGCGTGACCGAGGCCACCGACCGCGAGGTGCGGCCGGGCGAGCTGCTGCTCGTGGACAGCGGGGCGCAGTATCTGGACGGCACCACCGACATCACCCGCACCGTTGCCATCGGTCCCGCCGGGGAGCTGGAGCGGACTGCCTACACACTTGTTTTGAAAGGCATGATCGCCATTTCCCGCACCCGGTTCCCCAAGGGCCTTGCCGGCCGCGACCTCGATGCGCTGGCGCGTCAGCACCTTTGGGCGGAGGGTATGGATTACGACCACGGCACCGGCCACGGGGTGGGAGTGTTCCTGTCGGTTCACGAAGGGCCGCAGCGTCTGAGCCGGTTGTCGGACGTCCCCTTGCAGCCCGGCATGATCCTGTCGAACGAGCCCGGCTATTACCGCGAGGGCGAGTTCGGCATTCGTCTGGAAAATCTGATCGTGGTCGAGGAAGCGCCGAAGCTGGCCGACGACCGGGTGCAATATCGGTTCGGGACCCTGACCTTCGCCCCCTTCGACCGCCGCCTGATCCGGACAGACCGGCTTAGCCCGGACGAACGCGACTGGCTGAACGCCTATCATGCGGAGGTGATTGAGAAAATCGGTCCGCGGCTGTCGGACGCGGCGCGCGACTGGCTGTCGCGGGCCGCGGCGCCAGTCTAGGCCGCAAGGTCGCGGATGCGGGCGACCATGGACCGCAGGCCGTTGGAGCGCTGCGACGACAGGTGCTTGTCCAACCCCAGGCGGGCAAGCTCGGCCGGGGCGTCGACCGCGCGCAGCTCTGGCAGGGTCAGTCCGGCATAGAGCGCGTGCAGCACAGCGATCAGGCCGCGCACGATCATCGCGTCGCTATCCCCTTGGAAATCAAAGCGGTTCCCGCGGATCACCGGGTGGATCCAGACCTGACTGGCGCAGCCGGTGACTTTGGTGGCGGGCGCTTTCAGCGCCTCGTCCATCGCCGGCATGGCTTTCCCCAGCTCGATCACATGGCGGTAGCGGTCTTCCCAGTCATCCAGGAAGGCAAAGGTCTCGGCGATGTCTTCGAAGGCGGGGCTGGCCATGGGAATGAGGTAGTGACGCGGTGCGGAAAGGTCCAGTGGGCGGCTTTTCAATGCCCCCGGCATGGGCTACCCAAGGCTTTGGAACCCCTTGCGGACGGGCGTGATGCGGACACCTCTTCTGGCCTCCCTTGCGGCGCTGATGCTGCTCACCTCCTGCGGCTCGCGGCTCAATCCGTTCAACTGGTTCGGCCCGCGCGAGGCGCGGGAGCGCACCGTTTCCGCGGACGGCGGGCTGCCGGAAATCCTGCGGGATCAACGGCTTCTGGTCGAACAGGTGACGCGCGTGGTGCTCGAGCCAATGCCGGGCGGGGTGATCCTGCGGGCCACGGGGCTGCCGCCGACGCAAGGCTACTGGGACGCCGAGCTGGTGGCGCTGCCGATCAACGAGGACGGCGTGCTGGCCTTCGAGTTCCGCATCTTCCCGCCGGTGACGGAGGCGGCGGTCTCTACCCAGGTGTCGCGCGAGGTGGTGGTGGCGACCTTCGTCTCGGACATCAAGCTGGCACAGGTCACCGGGCTGGTGGTGCTGGGCGAAACCAACCAGGTAGCGTCAGGGCGGTAGCCGCCTTCACACTGCGGCCGGCCGGCGTCGGGCATCTGTCGGGTTTCTGTCGGGCATTCGTCACGACAACCGGCCGACCCGCTACCGGACGGCGACAGGTAAACCCCGGGCTCAGAGACGCACGATGCGGACCTGCTGGCCCTTGGCCGTCAGCGCGATCTCGCCGCCGCAGAGCCGCAGCGCGTCTTCGCCAAAGGCCTCGCGCCGCCAGCCGTGGGTGACCGCGCCGTCAAGGTCGCCCGCCGCCATGGCGTCAAGTTCCGCGGCCGAGGCGATCAGCCGGGGCGCCACGCCCAGCGCCTCGGACTTGGCCTTCAGCAGCACGCGCAGCAGGTCGGCCAGGGCCGGGTTCACCTGCGGCTGGTCCTGATCGACCTGGGGCTTGGGCAGATCCTCGGGCTTCAGCGCCGAGGCGGTACGGATCGCCGCCAGGATGCCGTCGGCGATGTCGCCGCGCCGCCCCTCGCGCAGCAGGAGGCGTGACTTGCCGAGGTCCTCGTGCGTCGCGGGACGGGTCGAGGCGACCTCCAGCAGCGCGTCGTCCTTGATGACCCGCGACCGCGGAACGTTGTTGGCCTGGGCATGGGTCTCGCGGAAGCGCGCCAGTTCCTTCACCGCGCCGAGGAAGCGGGGCGAATTGGAGCGGGTCTTGATCCGGAGCCAGGCGTCCTCCGGCGTCGTCGTATAGGTCGCGGGGTCGGTCAGCAGCGACAGTTCCTCGGCCACCCAGCCCTCGCGGCCGTTCTTCGCAAGTTGCGCGGCGAGGTGTTCATAGATCACCCGCAGATGCGTCACGTCGGCCAGCGCATATTCCGCCTGCGCCTCGGTCAAGGGCCGGCGCGACCAGTCGGTAAAGCGCGAGGTCTTGTCCAGCGCGTGGTGGGCGATGCGGCGCACCAGCGTCTCGTAGCCCGCCTGTTCGCCGAAGCCGCAGACCATGGCCGCGACCTGGGTGTCGAACAGCGGCCTGGGGAAGCTACGGCCTTCGACCCAGAAAATCTCGAGGTCCTGCCGGGCGGCATGGAAGACCTTCACCGTGCCTTCGTGGCGGAAGAGGTCGTAGAGCGGCTCGAGGCTCATCGCCTCGCCCTCCACGGGGTCGATCAGCACCGCGTCGCCGGACTTGCCGGGCAGCGCCGCCTGGATCAGGCAGAGCTTGGACCAGTAGGTGCGTTCGCGGAGGAACTCGGTGTCGAGCGTGACGTAGGGCTCGGCTTTCGCCGCCGCGCAGAAGCCGGCGAGGTCGTCGGTCGTGGTGATCGTGCGCATCGGCACCCTTTCGTCGGTCGCGGGGTCGTCCCGCCCGGGGAACGCGCCCCTATAGGCGCAGGCCGCGCCAAGGAAAAGGGTCAGAGATCGAGACGCGTTCGGTCGCCGCCGGCCACGCGGCGCAGGACGGCGGGGTAGAGGCGGTGTTCGGCCGCCAGCACGCGGTCGGCCAGCGTGGCCGGGGTGTCACCGGGTTCTATTGGCACGCGCGCCTGGCCGAGGATGGGGCCGGCGTCCAGATCGGCGGTGACCTCATGGACCGTCGCGCCGGCCTCGGCGTCGCCGGCAGCCAGCGCCCGGGCGTGGGTGTCGAGGCCGGGGTATTTCGGCAGGAGCGAGGGGTGGATGTTCAGCAGGCGGCCGGAGTGGCGGGCGGTGAAGGCTGGGGTCAGCACCCGCATGAAGCCGGCCAGACAGATCAGGTCGGCCCGCGCCTCGGCAAGCGCCACGTCGAGCGCGGCCTCGAAGGTCGCGCGGTCGGGGCAGGCACGGTGGTCCAGGGTGGCGGTCGGGATGCCGCGGGCCTGCGCCCGGGCCAGACCGCCGGCGTCGGCGACGTTGGACAGGACAAGGACCGGACGGGCGGGGTGGTCGCCGTCCATGCTGTCGGCCAGCGCCACCATGTTGGAGCCGCCGCCCGAGATCAGGATGGCGACGCGGATCACGCCAGCCGGCCGCGGTAGGTGACCCCCTGCCCCTGCGTGACGCGGCCGATCCGGGCGACGCTCTCGCCCATGCCCGACAGGCGGCCTGTCAGGACGTCGGCGGTATCTGGGGCGACCACGAGGATCATGCCGATGCCGCAGTTGAACGACTTCAGCATCTCGGCCTCGGCGATTCCACCCGCCGCCTGAAGCCAGCCGAACACCGGCGGCAGGCGCCAGGCAGCAAGGTCGATGTCGCAGGCCAGTCCCCCGGGCAGGACGCGCGGCGGGTTTTCGGTCAGCCCGCCGCCGGTGATATGGGCCAGCGCATGCACGCCGCCGGCACGGATCGCGGCGAGGGCGGGTTTCACATAGAGCCGCGTGGGGGTGAGCAGCGCCGCTCCCAGCGGGCCGGCCGCGAAGGGCGCGGGATCGGACCAGACCAGTCCCGCGCGGTCCACCACCTTGCGCACCAGGGAGAAGCCGTTGGAATGCACGCCGTCCGAGGCCAGCCCGAGCAGGATGTCGCCTTCGGCCACGCCCCGCGGCAGGTCGTCCCCGCGTTCCATGGCGCCGACGGCAAAGCCCGCGAGGTCGAAGTCCGGCCCATGGTACATGCCCGGCATCTCGGCGGTCTCGCCGCCGACCAGTGCCGCGCCACAGGCAGCACAGGCCCGCGCGATGCCGTCGATGACCCGGGCGGCCTGGGCCACATCGAGCCTGCCGGTGGCGAAGTAGTCGAGGAACAGCAGCGGCTCCGCGCCCTGACAGACGAGATCGTTGACGCACATCGCCACGAGGTCCTGGCCGATCGTGTCGAGGTGTCCGGTGTCGATGGCGATGCGCAGCTTGGTGCCCACCCCGTCGGTGGCGGCGACGAGGATCGGGTCGCGGTAGCCCGCGGCCTTGAGGTCGAAAAGCGCGCCGAACCCGCCCAGGCCGGCCATGCTGCCCGGGCGCCGGGTCGCGGCCGCGCCGGGCTTGATGCGCTCGACCAGTGCGTTGCCGGCGTCGATGTCGACACCCGCCACGGCATAGCTGAGCCCCTTGTCCGACATTCCGCTCACCCCGGTTTGCGCTGGTGCTGGCCCCTAGCGGAAGTGCGCGCGCATCGCAACGCACCCGGTGATCCGTGGCGGGCGACCGGGGTTGCCGGCCAGCGCAGACCGCGCGCTGCTCAGCCCGTCATCGCCGCGCCGATCGCCATCGACTCGGCCCGGTTCTCCTTGGTGAAGGCGCGGTGGAACTTGGCCTTGAAGGCGTCGGGCTTCGTGCCGAAGGCAATGTGGGTGAAGAGGCTGTCGGTCGAGGTCGTGGCGCCAAGGCCGCCGACCTCGGCCAAGGGAATGAGGCGGGTCGATTTCACCCTCTTGGGTTCGAGGCGCAGCCTGCCCAAGGCCGGGCCGACCCGGATCACCACCAGCGTTCGCTCGCCCAGCACCAGCACATATTGCTTGGTCATGAAGTGGACCAGCAGAATCCCCGGAAGGATGGCGAGCAGCATGAACAGCACGATCAGCAGGATATGCGGCTGGCGAACGCCATAAGCGGCATGGCGCGCGGTCTCGCCCGCGGGCATGTAGGGTTGCGCCATCGCCCGAAGTTCTTCCGCCGTCACCCGTGCCATGCTGGCTTCCCCTGATTTGACCCCGGCGCGATGCCGTCTTCCTGACCACCGTCATAGTCGGACGAATCGGCCGGGGCGACCCGGAAATTCCGCCCGCGTCGGGCCGCGGCGGCGGTTTACGCCCCCAGCGGCCCGGTCTAGGCCCGGATCCGGCCGGGCCTGTAGCTCAACGGTTCAGAGCAGGGCGCTCATAACGCCTTGGTTGGGGGTTCGAATCCCTCCGGGCCCACCATCCCGGCCTGTCCGCCGCCCGGCCGGTCAGGCCATCCCCGCCGGCATTCCGATGTCGAAGCGGCCCGGGAAAAAGGCCGCGGCGCAGGTCAGCACCGTCGCCAGCGCCTCGTCGCGGGAATAGGGCCGACGCAAGGTCATCAAATCCAGCCAGACGCCCTCGGTCGTCACCCGCAGCACGCGGGCGATGCGGGTGGGGTCTCCGGAGCGGCTGGTCTCGGCGAGGAGGTCGGCGCAGATCGCCTCCAGCGTGCGGTTGTAGTGCTCGTCGTTGGAGCCGCATTCCTCCTGGTAGATCGGGCGAGACTGCGCCTCGCCCCAGAAGCTGCACCAGGCCGCCAGGCGGGCTTGCGTGCAGATCGCCGGGTTGAAGTCGGCCCGCAGCATCGCCGAAAGACGCTCCGCCGCCCCGGCCCCGGCAACAGCCAGCGCCGCCTGCCAGTTGGCCGAGTATTCCTCGGCGAGGTAGGCCATGGTCTCGGCCAGCAGCCGTTCCTTGGTCTCGAAGTGGAAATTCACCAGCCCATGGCTGAGCCCCGCCCGGCGCGCCACCGCCGTCAGCGTGGTGCGGGCATAGCCCATCTCGGCCAGGGTCTCGATCGTCGCCTCGATCAGCTGCACGCGCCGCGCCGGGCGCGGCTGCTTGCGCGGGGCGGCGGGGGCGGGGGCGGTGTCGGGCATCGGGTCCCCCTAGGGGAGGCGTCGCGCGAGATGTAGGGGCAATCGTGGGTCCGCGAAAGGGGCGCTGACACGGCATATTGACAGGCCAGTCAGAATCCTGCCATTCTGACTGCACAGTCAAAATGAGTGCCACCATGCCCGCCCCGCGCGACCTGTCCCGATCCAATGCCCAGTTCCGCAAGGCGCTGACGCGCCTGCCGCTGGGCGTCTCCTCGACCTTCCGCTACTGGGGCGACGAACGCACGGTCTATGTCGCCAAGGGCAAGGGCGCGCGGCTCTTGGACATCGACGGCAACCGCTACATCGACTACCGGCTGGGCTACGGCCCGGCGATTCTGGGCCACGCCGACGACCGCGTGGACGCCGCCGCGCGCCGCGGGATGGAGGTGGGCGGCGTCTTCGCCATGGCCACCGAGCGCGAGTTCACCGTCGCCGACCGGATCTGCAAGATGGTCCCCGGCATGGACCTCGTGCGCTTTTCGAACTCGGGCACCGAGGCCGCGATGTCGGCACTGCGGCTGGCCCGGGCGCACACCGGGCGCGATGAATATGTGCTGGTCGAAGGCGGCTATCACGGCCTGTTCGACGCCGGCTTCTGGGGCGTGGATGTCGAGGACTGGCATCCCGGCCAGGGCGAGCCCGCGGTGAAGCCTTGGTCGGGCGGCGTGCCGGACCGGCTGCGCGCACTGGTGCATGTCGTGCCGATGAACGACCCGCAACGGCTGGAGGATGTCTTCCGCCACCACGGCGACCGCATCGCGGCGATGCTGATCGAGCCGATCCAGGGGAACTGCTGCGCCATCTCCGCCCGGCCGGACTACGTGCGGCTGGCGCGCGAACTGTGTACCCGCGCCGGGGCGCTGATGGTGATGGATGAGGTGAAAACCGGCTTTCGCGTCGCGCGCGGGGGCGTGCAGTCGCTTCTGGGCGTCGTCCCCGACATCGCCACCTTCGCCAAGGCGATGGCGAACGGCTATCCGATCTCGGCCATCGCTGGGCGCGAGGAGGTGATGCGCAGCTTCCGGCCCGGTGGCGCGGCGCATGGCGGCACCTATACCGCCCATGCCGTCAGCCTCGCCGCGGCCGAGGAATGCCTGCGCATCCTCGACGAGACCCCGGCGCTGTCGACCATTGCCGCCTACGGCGAGAAGCTGAAGGCCGGGCTCGATGCGATCCTGACCCGCCGCGGCGTGCCGCATTCCTTTACCGGCCATGCCTCGATGTTCGGGCTGTTCTTCGCCGAGACCCCGCCCGACAACTACCGCGACTGGAAGCGGTCGGACTACACGCTCTACGACCAGGTCGCGCACCACCTGCACGACCTTTTGATCCTTTGCGAGCCCGACAGCCGCGAGCCCTGGTTCATCTCCGAGGCGCATGACGACGCCTGCCTGGGCGAGACGCTGGCGGCCTTCGAGACGGCGCTTGACATGGCGTTGTCGGAGGTGACCGCCTCGACTGCGAAGGCCGCATGGTAGACGCGATCATCATCGGGGCCGGCCACAACGGGCTCGTCGCGGCCTGCTACCTCGCGCGTGCGGGTCTGCGGGTGACGGTGATCGAGAAGAACGACTGGATCGGTGGTGCTGCGGTCAGCCGCGAGCTCTATCCGGGCTTTCTCTACTCGAACTGCTCCTACGTCGCCTCGCTGTTCCGGCCCGAGATCATGCGCGATCTGGAACTGCCGAAGCACGGGCTGCAGATCCTGCCCTACGAGGGCGGCGCGGTCTTCACCCAGTCCGGCGGCTATCTCGGCATGTTCCGCGCCCACGACGCCAACCGCCGCGAGTTTGCCCGCTACTCGGCGCGCGACGCCGAGGCCTACGACCGCTATGGCCGCGACATCCTGCGCTACTGCCGCTTCATCCGGCCGATGCTGTTGCGCACCCCGCCCGACCCGGCGTCGTTCCGGCCGCGCGACCTGATCGAGATGGCCTGGCTGGCCCGCAAGATGGGCGAGATGTCCTCGGCCGAGGCGGCGCGGATGGTGCGGTTCTGGACCATGAGCGTGGCCGACTTTCTCGACGACTACTTCGAACATCCGGTAGTCAAAGCTTACCTTGCCGTCTCGGGGATCATCGGCACCGCGCTCGGCCCGATGAGCCCCGGCTCGGCCTATGTGCTTTTGCACCACTACATGGGCGATGTGGACGGCAACATCGGCGCCTGGGGCTTTGCCCGTGGCGGCATGGGGGCGATCACCAAGGCCTTGACCGCCTCGCTGCAGGCGGCCGGCGGCGAGGTCCGGGTGGGCAAGGCGGTCAAGCGCATCCTGGTGCGCGACGGCCGCGTGCGCGGGGTCGAGCTTGACGACGGCGAGGAGGTCCTGGCCGCGCGGGTCATGTCCGGCATGGACATCAAGCGCACGGCAGGGGTGGTCGAGGACCGCCATCTTCCCGAGGATTTTCGCCGTGGCGTGGCGCGGTTCAAGACCCGCGGCTCGTCGGGCAAGCTCAACATCGCGCTCGATGCGGCGCCGGTCTTCCCGGCGCTGCCCGAGGGCGCGCCCAACCTCAAGGGCGACCTGCATTTCACCGATTCGATCGTGCGGATGGAGCGGGCCTATGACGACTGGGTGGACGGGCGGTTCTCGCGCGATCCGTTCCAGGACTGCATGATCCCGACCATGATCGACCCGACGATGGTGCCGCCGGGCAAGCACTTCATGTCCTGCTTCGTGCAGTATGCGCCGCCGAAGATCAACGGCGGCGCCTGGACCGACGCCGACCGCGACGCCTTCCGCGACACCTGCCTGGACCAGATCGAGACCTATGCACCGGGCTTCAGGAACAAGGTGTTGCACGTCGAAGTTCGCACCCCGCGCGAGCTTGAGGCCGAGGTCGGGCTGACCGAGGGCAACATCTTCCAGGGCGAGCTGACCTTCGACCAGCTCCTGTTCAACCGCCCCGTCCCCGGCTGGGCGCAGTACCGGATGCCGGTCAAGGGCCTGTGGCTCTGCGGCTCTTCGGCCCATCCCGGCGGTGGCGTGATGGGGGCGCCGGGGCGCAATGCCGCGCGTGAGGTGCTGGCCGAGGCCAAGCGCGGCAGCGAGATGCGGGACGCCTATGCCGTCCTCTGACGCGATCATCCTCGGCGGCGGCGCCAATGGTCTCGCCTGCGCATTCCGGCTGGCCGGTGCGGGCTGGCGCGTGACGGTGCTGGAGGCAGCCGATGCCCTGGGCGGGACGGCGGCGGTGGTGGCCCCAGCGCCGGGCTTCCGCGCGCCGTTTGCGCATCTGCTGCAGGGGCCGGATGCGCGGGTGGCGCGGGCGATGGGTCTGAACATCGCGGCGCAAGAGATTGCCACCACAGCGCTTTCCGCGACGGCTTCGCACCGCGAGATACGCGGCGGGCAGGTCGAGGGGCCGGACGCGGCAGCCTTCGCCGCCTTGCACCGGCGCCTGTCCGACATCGCCGGGGCGCTTGCCCCCTTGCGCCAGAGGGTGCCGCCGGTTCTCGGCCGCGGCAATGCCTGGGGGCGACTGGCGAAGGTGGCGCTCGGGTTGCGGCGGCTGGGGGCGACGGAGTTTCGCGAGGCGCTGCGGCTGCTTCTCACCAATGTCGCGGATGTGGTCGAAGACGAGCTGACCGACCCGCTGGTGCAGGGCGCGCTGTGCTTCGACGCCACGCTCGGCGCCTGGACCGGGCCGCGCAGCCCGAACTCGCTGATCCTGCTGCTCGACCGGATGGCGAAGGGCCCACTGACGCTGCCGCGGGGCGGCACGCCGGCGCTGGCCGCGGCGATGGCGCAGGCGGCGGAGACGGCGGGCGTGACGATCCGCACCGGCGCCCGCGCCACTCGGATCGAGACCGACGGCGAGCGCGCCACGGGCGTGACCCTCGCCTCGGGCGAGACGCTGAACGCGGACCTCGTGGTCTCCACCCTCCCGCCGGGCAGCACGCTGCGCGACCTTGTCGGCGCGCGGGTGCTCGACGCGGGGCTGTTCACGCGGGTCGGACAGGTGCGGGCGCGGGGGGCGGCAGCGAAGCTGACGCTGGCGCTGTCCGCCGCGCCGGACTTCCGCGGCGCGGACCTGCGGACGCGCCTGCTGGTCGCGCCGTCCGTGCCCGCCGTGGAGTCGGCATGGACGCCGGTGAAATACGGCGAGGTCCCCGACCGCCCGGTGATGGAGATCGTCATCCCCTCGGCCCACGAGGCCGGCTGGGCGCCGGAAGGGGCGCATGTGCTGAGCGCCGTCGTCCAGTTCGCCCCGCATGCGCCTGCCGACCGGACGGCGGCGAAGGCCGCGTTCCTCGCCAACACCTTGAAGGTGCTGGAAGACCATGCCCCGGGGATCGGGCGGCTCATCGTCGGCGCCGACCTGATGATGCCCTGGGAGACCCTTGCCCGCTTCGGCGTGCCGTGCTGGCACGGGGCGGAGCTGTCCGTCGAGCAGATGCTGTTTCTGCGCCCCCTGCCTGACCTCGCGCAGTACCGCACGCCGCTGGACCGGCTTTGGCTTGCCGGTTCCGGCAGCCATCCGGGCGGCGGGATCAACGGCACGGCCGGCTGGAATGCGGCGGGGCGGATCCTTGAGGTGGGACCATGAAACACTGGGAAACGCCGCTCAAGCCGACACCATTTCACCCCCGCACCGCAGCCCTGAACCGGCTGAACCGCTGGGGTGCCTGGGCCGGCTGCACAACCGCGCTCTGCTTCGGCGACGAGGCGATGGAGCATTCCGCGATCCGCAACGCGGCGACGCTCTACGATCTCTGCCCGATGGTGAAATACCGCATCGAAGGGCCGGAGGCGGAGGCCTATCTGAACCGGCTGACGGTGCGCGACCTGCGCAAGCTGACGCCTGGCGGGGTGCAGTACACGATCTGGTGCGACGATCAGGGCCAGGTCATGGACGACGGCACGCTGTTCCGGCTGTCGGCCGATCACTACCGCCTGACCTGCCAGGAACGGCACCTGCCCTGGCTGCTGGACTCGGCTGAGGGTTTCGACGTCACCGTGACCGACGAGACCGAAGCTCTGGCGGGGCTGGCCCTGCAGGGGCCGTGCAGCGCTTCCGTCCTGCGCGCACTGGGCTGCGCGGTCGACGCGCTGAGGCCGTTCCGCGCCTGCTCAGTCAGCATCGCAGGGACCGACATCCTGCTCTCACGCACCGGCTTTACCGGCGACCTTGGCTACGAGCTGTGGTTCGACCCGGCCGCCGCCCTTTCGGTCTGGGACGCGCTGGTCGCCGCCGGCGCGCCCTGGGGCCTGCGGCCCGTGGGGTCGGACGCGCTCGGGCTGGCCCGGCTGGAGGCGGGGTTCCTGATCGCCAACCAGGACTTCATCCCCGCCGAACAGGCGCTGCGCGAGGACCGGGCACGGACGCCGTGGGAACTGGGGCTGGGCTGGCTGGTCGACTTTGGCAAGGGGCCGTTCACCGGGCGCCGGGCGCTCGCCGCAAAACGCGACGCGCCGCGCTGGGTGACCCTCGGCCTCGACGTCGAAGGCAACATCCCGGCAGAGGGCGCGATCCTCTACCACCGCGGGAAGGCCGAGGCCGGGGTCGTCACCGCCGCCGCCTGGTCGCCGACGCTGAAGGCCAATATCGCCATCGCACAGGTCGAGGCGCGGCATGCGCGCGGCGACGACCTCTGGGTGGAAATCTATGCCCTGCGCGAGTTGCGCTATGAAAAGCTGATGGTTCGCGTCCGCCCCGTGGACCGGCCGTTCTTCAATCCGGCCCGCCGCCGGGCCACCCCGCCGGGAGCCTTCTGATGTCCCCCCGCCTGCCCGTCCCCACGTCCGGCTTGCCGCGCGACGCTTACGTCTCCGAGGCCGCCTTCGCCCGCGACCGCCAGCTGTTCCGCCGCGGCTGGGTCTGCGTCGGGCGGGTCAACGACCTGCGCCCGGGGACGATGAGCGCCGTCGATGTCGCCGGCGCCCCGGTCCTGCTGACCCGGTTGCCGGACGGCGAGATCAAGGCCTGGCACAATTCCTGCCGCCACCGCGGGGCGGAACTCTGCGCCGGCCAGCAGCCGCTCGGCAAGCTCATCACCTGCCCCTACCATGCCTGGTCCTATGCCGCTGCCGACGGGCGGCTGGTGGCCACCGGCCCGGCCACGCCGGCGCCGGGCTTCCGGCCCGCCGAACACGGGCTGGCCCGCGTCATCAGCCGGGAATGGGCCGGGTTCCTGTTTCTCAGCCTGTCCCATGCGCCGCCGGTCTTCGCCCCGGACCTTGGCGTCGATGCGCTCGACCACTGGCCGATGGACCGGCTCTACACTGGCCACCGGCACGAGCGGATCATCGCCGCCAACTGGAAGGTGTTCTGGGAGAACTACAACGAATGCCTGCATTGCCCGGGCATCCACCGCAGCCTGACCGACCTCGTGCCGCTCTACCGCCATGGGATCATGGCGGAAAACGAGGCCGCCGGCTGGCAGCCGGGGGCGCCGGCCGGCCCTGCCCTGCGCGACGGCGCACGCACCTGGACTGACGACGGCCAGCCCTGCGGCACCGAGTTTCCCGACCTGACCGATGCCGAGCGGGCCGAGGGCTTCCGGTTTGTCACGCTCCTGCCCTCGTTCTTCGTTGTTGCCCACGTCGATTACGTCCGCGCCGTCCGCGTCGAGCCGCTGTCGCCAACCAGCACGCGGCTGGTGGCGGACTGGCTGTTCCCGCACGAGACGCTGGCGCAGCCCGGCTTCGACGCCGCGCGCGTCGCCCGTTTCGCCATCACCGTGCTCGAAGAGGACGCCGCCGCCTGCGAGCTGAACCAGCGCGGCCTGGCCTCGCCGTCGTTCGACCGTGCCGCGCTGATGCCCGAAGAATTCGACCTCGCCCGGTTCCATGCCTGGGTGACCGACCACTGGAAGGACCTGCCATGAGCGACCTCGACCGCCACATCGTGCCGGCCCCGCCCGCCTGGGACCGCAAGGGCCTGCCGGGCTGGACCTACCGTTCCCCCGCGCTGTTCGCTTTGGAACGCGAGCGTGTGTTCCTGACGCACTGGCAGGTCGCCGGCCATGTCAGCGACATCCCGAACCCCGGCGACTGGCTGACCTTCGACCTTCTGGGCGAGCGCGCCGTCATCATGCGCGGGCAGGACGGGCTGGTGCGCGCCTTCATGAACCTGTGCCGTCACCGCGGCGCAAGGGTGGTGGACGGGGCCCAGGGCCACTGCAAGGGCGCCATCGTCTGCCCGTTTCACGGCTGGGTCTACAACCTCGACGGCAGCTTGCGCGGCGCGGCGCGGCCGGAGACCTTCGGCGGGCTCAACCGCGCCGACTTCGGGCTGAAGCCGCTGGAGTGCCAGGAATTCCACGGCTTCCTGTTCCTGCGCTTCGGCCCCGGCCCGCAGCCTGATGTTGCCGATTGGCTGGCCCCCTTCACCGCCGACTTCGTGGCCTATCGGACGGCGGATCTGGTCCCGGTGCCGGCCACCATGCCATCCGCCGACCTGCCGGTGAATTGGAAGTCGGTGCGCGATGTCGACAACGAGGGCTACCACGTCGCCATGGCGCATCCGGCGCTGCAGGACCTCTACGGCCGGACCTACCGCGACCTGTCGCTGCCGCAGGGCCTGTCGCATTCGACCGGCGAGTTCGGCGACGCGCCGGGACGGCGCTGGTCGGTGAAGCGATACCTTGCGCTCGCCACCCCGCGCGCGGACCTGCCGCCGCACCTGCGCCGGTCCTGGACCTACTACGGGCTCTTCCCCAACACGGTCTTCGCTTTCACGCCCGAGGCGGCGCAGTTCTACCATGACATCCCGCTGACCCCCGGCAAGACCCGCGTGACCGGGCGATCCTACCGCTGGCCGGGGGAAGACCGGCCGCAGGCGGCCGCGCGCTATCTGGCCGGGCGGATCGACCGCGACACCTCGGCCGAAGACCGGCAGCTGTCGATCTGGTCGAACGAATCCATGGCCTCGGACGCCTTCGAGGGGTTCCACCTCTCCGATCTCGAATGGGGCCTGCGCCAGCACCATGACAGGCTGCGGGCGCTGATCCCGGTGATGCGTCGGGAAAAGGCGCCGGCAGAGGCCGAGATCGCCGACTGCAACGCCGAAATGATTTGCGAAGCAGGCGCACCTGCCTGATCCTTGAACCGCCAACCCCTGGAGGACACGATGAGACTGACCCGACGCCAAGGCCTGATCCTGTCAGGCGCCGCCTTAGCCACGCCCTTCGTGCGCCCCTCCTGGGCGCAGGGCGGGTCGGTCAACATCTACAACTGGGCCGATTACATCGGCGAGACCACGATCGCCGACTTCGAATCCGAGACCGGCATCTCGGTAGTCTACGACCTCTATCCCTCGGCCGAGGAAATGGAAGCCAAGATGCTGGCGGGCGCCTCGGGCTATGATCTGGTGACGCAATCCGGCCTGGGCCTGCCGCGGTTGGTGCAAGCGGGGGTCTACGCAGCCCTCGACAAGGCGCGGCTGAAAGGCTGGGAGAACCTCGACAGCCTGGTGCTCGCCATCCTCGAAGGCTGGGACCCCGGCAACGCGCATCTTCTGCCCTACATGTGGGGCTCGGTCGGTTTCACCTTCAACCTCGACCTGATCAAGGAACGCCTGCCCGACGCCGATCTGGAAAACCTCGATACCGTTTTCCTGCCGGAGAACGCGGCGAAGCTCGCCGACTGCGGCATCTCGATCCTCGACAGCCCGACCGACGCCATGCTGATCGTGCTGAAATACCTCGGGCTGGACGGCAATACGACCAATACCGCCGACTACGACAAGGTGGTGGAGGCCTTCGCGAAGATCAGGCCGCATATCCGGACCTTCGACAATTCGAACTATATCAACGCCATTCCCAACGGCGAATTGTGTGTGGTCAACAACTGGTCGGGCGACTACCTCGTCGCCGCGGCGCGGGCGGCCGAGGCCGGGATCGAGATCAACCTCGCCTACCACGTGCCGAAGACCGGGGCGCCGGCCTGGGCGGACGGCTGGGCGATCCCGGCAGACGCGGGCAATCTGGACAATGCCTATGCCTTCCTGAACTACATGCTGCGCCCCGAGGTCATCGCCGCCTGCAGCGATTACACCGGATATGCCAACGCCAACGAGGCGGCGAAGCCGCTGGTGGACGAAGCCATCCGGGCCAACCCGGCGGTCTATCCCACGCCCGAGGTGATGCAGCGGCTCTGGGCGCCGCGGCCCCTGAACGACGATCAGGACCGCGCACTGATGCGGGCCTGGGCTGCGATCAAGGCGGGCTGAGGAGCATCGTGGCGCCGCTGGTTGTCGTCGAGGGCGTGACAAAGCGCTTCGGGCCGGTCGAGGCGGTGCGCGACGTGACGCTCGCCATCGACCGGGGCGAGGTCTTCGGCCTGCTCGGCGGCTCCGGCTGCGGCAAGACCACCTTGCTGCGCATGCTGGCGGGGTTCGAGGCGCCCACGGCGGGGCGCATCCTGATCGACGGTCAGGACATGGCCGACGTCCCGCCCTGGGACCGGCCCGTGCACATGATGTTCCAGTCCTACGCGCTGTTTCCGCACATGACGGTGGCGCAGAACGTGGGCTACGGGCTGAAGCACGAGGCGATGAGCAAGGCCGCGCGCGAGGCGCGGGTGCGGGAAATGCTGGCGCTGGTGCAGCTCGAAGGCCTGGGCGACCGCAGGCCGCACCAAATTTCCGGCGGCCAGAAGCAGCGCGTGGCGCTGGCCCGCGCGCTGGCGCGGCAGCCGAAACTCCTCCTGCTCGACGAGCCGCTGGCCGCGCTCGACAGGAAACTGCGCGAGCAGACGCAGTTCGAGATCATGCGCATCCAGGACGCCACCGGCGTGACCTGCATCGTGGTCACCCACGACCAGGAGGAGGCGATGACGCTCAGCGACCGGATCGCGGTCATGGACCGCGGCGCGGTGCGCCAGATCGGTCCGCCGGCCGAGGTCTACGAACATCCCGCCAACCGCTTCGTGGCCGGCTTCATCGGCGCGATCACCTTCTTCGAGGCCCGGGTGGAGACCGTGGCGGGCGACCGTACCACGGTCGATTGCGCCGATCTTGGCCGGGTCACCGCGCGCGGCAGCCCCGGGCTTGAACCTGGGCAACAGGTGACGCTGGCGCTGCGCCCGGAGAAGCTGGCGCTTGGCGGCGCGGGCGAAAACCGGATCGAGGGGCGGGTGAAGGACCTCGCCTACTTCGGCAAGGATTCGCTCTACCGGGTGACGCTGGCCTCCGGCGCGCTGCTGGCGGTGCATGCTGTGAACGCAAGCCCCGGTGCCGCGCCGGACTGGGGCGAGGCGGTGACGCTGTCCTTCCCGGCCGAGGCCGCGATCCTGCTGGCGGAGTGACCGCGGATGCCGAACCGATGCGCCACCTCTCCCTGTCGCAAATTCCTTGAAGCAAGGAATTTGCAAATCTCTTGCTGCAAGAGATTTGCGGCACTCGGACCCGGGTGCCGCGGATGACCGAGGGCGGCTTCTCGCGCTGGTTCCATCGCCGCGGCTGGGCCGACACCATCATCGGCATGCCGTTTGTCTGGCTGGTCGCATTGTTCCTGCTGCCCTTCCTGATCGTCGTGGCGATGAGCTTCGGCACCCGCACCCCCACCCAGCCGCCCTTCGGCTTCGGCGGCGACAACCCGCTTCTCAACACCGAGGGCTACCTGCGGCTCCTGCAGGACGACCTTTACCTGCGCGCCTTCACCACCTCGCTGTTCAATGCGGCCCTCGCCACGCTGACCTGCCTGCTGATCGGCTATCCGATGGCGCTGGCGCTGACCCGGGTGCGGCGGGGGGTGCGGACGGTCCTGCTGATGCTGATCATCCTGCCGTTCTGGACCTCGTTCCTGCTGCGGGTCTACGCCTGGATGGGGATGATGGGGTCGAACTCCTGGTTCAACCGGGGGCTCACCGACCTGTGGAACTGGCTGGTGCCGGTGGACTGGGCGGTGCGCTCGATCCCGATGATGAACTCGGACTTCGCGGTCGTGCTGGTGATGACCTACACCTACCTGCCGTTCATGGTGCTGCCGCTCTACGCCAATCTCGAACGGCTCGACCCGACGCTGGACGAGGCGGCGATGGACCTCGGCTCGCGCCCGGCGCGCGTGTTCCGCGACATCACCCTGCCGCAGTCGATCCCCGGCATCATCGCCGGCGGGCTTTTGGTGTTCATTCCGGCAATGGGCGAGCTGGTGATCCCGACGCTCGTCGGCGACGCCGGATCGCCGATGATCGGCCGGGTGATCGCCGACGAATTCGCCTCGGCCCGTGATTGGCCCATGGCCTCGTCGGTCGCCGTGGCGCTTCTGCTGCTCATGGTCCTGCCGACCATGGCCTACAGCCATTTCCAGGCCCGGGCCGAGGGCGCGAAGTGAGGCGGCGGTCGGGGTTCCTCACCGCCATGCTCTGGCTCGGCCTGCTGTTTTTCTATGTGCCCATCGTCTCGATGGCGGTCTATTCCTTCAACGCCTCGCGGCTTGCCACCGTCTGGGGCGGGTTCTCGACGAAGTGGTACGTCAGCCTGTGGCAGAACGAGCAGATCCTCGCCGCCGCCTGGCTGTCGCTGCGCATCGCGCTGCTCTCCGCCACGGTAGCGACGATCCTCGGCAGCATGGCCGGGATCGCGCTGGCCCGGTTCCGCTTTCGCGGCAAGACGGTGTTCTCCGGCCTCGTCACCGCGCCCCTGGTGATGCCCGAAGTCATCACCGGCATCTCGATGCTGATGCTGTTCATCCTGATGGCGGACTGGATCGGCTGGCCCGGGTCGCGCGGCTTCACCACGGTGACGCTCGCCCACATCACCTTTTCCATGGTCTATGTCGCCACCATCGTGCAGGCCCGGATGCAGTCGGCCGACCGCACCATCGAGGAGGCGGCGATGGATCTCGGCTCGAAGCCCTGGCAGGTGATGCGCGACATCACCCTGCCGGTGATC
Organism: Rhodobacterales bacterium; assembly: GCA_031406135.1. Lineage (GTDB taxonomy): Bacteria > Pseudomonadota > Alphaproteobacteria > Rhodobacterales > Rhodobacteraceae > JANOGU01. The sequence continues at coordinate 24,976 of JANOGU010000233.1, forward strand.
TCGCCCGCGATTCTCGCCGGCTGGCTGCTGGCCTTCACCATCTCGCTCGACGACGTGGTGATCACCCAGTTCACCACCGGCCCCGGCTCGACCACGCTGCCGCTTCTGGTCTGGTCCAAGGTGCGCCTGGGCGTCACGCCGGACATCAACGCGCTGGCCACGCTGATCGTGCTGACCGTCGGCACCGGGGTGGCCATCGCCGGGATCGTGCTGACCCGCGGCGAGGCCCGGCGCCTGCGCGAGGAGGCGATGGCCTGGCGCGAGTCCGCGACTTGAGCGAGACCTGGCCGGAGGCGCTGACCGTGTTGGCCACGGCGCCCGTGGGCGCGCCTGGCTCCGGCCGCCAGCGCTACGGCGCGGCGATGACGCTGTGGCGCGAGGGGCTGATTGCGCCGCAGGTGCTGGAGGTTTTCCGCATCGCCTCGGCGGTCGATGCGCAGGACCCCGCGCCGATGCTGGCCGAGGCCGGCCTGCCATGGCCGGGGACCGAGATCGCGGCGCTGGTTGCCGCAGCCACGTCCCTGATCGCCGCGATGCCGGGGCCGGGCATCGCCGAGGTCGGCGCCGGGCTGGCGACGGCCCGAAGCATCGCGCCTGGCATGCGGCCGAACGCCGTCGTCGCGGCGCATCTGGAGGCCGCCCTCACGTCGATGCCCGGAAGCGATGGCTGGCCGGCCGGCCATGACCCCGCGGCGCTGGCGGCGGCGATCCGCGCCGCTGCGCCCTGGCTTGCCTGGGTCACCTACGACCTCTATCCGCCGGCCGAGATCGGGCCGGCCTTTGGCCGGGGCCACGCCTTCGCCCCGCTTGCCTGCGGACCGGAGTTCGAGCTCGGCCTGTTCCTGATCGCGCCGGGCATCCTCTACCGCGACCATGCCCATGCCGCGCCCGAGCTCTACCTGCCGCTGACCGGGCCGCACGGCTGGCGCTTCGCCCCGGGCGCGGCGCTGGTCTGGCAAAGGGCTTGCGTGCCGGTCTGGAACCCGCCCCATGCGCCGCATGCGACGATGGCGGGCCGGGTGCCGTTCCTGTGCTTTTACGCCTGGACCGGCGATATCGACGTGCCGGCCTACGTGCTGCCCTCCGCCGACTGGCAAGCGCTGGAGGCCGCGACGTGACCCCTGACCTGATCGTTCTGGACGGCCGTATCCGCACCATGGACCCGGCGCGGCCACTGGTGCAGGCGCTGGCCGCCCGGGACGGCGTTGTCCTGGCGCTCGGCGACAGCGCGGCGATCCGGGCGCTGGCCGGGCCAGGCACCCGGATCGTCGATGCCGGCGGACGGCTGGTGCTGCCGGGTTTCCAGGACGCGCATATCCACCTGCTGAACGGCGGCGTTGAGCTTGCCGAACACGCGCCGCTCCACGGCCTGCCGACGCTTGATGCGCTGCGCGCGGCGCTCGCGGCCCATGCGGCGCGCTGGAGCGGGCCGGTGGTCTGGGGCGCGGGCTGGTCGAACGGATACTTCGGCGACCTGAACCTGACGCGGGAAGTGCTCGACGCGGCGGTTCCGGACCGGCCCTGCCTGATCTGGGACGACGGCGGCCACAATGCCTGCATCAACTCCGCCGCCATCGCCGCCATCGGCCTTGAGGACGGCACGCCCGACCCGCTGAACGGGCATTTCGTCCGCGACGCCAGAGGCCGGGCGACCGGGATGCTGCACGAGGAGGCCATCCTCTGGACGCTCGACCGGCTGCCGCAGGCGACCGACGAAAGCCTGCGCGCCGGGCTTCTGGCCGGGCAGGCCCATGCCAACCGCCACGGCATCACCGGCGTCATCGATCCTGACGTGCGCGAGGAGCACCGGCGCATCTATGCCGCGGCCGAAGCGGCGGGCGAGCTTTCGCTGCGCGTCGGCGGCGCGATCCGCATCTACGGGCAGGACAGCGTGAACGAGGCCTGCGACCGGGCGACCGCCTGGCGTGCGCTGCACCGGTCGCGCGACTTCCACCTGCATTCGGTCAAGTTCTTCATGGACGGCGGGCTCGAGAACCGCACCGCGGCGATGCTTGATCCTTATGCCGACGCGGCCGGCGGCAACGCGCCGACAATGTTTCCCCCCGACCAGACGGCGGCGCTGTTCACCGCGCTCGACGCGCTGCGCTTCCAGATCCATGTCCACTGCATCGGCGATGCGGCCACACGGATCACGCTCGACGGCATCGCCGCGGCGCGGGCGGCGAACAGCGACTGGCCTGCCTTGCACCAGATCGCGCATTGCCAGGTCGTCCATCCCGAGGACCACCCCCGTTTCGCAGCACTTGGCGTGATGGCGAACCTGCAGCCGCTCTGGGCAGCCAACGACCCCGGCATCCCCGACGCGACGCAGGCGATGATCGGTCCGGCGCGCACGCCCTGGACCTATCCGTTCCGCTCGCTGATCGCGGCCGGCGCGCCGTTCTGCATCAATTCGGACTGGTCGGTGAGCACGCTGAACCCCTTCGAGATCATCGGCACCGCGGTGACCCGCGAGCCGCCCCGCCACCTCGGCCATGCCGCACCGTTCCTGCCGGGCGAGCGGCTGACGGTCGAGGAATGCCTGCTCGGCTATACGGTGAACGCGGCCGCGGCCTCCTGGCGCGGCGGATACAGCGGCGCCCTGAAGCCCGGTTACTCGGCCGACCTGATCGTGCTGGACCGCGACATCAGCGCCTGCGATCCCTATGCCATCGCCGAGACGCAAGTTGACCTGACCCTCTGCAAGGGCCACGAGGTCTGGCGCGCACCCGCATTCGGAGGCTGAGACATGGACCAGGACGGCGACCTCTACCCGAAGCGGATGATCGCGATGCTCGAGGCGGTCTGGGGCGAGGGCTTCCTGTCACCCGGCGGCCCGGAAGAGGTGGCGCGCATCCTCGGTGCGCACGACCTGACCGGGCTCAGCGTGCTCGACATCGGCTGCGGCGCGGGCGGGATCGACGTGGCGCTGGTCGCGACCCACAGCGCTGGCTACGTGACCGGCATCGATGTCGAGGACCCGGTCCTGACCCATGCGCGGGCGCTGGTCGCGCGGCACGGGCTGGGCAGTCGCATCGGCCTGGTCAAGGTCGCGCCCGGCCCCCTGCCGTTTCCGCCCGGCAGCTTCGACGTGGTGTTCTCGAAGGACTCGATCGTCCACATTCCCGACAAGCACGCGCTGATGGCCGAAGTGTTCCGCGTGCTGAAACCGGGTGGCTGGTTTCTCGCCTCGGACTGGCTGATCAGCCACGACAATGCCCCCTCGCCCGGGATGGCCGCCTACATCGCGGCCGAGGGCCTCGATTTCGGCATGGCCTCGCCCGCGCGCTATACGGACGCGATGCGGACGGCGGGATTTGTCGATGTCGCGACGATCAGCCGCAACGCCTGGTACCGCACCCAGGCACGCGAGGAACTTGCGCGGTTGACCGGGGCCGAGGGGGCACGGGCGGCCGCGGTCGTGGGCGCCGACTTCGTGGCGAAGAACGCTGCGGTCTGGGAGCGCATGATCCCGGTGCTGGATACGGGCGAGCACTGCCCGACGCATCTGTCCGCCCGGAAGCCCTGATCCCCGCCCGCCGCCGTCCCGCGCGCCTTGCGGCGCGGGATCAGGCAAGGGGGCCGCAGGCGCCCCCCTTGCACCCCCGCAGCACCCTTGGACGGACGGATGCCAGAGCCGCCGTCTTGCGCCCGCAAGGGGTGCGCTGGCGTTGCGCGTCTGGCGAGGGGTCTGTGCCTGTGGCGACCCCCGGGGGTTTCACACCCCCGGACCCCCGTGGGGTATTTGCGCAAGAATGATGCCGGCAGGCAGAGGCCGCCTCTCCCCCCGGCCCATCATTCTTGCCGAAATACCCCGGGGGGAGCGCAGCGGGGGGCAGCGCCCCCCTCCGCAGGCAAGAAAAGCGCCGCAGCCAAGCCCGTCTCCCCGGCAGCGGCGGCGGCTGAGCGGCTTCCCGGCGCCAGGCCGGGGCCTTGGCCCCGGACGTAGCGCCGGGAGGCCCCTGCGTCGCTTTTGAGCTTGACCGTCCAAAACTCGCGCTTCCGCTTCTGTCTCGTTGGAAAGCCGACTTTTGATTCTTTCGTGTTTGGTTTGGTTTTGTTTTCGTTTTTCTTTTTCTATTTTTTTTTTTCTGTTTTTGTTTTGGCTGTTTTGTGTGTTTCATTGTTTT
>JANOGU010000236.1:0-5001 GCA_031406135.1 Rhodobacterales bacterium
GTTGAATTTGGCTCGCATTCATTATTATTGGCTTGTTTGTCAATATTAACTTCGTAAATTGGTTTCATTTGTCTCGGCTGACCACCATGATGGGCGGGCAGCTCACCGAGCAGGTGCGCCGCAAGCCGTACGCGGTGATCCTGTTCGACGAGGTGGAGAAGGCGCACCCCGACGTGTTCAACGCGCTATTGCAAGTGCTCGACGAGGGGCGCCTGACCGACGGCCAGGGCCGCACCGTGGACTTCAAGAACACCGTGCTGGTGATGACCTCCAACCTCGGCTCGCAGGCGCTGTCGCGGCTGCCGGAGGGGGTGGATGCGGGGCGGGCGAAGGCGGAGGTGATGGAGGCGGTGCGGCACCACTTCCGGCCGGAGTTCCTGAACCGGCTGGACGAGATCGTGGTCTTCGACCGGCTGGGGCGGGGCGACATGGGGGGGATCGTGGCGATCCAGATGGCGCGGCTGGAGGCCCGGCTGGCGGGGCGCAAGATCGTGCTGGAACTGGATGCCGCGGCCAAGGAATGGCTGGCGGAGGAGGGCTACGATCCCGTCTTCGGGGCGCGGCCGTTGAAGCGGGTGATCCAGCGCCACCTGCAGGACCCGCTGGCGGAGCTGATCCTGGCGGGCGACGTGCTGGACGGGGCGGTGATCCGGGTGACAGTGGGGGCCGAGGGGCTGGTGATCGGCGACCGCGTCTCGGCCAGCCGGCGGGCCCCGCCGGCCCAGGCGGTGATCCACTGAGGCGGGGAGAGACCCCCGCCAGGGGGAGCGTCACACGGTGGGACGCTTGATGGGGTCAATGATTTCAGGGGGTTGCGTGATTCGATTTACGATTGGGTAAGGAATGGGGTGGGGTTAACGGGGCGTGCGGTGGGGGAGGGAGGTGCGCTGAAGCGCACCCTACGGCTCGCTCGACTACCTATTGCGCCGGTTTGCCAGTTTGCTTAGAAAATCGGATGATATCTTTCCTGTTGATAATCGGTATCTTTGCTTCGTATCCCGAAGCAATGGCCAAATTTCCGAAGAGCCGCGTTGTGTTGCGGTAGATTTCTGAAATGAAATCAAGGGTGTCTGAGGTCGAGCGACTGTTCACGTGAATTGGCTTTCGGAACTTGCAACGTCCTTCAGACTCTCCCGCTGCTTCGATTTGACCATATTTCTCGTCTTGGTGCGATCCGAAGGGTCTTTTGTGAATCAACTCGTTTCTAATCTTCGAAACGTTTTCCAACCACCCAGCTGCCTTGACGCTTGATGATCCGTCCTTGGTGGCAAGATAGCCGATTTCGAGCAGATGCCGCAGGATCATATCATCCGATATAGCGGCGGGCGAAAGCTTAGGGATTAGGCGACTCATGGCATCAACGGTCTCAGAAAGGCCGCATCTATGTGCAATTAGAGCTGCGAGATAGTCGCGCGCAGACCCTAAATGCAAGAAGAATGAGTGGACGTTCGCAATGAAGGGCAAGTCTGCAACGCTCGAAGACCGTTCTCCAATTCTTCGGCCCTTTACGAGGAAGGAAATTAGCTGTTCATTGTAGTAACTACAGATTGCTCCGATGCAGATATCGATGCACCTCAAGCTGTCGGAAATGTAATCAGAGAAACGTTCCTCCGGTGAACTTCTGCCAAGAACCGAAACTATCTCTTCTCGACTTGCATTCGGAGATCGTTCCAAAAATCTGTCGAGCCTAGATTGCTTGAGATTGGTGGAGATTGTTCCCCAGACATCTGTTGCCGTCAGGTGGTCACCTACCTTGATCGGGTCTGCCGTTTTCCACATTACTGAAGTTGCGCCATCTATTGAGGTGCGTCGTTCGTAGACGATTGGCACCAGTTTCATTTGGCTAATTTCCGACCTAAGTTCGCTTTGGCGTAGGACGCCCGCGAGTGCGGGTTTGCCTCTGTGCAGAATGGGACCAAAAAACCACTCATCGTTTCCTCCGGTCCAAGCTTTTACTCCGCCGGAAAAATGGACCGTGGTAACCTCGTGGTCACCGTCAAATTCAATGGTGGCAAAGCGCGTAATGGGCATTCTATGTTGCTCCACGGTGCGGTTCGCAGGATGATAGCAAATCCCTTCTTAAGCAATACCAAGCTGTGTTTCTCTTCTTCCTCTTCTACTTCCCCAACCAGTGCCACACGATCTCGAACACGTCGTCCACCAGCCCCGGCGACTTCGCGTGCTCGCCGGAGAAGCGGATGAACCAGCCGTGGCGGTCGCGTTGCTTGGTCAGGGTCAGGCCCTGGGGCAGCACCAGCGAAGCGCGGCGCTTGCGGCCGGGGCCGGTGGCGGGCTCGGCCTCGGTCAGGATGCTGTCGAGCACCGGGCGCAGCGCCAGCCATTGCAGCCCGTGCGAGACCGGCGCGGCCTTGAGCGTGCTGGCCAGAAGCTCCTCTCCGCCGCAGCGCAGCGCGGAGGCCAGGCGGTCCATGTCGCGGGTGGAGATGCGTTCGGGCTCTGACAGCCCGGGCAGGCACAGCGCCACCTCCATGAACCCGCGCAGGCGGTAGCGCTGCTGCCGCGTGGCGGAGGGGTGGAGCGCGTCGAGTGCTGCGTCCTCATCCGGGAACAGGTGGTTGTCGAGCACCTTGAGCAGGAGGCGGCCCTTGTCCCAGGGGCTGACCTGCAGCCGCACCTCATTCTCCGCCACCATCGCGGCCATCGCGGCGGGGATGTCGGCGGGGGTGCAGAGGAGTGCTGCGATGGTGGCGTGGCCAAGCTCGCGGCAGGCCAGCAGGCGGCGGTGGCCGGAGATCAGGCCGTAGGTTTGCGGGCCGGCGCCGGTGGCGAAGACCTCGACCGGGTGGCGCAGGCCGATCGCCCGGATCGAGCGGACGAGGTCGTCCTGGGCGGCGGGATCGGGGGCGCCGCGGTCGCGGTGGAGCGCGTCGATGGCGATCTGGTCGAGCGGGATGTCGGCGAGGTGCATGGCGCGCGCTCCGTCTGGCGCGGCATGATGCGGCCGGGGCGGGTGGCGTTGCGCGGGCGCTGGGCGTTTCGCGCGGCGGCGGGATGCGGCGGCAGCAAGGCGCGTTGACCCGAACGTGAGAAACCTTTCCGCCCCGTCGCGCGTAGAGAGGGGGCAACCGCAAGGGAGAGACGCATGCCCGCCCGCTGGACACCCGATCTGCGCTGGTCCGACGTGACCCCGAAAGCCGCCTGGCTGAGCCGCCGGGGGCTGTTTGCCGGCGCCGCCGCGCTGGCGGCCTCGCCGGCGCTGGCCAGGATCGAGGCGGCGAAGAGCGCGTTTTCGACCGACGAGGCACCGACGGCCTTCGAGGACATCACCGCCTACAACAACTTCTACGAGTTCGGCACCGGCAAGGAGGACCCCGCGGCCTATGCAGGCGCCCTGACCACCGAGCCCTGGGCGGTCGAGATCGGCGGGCTGGTGGAGAAGCCGGGCAGCTACGATCTGGCCGACATCCTGAAGGACGCGCCGCTGCAGGAACGCATCTACCGCTTCCGCTGCGTCGAGGCCTGGTCGGCGATTGTGCCCTGGATCGGGTTCGAGCTGGGCCACCTTCTGGCGCGCGCGGGCGTGCAGCCGGGGGCGAAGTATGTGGCCTTCGAGACGCTGTACCGCCCGGAGGAGATGTTCATGCAGCAGCGCCCGATCCTGGAATGGCCGTACCGCGAGGGCCTGCGGCTGGACGAGGCGATGCACCCGCTGACGATCCTGGCCACCGGGCTTTACGGCGAGCCGATGCCGAAGCAGAACGGCGCCCCGATCCGGCTGGTGGTGCCGTGGAAATACGGCTTCAAGTCGATCAAGTCGATCGTGAAGCTCACCCTGGTGGCGGAGATGCCGCCGACCACCTGGAACATGCTGCAGCCGCAGGAGTATGGGTTCTACTCCAACGTCAACCCCGAGGTCGACCATCCGCGCTGGAGCCAGGCCTCCGAGCGGCGGATCGGCGGCGGGCTGTTCGCCGGACGCATCGATACGCCGATGTTCAACGGCTACGCCGAGCAGGTGGCGGGGCTTTATGCCGGCATGGACCTGCGGGCCAACTACTGATGACGGCCGCACTCAACGCGCGGCTGCGGTTCTCCGCGCTCTGGGTCTATGGCGCCGGGTCGCTGCCGCTGGCCTGGCTGCTGTGGAAGGCCGGGACCGGGGATCTTGGTCCCGATCCGGTCAAGACGCTGGAGCGCGAACTGGGGCTTCTGGCGCTGCAGTTCCTGGTGGCGGCGCTGGCGGTCACACCGCTGCGCAACCTGACCGGGATCAGCCTGATCCGCTTCCGCCGGGCGCTGGGGGTGCTTGCCTTCACCCATGCCGCGCTGCACTTCGCGGTCTGGATGGCGCTGGACCTCGCCTTCCGCTGGGGCGAGATCGGGGCGGACATCGTGAAGCGGCCCTACATCACGGTGGGCTTTGCCGCCTTCCTGGTGCTGGTGCCGCTGGCCGTCACCTCCAACAACCTGTCGGTGCGGCGGATCGGGGCGGCGGCCTGGAAGCGGCTGCACCGGCTGACCTATCCGGCGGCGCTGCTGGCGGCAGTGCACTTCCTGTGGCTGGTGAAGGCCTGGCCGCTGGAGCCGATGCTCTATCTGGGCGCGGTGGTGACGCTCCTGGCGCTGCGCTGGCGACCGCAGCGCCGCCCTGTGCCGGCCTGATCCTTGCCGCGGAGCGGTGCCCTAGTGAAAGATGTGCAAAGCATCACAACATCTTGGGCAACTTCCGGTCGGTCCTGAAATTTTGTCGCAGGCGGGCGATTTTCCCCTTGCGCTCCTCCGGGCGGGGACGTAAATCCCCCTCCGCTGCGACGGACGGGTCACCGCCCGTGGCGCAAAGCTCTGGAGACAAGGCATTCGGCTACGCCGGGGAACCGGCGGGCTGGCTGTTTTTGTCTTACGCTCTTTGACATTGTGATGAGACGAAGGGATATGCGGGCGGTTTGGCGCTTCGGCGTTGAGGCTTGCATATCGGTCCCATAGGTGCGCGAGCACCGATGATTGGGATGTCAGCTTCACTGTCTTGGCGGCTCGGTCAGT
>JANOGU010000316.1:0-3281 GCA_031406135.1 Rhodobacterales bacterium
CCCCCCCCCCCCGGCTCTCCGCAGGCACAACCCTGCGGGCAAAGGCGCAACGCCAGCGCGCCCCTTGCGGGCGCAAGACGGCCACCTGCGCTGCCGCCCGCCCCTTGGGCGCTGCGGGGGTGCAAGGGGGGCGCCTGCGGCCCCCTTGCCTGATCCCGCGCCCGCAGGGCGCGGGACGGCGGCGGGACGCGAGCGGAACGGGTTGGACTTCCCGGGGTTCCGGCGCAGGTTCGCGGGGCGTGGATTCGGGGACGGCGGGCATGGAGCAGGGGTCACTGGCAGGCTTCGCCGCGGCATCCGTACTGGTCGAACTGACGCCGGGGCCGAACATGACCTGGCTGGCGCTCGTCGCGGCGACCGACGGGCGACGGGCGGGGTTCGCGGCGGTGGCCGGTGTGGCGCTGGGTCTGGCCGGCCTGGGTCTGGCGGCGGCCTTCGGGCTCGCGGCGCTGGTGGCGGAAATGCCGGCGGTCTACCAGGCGCTGCGCTGGGCCGGGGTCGGGTATCTGCTGTGGCTCGCCTGGGAGGCCTGGCGGGGCGCGTCCGGGGCGGAGCCGCCGCCCCCGGCCGGCCTGCCGGCGCAGTTCGGCCGCGGGCTGGTGAGCAACCTGCTGAACCCCAAGGCGGCGGTGTTCTACCTCACCGCCCTGCCGCCGTTCCTGCCGCCGGCGCCGGACCTGGCGCAGGTGCTGAGCTTCACCGCCGTCTATGTCGCCGTCGCCACCGCGATCCATGGCGGAATCGTGGTCCTGGCCGGCGGCTTCACGCGGTTTCTCGGCCCTCCCGAGCGCGAGCGCCTTGTCCGGCGGGGCATGGCGCTGGCGCTGGTGGGGGTGGCGGTCTGGGTGCTGTGGCGAACCTGAGCCGCCCGCTGGGTCCGGGGCGTCAGCCGCCGCGCACGACCTCGACCAGCCGGGAGAGGTTGTCAGGGCTGGCCTCGGGCGTGATGCCGTGGCCGAGGTTGAAGATATGGGCGCCGCCGGCAAAGGCACCGGCCACCCGGCGCGCGGCCGCCTCCATCGCGGCACCGCCGGAGACCAGGACGGCCGGATCGAGGTTGCCCTGCACGCAGGTACCTGGCTGCACCGCGGTCGCTGCCCAGGCCGGATCGACCGTCTGGTCGAGCGCCACACCGTCCGCTCCGGTGGCCTGGGCGAACCCGGCGTAGGCCGGCCCCGCCTCGCGCGGGAAGACGATGACCGGCAGGCCGGGATGGCGCGCCTTCAGCGCCTGGGTGATGGCGCGGGCCGGCGCCAGCGCGAAATCGGCGAAATCCTGCCCCTTCAGGCTGCCGGCCCAGCTGTCGAAGAGCTTGACCACCTCGGCCCCGGCCGCCACCTGGGCCGAGAGGTAGTCGACCGTGGCCTCGGTCAGCCGGTCGATCAGCGCCTGGAAGGCGGGACGGTCGCGGTTCTTCAACGCATGCGCCGGTGCCTGATCCGGCGTGCCGCGGCCGGCGATCATGTAGGTCGCGACCGTCCAGGGCGCGCCGGCAAAGCCGATCAGCGTGGTCTGCCGCGGCAGCGCGCGCGCCAGGATGCGCACCGTCTCGTACACCGGAGAAAGTGTTTCGTGGATCGCGCCGGTGGGCCGCAGGCGCGCCACGCCGGCGGCGTCGGTCAGCGTCGACAGCCGCGGCCCCTCGCCTTCGGCGAACCACAGCTCCGACCCCAGCGCCTGGGCGATCAGCAGGATGTCGGCGAACAGGATCGCCGCGTCAAAGCCGTAGCGGCGGATCGGCTGCAGCGTCACTTCCGCCGCCAGGTCCGGCGTGTAGCACAGGTCGAGGAACGACCCCGCCCTGGCCCGCGTCGCCCGGTATTCTGGCAGGTAGCGCCCGGCCTGGCGCATGATCCAGATCGGCGGCACCGCCTGCCGCTCGCCCTTCAGCGCGCGCAGGATGGTCTTGTCGGCCGGGGCAGACACATTCATTCCGCCTGCGTCGGGGCTTGCCGCCGGCTTGTCAAGCCGGCCCGGGTTGTCAGGCTGGAACCGCACCGCTAAGCCTTCGCCCATGTTGCCCTCCCCCGACCGGCCCCTGCGCATCGGCACCCGCGGTTCGCCCCTGGCGCTGGCCCAGGCGCATGAGACGCGGCAGCGGCTGGCCGCTGCGCACGGCTTGCCGGAACTGGCCTTCAGGATCGTGGTGATCAGGACCACGGGCGACCGCGTGCTCGACCGGCCGCTCAGGGAGATCGGCGGCAAGGGTCTCTTTACGCGGGAGATCGAGGACGCGCTCTTGGACGGCGGTATCGATATCGCGGTGCATTCGATGAAGGACATGCCGACGCTGCAGCCCGACGGTCTGCTCCTCGACACCTACCTGCCGCGCGAGGATGTGCGTGATGGCTTCGTGTCGCCGGTCGCCGAACGCCTGGCGGACCTGCCCGACGGCGCGGTGGTGGGCACCTCCTCGCTGCGCCGGCGGGCGCAGCTGAAGCTGCGGCGGCCGGACCTCACGGTGGTGGAGTTCCGCGGCAACGTCCAGACGCGGATGAAGAAACTGGACGAGGGCGTTGCCGCGGCGACGCTTCTGGCGATGGCCGGGCTCAACCGGCTGAACCTGGCGCAGGTCGCGCGGTCGGCCTTCGCGCCGGAAGAGATGCTGCCGGCCGTGGCCCAGGGCGCCATCGGCATCGAGCGGCGAAGCGGTGATCTCGCGACGGCCGATCTGCTGGCGCCGATCCACCACCGTCCGACTGGCGAGCGGCTGGCGGCGGAGCGCGCCTTTCTCGCCGGCCTCGACGGCTCCTGCGAGACGCCGATTGCCGGACTGGCCGTCCTCGCCGATGGGGCGCTCTGGCTGCGCGGCGAGATTCTGCGGCCGGACGGTTCCGAGGCGATCACCGGCGAGGTCCGGGGTCCGGTGGGCGATGCTACGAAGCTGGGTGCCGATCTCGCCGCGCAGCTTCTGGCGCGGGCGCCGAAGGGCTTCCTGCACGGGCGCTGACCGGCCGTCGGGCTGTCTCCCGCAGGCACGTTCATCTTGCGCAGCGAGGCAGTCCAGGCGACCCGCTCACCGCGCGGGGATCACCTTGCCGGGGTTCATCAGGTTGCCCGGGTCGAGTGCCGCCTTGACCGCGCGCATCGCCTCCAGCGCCACCGGGTTCTTGCGGCGGGCCATCGAGGGCAGCTTCGCAAGGCCGATCCCGTGTTCGGCCGAGAAGCTGCCGCCCATGGTCAGGACCAGGTCCTCCACCCGCTCGATCACCGCGTCCTCAAGCGCCGGGTCGTCGCGGCTGGGGTAGACCGTGAAGTGGATGTTGCCGTCGCCCAGATGC
>JANOGU010000335.1:0-15250 GCA_031406135.1 Rhodobacterales bacterium
GAAAAACGCCGGGCGCCCCGGTGGACAAGAGAAGCGGCAGGTCGCGGTTGGAACACAGCGCCTGGACGGACAGCTGCGTCAGGTTGCCCGAATAGGGGGCCTCCAGCGGGTCGACGAGCGTGAGGTAGAGTTCGGAACCGAGGTAGGAGGTGCGCACCCCGCGCAGGCGCTCACGCTCGGATCGTTGCCGCATGCGGCGAAACTGGGTGTAGTAGGCGGGGAAGTAGTCGCCCGCCGAGGTGTAGTCGTCGGAGGAATAGAACGGCCGGAAGAGGATGTCGGCCTCGCCCTTGTCGGAAATGCCAATCACCTCCTGCACCGAGTGCACCTCAAAGTCGAGCGGTGCGGTGCGATCGGGGATGACGTGGTGTTCGACATCCGACTTGGTGATGAACACCCGGTCGCAGCGTTTCTGGAACAGGTTCACCGCTGGCGTGGCGTTCAGCGTGAAGGCCTCGGGTGTGATCGCCGGCGCGAGGTCGGGCTTGCCGTCGCGCAACAGGATGTAGATGTCGAGGTCCGGCCCCACCGCGCGGCGCAGCGCGGGCGCGAGGCCCACGACGTCCACGAAGTGGTACCTCTCGGGCATCGCGAAATACTCCTGCAGCAGCCGGTAGCCGTCGTAGGACCGCTTCGGCCGCGGCAGCAGCGCTTCCTCGGGCTCGTAGCCGCGCGGCACCACCCTGCCTTCGCGAAGCTCCACCAGCCAGTCGGCGCGGCGGTCTGTGGACCGGCCGGCCAGGCCGGTCACCTGGGTGCAGAGAAGCTCGTGCAGGTCCCAGTTCCGCGCGCCGAGGCCGTTCAGGAACAGGGTCAGGCGGTCCATCGACAGCTGCGTGATCGGCTCGTTGTTCTTGCGCACCAGCCGCAGCCGGATCGCCGCGCGGGCCTCGATGTCCTTCGCCAAACCGATCGCCACCAGAGGGCCGCGTCCGTCGATATACTCCGCCTCGGTGATGTCCAACGGCCACATCGTCACCTCGTGCGATGTGGTGAAGACGCAGGCCGTCTGGTCGCCGTCACCAAGCGATGACCGCAGCCGGGTTCCCCGCGGCAGGGTGAAGCCATCGTTCATCGCCGCATTGGTCGCATCCGGCTGGAAGGCCGCAATCATCATCGACGGCGTCGGCGCCAGATAGTGCGGATAGACGATTTCCAGCAGGTGACGGGTGAAGGACGGAACTTGCTGTTCGATCTCCAGCTGAACCCGGGCCGAGAGAAAGGCTGTGCCTTCCAGCAGTCGCTCCACGTAGGGGTCGAGCACTTCGGCGCTGTCCAGGCCCAGCCGCGCGGCGATCTTGGGATAGGCCTCGGCGAACTCCGCCCCCATCTCGCGCAAGTAGGCGAGCTCGTTCTCGTAGTGCTTGAGGATGCGGGTATCCATCAGCCGCGCCTCGCCCGGCCGGCTTCGCCCGAAGCGGTGGCGGGCCGTTCGAGCTTCAGCTCGCCGGTCGTGATGTCGACCTGACTGCGCAGGTACAGCTCCATTGGCAGCGGCTGGGCCCACATGTCGGCGGCGATGTCAAAGTCCACAGTGGTTGAACCGCCGCCCTTGTCCTGCCCCTGCTGGTCACGCAGAATCACGCCCAGCGTGCCCGGGATGATCCGCGGCTCGAACTTCTGGATCGAATTGTAGATCGAATCGCGGATCTTCAGCGCCCTCTCGGCGGTGGAGAACTCGCCCGCGACCTCGCGCACCCCGTAGGTCAGGACCGAATTTGCGACGTTGGGATAACGCTTCGCGTCGATGAGCGAGGAGTTGTCGTAGGTGTTCAGCAGCCAGGACAGGTCGCGTTGGATGATCTCGCGCAGGCGGCGCAGGTCTATCACCCGGCTGTCCCGGCTTTCCTTCACGTCTCCAGGGGAATCGTCGGTCAGCCGGTCGAGGAGCGAGGGCTGAAGCCGCTCCGTCAGGGTCTGGTCGGCCATCTCATGCGGTCCCCTCAGGGTGCTCGATGACGAGCCGGCGCAGGTCCATCAGCGCGGTGTCGCCCTGGTCGGTGGTCAGAAGCCGTTGCCCCAGCCCGACAAAGGTTTCGGCGCCAAGGTTAGTCCAGTCCGTCGCCCGCGCGAGTTTCTGCGCCCCGGTGCCGCGCTCGGCCGTGCCCGCATAGCGCGTGGGAAGCAGCGCCACGATGTCGCCGCCGTTCTGCAGGACGATATTGACCGGCGTCCAGACCACGTCGCGCAGGTCCTTCGGCGGGTCGGCCGTGATCTTCGCGACCGCAGTGAATGGCATCCAGAAATACTTCCCGTTGACCACCGCCTCCAGCACCGGGCCAAGCCGGCTGTCGGCATCGGCGATCCAGTCGAAGGGCTCGCCATTCAGCGTGCCGGCCACGGTCGGCGCCGCATCGAAGGCGCGCGCGCGCAGCGTGGCGGCATCCGCCGGCCGCCCCTGGGCAAGCGCCTTCAGCGCCTCGACGATGAGCGCAAGCCATTCCTGCGGCTGGCCGAAGATGAGCGGGACCTTTTCGCCGGAGAAGACCTTCTCACGGTAGACCTCGCAGATGATCGCCTCCCGGTAGGTCTGTGCCATCGGTGTGGCGACGGCGTCGATTTCAGCGGACACCTTCAGTTGCGTGACCGCCCGCTTCCAGTCGCCCATGACGCAGAGCAACTGGAACAGGAAGATGCGCAGTTTGGCGTCCGCCGGCTTCGCGCGGATTTCGGCCTGCAATGCAGTCAGAGTCGCGTTCAGGTCGTCGGTCTTGAGCAGCTCTTCTGCGCGCATGATTATCCGCCCCGGCAACTCGCCGGTTGATGCCTGGGCCTCTCAGCAGCAAAGGAACGGAGCCGGCAAGGCCGGCTCCGACCTCATCATATTTCTATGCCGACCTTGTTCTTCACGAAACTCCACATCGCCTCGATCGGCTTGGCATCCATTTTCCCGAAGCGGTCCTGCTTGTGGTAGTGGATCTGGATCGCGCCGAACTTGAAGATCACCGTCTCTTCGCAGATGTCGTCGCCGTCGGAGCCCGACCAGGAAATGTCCTGCACCATCACGAGGTGCATGTGGAACTTCATGAAGGTCACGCCCGAAGTGCCTTGGCTCGACACACCCGCGGAACGGCGCAGTTCGATGACCATGTCATCGTAGTGGTCGCCGGTGCAGAGCGCAGTGAAGAGCGGCCCCGAGGACGTGTCCGTCTTCTTGGTGACGGTGAATTCCTTGGGAGACGCCTTGCCGGCGCCGCCGCCGCCGGTGATCGCGCCGATGTCGATCGTGTTCTCGGCCCCGAGTTCGAAGGACAGGACGCCGAAGGCGCCCTTGCTCGCCATCTTGTCGTCCTGGGTCTCGCCCGGAAGGCGGGCCTGGCTCTTGGGCGAATAGCAGAATGCGTCAAATGCCATCGTTCAGTCTCCTCATGATTCAACGGTGAAGGCGGTCTCCCGCCGGTTGGTTCGGTGGCCGCCCTGCCAGCAGCAGGACGACCCTTGTCAGGTCACTTCTTCTCAGACGGAAGTTTGGAGACCAGCCGCAGCGACACGGACAGGCCTTCGAGCTGGTAATGCGGGCGCAGGAAGAACTTGGACGTGTAGTAGCCGGGGTTGCCCTCGACCTCCTCGACCACCACTTCCGCCGCCGCGAGCGGACGACGGGCCTTCTCGCTCTCGGCCGAGGTTGCGGCGCTGAAGTCAACATACTGGTTGATCCACTCCTGCAACCACATCTGCATGTCCGTGCGGCTCTTGTACGAGCCGACCTTGTCGCGGACGATGCACTTCAGGTAGTGGGCAAACCGGCAGGTCGCGAAGAGATAGGGCAGCCGCGCGGCCAGGTTCGCGTTCGCACTGGCGTCGGCGTCGTCGTATTCCTGCGGCTTCTGCAGCGACTGGGCGCCGATGAAGGCGGCGAAGTCGCTGTTCTTGCGATGGATCAGCGGCATCATGCCGTTCTTGGCAAGCTCTGCCTCGCGCCGGTCGGAAATCGCGATCTCGGTCGGGCACTTCTGGTCCACGCCGCCGTCGTCGGTCGGGAAAGTGTGCGAGGGCAGGTTCTCCACCGCGCCGCCGGACTCGATGCCGCGGATGCGCGAGCACCAGCCGTATTCCTTGAACGAGCGGTTGATGTTGACCGCCATGCCGTAGGCGGCGTTGACCCAGGCGTATTTCTCGGACGCCGTGCCGGTGGTGTCTTCCTCGAAATCGAAGTCCTCGACCGGCTCGGTCTTTGCCCCATAGGGCAGACGTCCGAGGAAGCGCGGCATGGCCAGCCCGATGTAGCGCGCGTCCTCGCTCGACCGCAGCGACCGCCAGCTGGCGTATTCCGGGGTCAGGAAGATTTTCGTCAGGTCGCGCGGGTTGGCCAGTTCGGACCAGCTGTCCATCTGGAACAGCGTCGGCTTCGATCCGGTGATCAGCGGTGCGTGCGCTGCCGCGGAGATCTTGGCCATCTCGCCCAGAAGCTCGACGTCAGGCGGCGAGTGGTCGAAATAGTAGTCGGCGACCAGCGTACCGTAGGGCTCGCCGCCAAGCTGGCCGAACTCCTCTTCGTAGACCTTCTTGAAGATCGGCGACTGGTCCCAGGCGGTGCCCTTGAACTTGCGCAGGGTCTTGGACATGTCCTTCTTGGAGATGTTCATGACCCGGATTTTCAGCATCTCGTCGGTTTCAGTGTTGTTGACGAGATAGTGCAGCCCGCGCCAAGCGCTTTCGAGCTGCTGGAAATCCTCGTGGTGCAGGATCAGGTTGACCTGTTCGGTCAGCTTCTTGTCGATCTCGGCGATGATTCCCTCGATCGTGCGGAGCGCGTCGTTGGAGATCAGCGTCGTGTTCGACAGCGCCTGCTGCGCCAGCGTCTTGACCGCCTGCTCGACGGCCGACTTGGCCTGGTCGGATTTCGGCCGGAACTCCTTTTGCAGGAGCGAGGCGAACTCCGACGAGCCAAAGGCCGTCTCGGTTGCGCCGCCAGCGGCTTCGGTCTGCGTCTCTGCCATGGATCAGCCCTTGTCTTGGTCGCCCGCCGGCGCCGGCGCAGCGGCCAGCGCAGACAGCAGGGCGGGGTCCTGGATGATGGTCGCGATGAGGTCCTCGGCGCCGGACTTGCCGTCCATGTAGGTCATCAGGTTGGCAAGCTGGGTGCGCGCCTCAAGCAGCTTGGCCAGCGGCTCGACCTTGCGCGCGATGGCGGCGGGCGAGAAGTCGTCCATGCTCTCGAAGGTGATGTCGACGGCCATGTTGCCCTCGCCGGTCAGCGTGTTGGGCACGGTGAAGGCAACCCTGGGCTTCATCGACTTCATGCGGTCGTCGAAGTTGTCGACGTCGATCTCCAGGAACTTGCGGTCGGCCACGGCGGGAAGCGGATCCTCGGGCTTGCCCGAGAGGTCCGACATGACGCCCATGACGAAGGGCAGCTGCACCTTCTTCTCGGCGCCGTAGATCTCCACGTCGTATTCGATCTGCACGCGGGGCGCGCGGTTCCTGGCAATGAACTTCTGTGAACTCTGTGCCATTAAGGGCTCCCTGCGGGCATGTCGCGTCGGATTTCGGGAAACTGCGCCTTGCGCGGTCTAACGTCAATCATCGTCGTCCTTGATCCCCGCGATGTTTAGCACCTGATCCTTGCCGTCCGACGCGATGTCCTTGATGATCGTCAGGAAATCAGCCCCGACAAGCCGCTTGGCGCGGTCGAGCAGGATCGGCAACGGGCTGGAGGGCTCGATCCGCCCGTAGTAGGCGATGATGCGGTCAAGGGCGTCCTTGACGTCCTTCTGGTTGTTGATCTGGCCCGGAACCCCGCCGGCGGCCCCGCCACGGCGCGGGGCGGCCCCGTCTTCGCCGGCTTCGGCGTCGTCGTCGCCCGCCTCTGCCCCAGCGTCGTCGCCGACGACACCGGCATCGCTGAACCGTCTCACCGCCTGAGAGAGGAGGCGGTCGAGCGGCTTGAGATCGAGCGCGTTGCCGACGGCGCGTTCGTCGAAGATCGCGGCGATCACCTTGGCATTTTCCCGCGCGGCTTCCACTCCCGCGCGCAGCGTGGCCCCCCGCTCGGGGTCGGTCTCATTGAACGCTGCCTGGATCGAGGCGGCGTCGGGGACCGTCATCCCCTCGGGCGTGGGCAGTTCGCCTTCGGACATCAGGATGTCGCGCATCGAGATGCGGCCGAAGTTGCGGCTTTCGGTCAGCGGGGAACGGCGCACGTCGCGCAGAATTGCGGACGGCCCCTCCGGCGTGCCGACCAGCCCGGTGATGGCGTTGACGCGGAACGTTGGGTCCAGATCGTCATCGGGATCGAGTTGCGGGTGGCAGGTGTCCCAGTGCTCCTCGAGCATCCAGCGGATCAGGCCGGTGCCCTCGGCAAAGCCCGGGAACCCCTTGGTGCGCAGCAGCGCGTGCGTTAGGAAGATCGCCGCGCGCAGGTCGTGGCTGCGGCCGAGGACGTCGCTGGCCTGGGCGATCACCTCGACCCAGTCCGGGTCTTCCGCCTCGATGATGCTGTCGCCGACCTGGCGCTCCTCGCCGGGCTGAGCGGCCAGTTCCAACGAGATGAAGGCGGGGTCGTATTCGAGGTTCTCGCCACTCGGCGCCTCGTCACCATGGCTGATCTTGAAGTCGTCAAGGTCCATCAAAGAGTCTCAACAATCCCAATGGCATCGGATGGGCCGGGTATCCGGCGCGGACGTTAACAGAACCTGTTCGTCAATCCAGAGAATTCTGCGGCGGGAACGGGTATCTTGCGAACGATTCGCACGGTAGCAGAAACACAGGCCGATAAAAAGCCCAATCGTTTCTTGGGGCTGCAGCACCGGACGCCGCGGCGCTTGACCGGACGAATCGCTTCCCGCATGCTTGGGGCGTTGATTGATGCGATTTCCGGCAGGAGGGCGTGATGCCCGAAGACAATGATGACGGCGGCGGCCTGATCCTCGACAAGCAGGCGCTGAAGAAGTTCTTCAAGCTCGGCAAGACGCGGGAGCTGACCTTTGCCTTCGTGCCCGGCAGCGGCGAGATGGACTCGCTGCTCACCTTCCACCGCCGCAAGAAGCCCGACGCCTTTGGCAAGGCGGCGCGCAAGCTCGGCGGCAAGCCGAAGGAGGACGAGGAGGAGGAGGAGGGCGACGACGCCGAAGGCGACGACGGCGGCAAGAAGAAGCAGAAGCCGGCGACCAAATTCGCCTATGGGAAGATGACCGTCGAGGGCAAGACGCTGGTCCTGACCTGCGCAAAGGCCATCCCGGGTATGGAGAAGAAGGTGGCCAAGCTCCTGCGCGCCGAGAAGGTGCCGATGGAGATCAAGATCGTCGAGGGTGGTGGAGAGGACGTCGCCTGATGGCGGCACGCGACCGCGACGATGACGACGATGAGGATGACGACGACGACATCGGCGAATACGTCGTCGAGGGCAAGGAACTCCGCCGCGTGCTGAAGCGGGCGGCGCGAAGGCCGGTGGCTTTCGCCTTCTGCCCGGTCGCAGGCGACGAAACGACGTGGTTCGCCTCGCACAAGAAAAAATCCCCTTCCCTCATTGCCAAGAAGACCAAGAAGGCCAGCGGCCAGGCGAAGGTCGCCTTCGGCACCTTCATGGTGAAGGGCAAACTGGTCATCCTGAATTGCGTGGACCTGATCCCGAACCTCGCGCAGCGGGTGAAGAAGCACCTCGCCCGCGAGGGCATCCGGCGCAGCGTCCGGGCGCTCGACATCGACGGGGTCGAGTTCGACGCCGATGTCGAGGACCTCGGCGACGGGCCGGAGGATGACGGCGATCTCGATGACGCGGGGGCGTCGGGAGACGAGTTCGCCGTGCGGCTCGATGCGGTGCAGGGTCCGGTCCTGGCCGCCCGGGGCGAGAACGGCAACCGGCTGCGGCAGATGCTCGCGGGAATTTTCGCGGCGCAGGACAAGGGCAACCGGGGCGCGGCGGAGGCGATGCTGCGCAACCTGGAACGGCAGGTCCGGCAGGTGATGAACTCGGCCGCCCGGCCTCTGGCGGACGCCCCGGCGGAGACCACCCCGCCAGTGGACGGGAAGGCGCAGGTGGCGCTTGCCAGGTCGGTCCGGGCGCTGCGGGAGCGGATCGAGCGGCTGGGCAGCGAGGCCGAGGACCGGCTGCTGGCGGCGCTGGCGATCGGGGCGCGGCAGATCAAGGGCGGCGACCTGATCGGGGCGGCGGAGACGATCAGCAAGGTAACGGAGGCGCTCGACCGGGTCGAGGCGCGGGAGAATGCCGCCCCCTCGTGAAGCCGGGCGCCCAACTGCGCCGAGCGTCACACGGTGGGACATTTTTTTGTGTGAGCGATTCCAATTGGTTGCAGTGAGTCGTTAGGGGTTTGTTAGGGAGTGTGGCGACATTAACGGAGCGTACGTCGCGCAACGCGGCACTTCCGCGCCCCGCTCGACTTCTTCCGCCGGCCGGTTAGACAGGGACCATGACCGCGCCGCAGATCAGACCCGTCGGGCCCGGGGACCGTCCCGGCTGGGACCGTCTGTATCAGGGCTATGCCGACTTCTACGGCGTCGAGCAGACCCCGGACATGCGCGACAGGGTCTGGGGCTGGCTGCACGATCCCGGGCATCAGGTCGAAGGGCTGGTCGCCGAGGCGCCGGGCGGACTTGTGGGGCTGGCGCATTTCCGCGCCTTCGCGAGGCCGCTTTCGGCCTCGACCGGCGGGTTTCTGGACGACCTGTTCGTGGCTCCGGAGGCGCGCGGCACGGGCGCGGGCGGGGCGCTGATCGACGCGGTCAAGGCTGAAGGGCTGCGCCGCGGGTGGAGTGTCATCCGCTGGATCACAGCGGCGGACAATGCGACCGCCCGGGTGCTGTACGACCGGGTGGCGACTGCGACCCGGTGGGTGACCTACGACATCCGCCCGTAGCGCCGCATGTTCAGTCCCGGGTCGATGCTATCGCGACAATTTCTGATGTTTGGGGCGGGTTCGCAAATGTGGGACCGACAGTCTCGCGGTAGACGGCGAAGGCGGCGGAATTCAAGAAGGCTTGCTTTGCTACATCGTCAGCGAACTCCAAGATGCCGATGAATTTGACGGGGTCAGCTGTGGAAAAGCATGAATAGTTCAGGTTCGAGATGCCATCGGATTTCAGTCCGTCGACGAGCGCCGACATGGCAGTCGCTTGATTGTCATGATCGTCCTCATTCTTCAGAGTGTAGTGAACAAGCAGGCTCATGGTCGCCTCCGAAAGTATTGTGTCCGATGATGCTTGCGGAACGAGCTGACTGGACAACATCAATCATGCGTGCAGCAAGCAAGAATTTGTGGCCAGCGCGCGGAACGCTGGCCGCGCGGCCGAAGAAGGACGGCGCAGAGCCGCGGATTCCGGTGGTGGCCGCGCCTTGAGGCACCCCTTGGCAAACGCATGGGGCCGTCGGGCACCGGCATCCCGGCCGATCCCAGGCCCTGCGTTGCCCCGGCGACGACGCGGACCTTGCCGTCCATCCGGTTCAGGCGACGACCTCGTAGCCGGCCGCGGTCATCACCCGCATCAGCTCCCTGTGGCCGACCTGCGCCATGCGCAGCGGCGGGTTCGGCTTCGGGTCCTGTTCCGCCTCGACCACGAACCAGCCTTCGTATCCGTAGTCGGCAAGGCGCTTCACAATGACAGCGAAGTCGAGCGAGCCGTCGCCCGGCACGGTGAAGGCGCCCTTGATGACCGCATCGAGGAAGCTGTCCTTCGACCAGTCGAGGCTGTCGAGCACGGATTGCCGGATGTCCTTGGTGTGGACGTGCCTGATCCGGGCGTGGTGGTTGTCGATGGCGCGCAGCACGTTGCCGCGGGCGAAGTGCAGGTGGCCGGCGTCGAGCAAGAGCGGGATGCCCTCGCCCGAGTTCGCCATGAAGGCGTCCAGCTCCGGCTCGAACATCACCACGGCACCCATGTGGTGGTGGTAAACCAGCGGCATGCCCTGATCGGCGCACCATTCGCCCAAGCTCGTCACCTTGCGGGCATAGGCCTGCATCTCGGCGTCCGACAGGACGGGCTTGGTGGCCAGCGGCGCGTGGCGGTTGCCCTGGATCGCGCGGCCGACCTCGCCGTAGACAATGCAGGGGGCGTTCACCGCCTTGAACAGGTCGATCATCGGCTGGATGCGGCCCTTGTTCGACGCGAGGTCGTCATCGACCAGCGTGCCGGAGAACCAGCCGCCGCAGAGGGTGACGTCCGCCGCCTTGAGGACCGGCAGCATCTCGGCCGCGGTGGGCGGGAAGCGGCGGCCCTGCTCCATGCCGGTGAACCCGGCCGAGCGGGACTGGCGCAGGCATTCCTCGAGGCTGACATCGTCGGAGAGGTCGACAAGGTCGTCGTTCCACCAGGCGATGGGCGACATGCCCAGTTTGGCTTTCAGCATCTCTGTCATACTCCGATGCGCTGCTTGGCGCGGATGGCAATCTGGCTCTCGCGGGCCTTCTGGTCAGTCTATTGGTTCGACACTTCCGGCACGCGACATCCCGGTCCGCGTCGCCCGGTATCCAGGAATAGGCGTCGGTGGCAATCGAAATCACCGTGGTGCGGTCGTGCGATTTTGCCCAGTCGAGGGCGGCCGGCGCCATGGACTGCTCGCTATGGCCGCGCCAGGCGGGAAGCTGGTCCTGCACGGATTCGAGGGCCTTGCCGGGGCCGGTGACGTTGCCGTGGCCGTGGCCGTGGCCGAAGTTGCCGAAGACCCAGGCGAACAGCGGCGCACGCTGGCGGATCTGGGTTCGCATGCGCTGGCCACAGCGGAATGCCTCTGCGGGCCGATCCGAAGCGTGATGGGAGACCGGAGTTCGGGAGAGACCCTTTGGACTTCCGAATTGACAGCACCCAAGCCATGCCGTTTAGGTCTGCTTTGGCTAAAACTGCCAGCCGGCGCGCGTGCACGGCCATTCCTTGGGAGGATACTGATGAAGAAACTGTTCCTGCTCGCGACCGTCGCGGTCGCGGGCCTCGGCACTTCGGCCATGGCTGAAGGCAAGAAGATCGGCGTTTCCTGGGCCCAGTTCCAGGAAGAGCGGTGGAAGATCGACGAGGCCGCGATGGTTGCAGCCATCGAAGCCGCCGGCAACGAATACATCTCGGCTGACGCGCAGGGCTCGACTGAAAAGCAGCTTTCGGACATCGACGCGCTGATCGCGCAGGGCGTTGACGCCCTGATCATCAACGCCTGGGACAAGGACGCCATCGGGCCGGCCATCGACAAGGCCGCTGCCGAGGGCATTCCGGTCGTAGGTTACGACCGTCTGATCGAGGACGACCGCACCTTCTATCTGACCTTCGACAACGTCGGCGTCGGCCGGATCATTGCTGAATCGGTGATCGCTGTCGTTCCGAAGGGCAACTACGCGATCATCCTCGGCGACCCGGGTGACCCGAACACCGGCTTCCTGCGTCAGGGCATGGAAGAAGTGATCGGCGCCTCCGTGGCGTCGGGCGACATCGTGATCGTCGGCGAAGCCAACTCGGACGGCTGGAAGCCGGAGAATGCCCAGAAGAACATGGAGCAGATCCTGACCGCCAACAACAACGCCGTTGACGCCGTTCTTTCCGAGAACGACGGCATGGCCGGTGGTGCTGCTGCCGCACTTGCCGCGCAGGGCCTGAACGTTCCGCTGGGTGGCCAGGACGGCGACCTTTCCGCGATCAACCGCGTTGCCCGTGGCACGCAGACGGTTTCGGTCTGGAAGAACGCGCGTGACCTTGGCAAGTCGGCCGGCGAGATTGCCTCGGCTCTGGCTGATGGTGCTGCGCTGGATTCGATCGCCGGTGCGACCAAGTTCTCGGGCGGCGAGAAGGGTGTCGAGATGAACGCAATCCTCTTGAACCCGACCCCGATCACCAAGGACACGCTGAACATCGCGATCGACGCGGGCCACATCTCGAAAGAGGCGGCTTGCGAAGGGGCCATGGAAGGCGTCGCTGCCTGCAAGTGATCTGAACTGACTTCCGGCGCTGCCCCCAGGGGTGGCGCCGGTCTTCTTTCATGCGAGTGGTCCGGCGTCCCATCCGGGGACCAGACGCGCCTTGTCGCGCGACATCGGGCCACACCCCTCTCACAGGCTGGACGAGGACATGACCGACACATCCAATATCCAACCGCCGCAAGGTGGCCCCGTCTCCCGCTTCCTGCGCGCGACCGAGATTGACCAGGGCCTGCTGGGCCGGATCGGCGCGCTCTTGCTGATCTGGCTGGGCTTTCACCTTTACGGCGCGATCTTCCTGGATCAGGGCTTGTTCCTGACCCCGCGGAACCTTTGGAACCTGTCGGTGCAGACCGCCTATATCGGGATCATGGCCACGGGCATGGTGCTGATCATCATCATGCGCGAGATCGACCTATCCATCGGCTCGATCATGGGCTTTGTCGGCGTGGTCATGGGGCTGATGCAGGTCGAATGGCTGGTGCCGATCCTGGGCCTTGGGCATCCGTTGATCTGGATTGTCACGGTCGTCGTCGGCCTCTTGATGGGCGCGCTGATCGGAGCGTTCCACGGTGTGCTGATCGCCTATCTCGCGATCCCGTCCTTTATCGTGACCCTTGGCGGCCTTCTGGTCTGGCGCGGTGCGGCCTTTGTGTCCAGCGGCAGCACCATCGCGCCGCTTGACGACACCTTCGTGCTCTTTGGTGGTGCCGGGCCTTTTGCCGCCATGGGCAGCACCGGAAGCTGGATCATCGCCATCCTGGCCTGTGCCGCCGTGGTCTGGATCACGCTGGTCGGCCGCAGCGCCCGGCGCCGGCACGGGTTTGCCCCGCGCCCGGTCTGGGCCGAAAGCTTTGTCGCAGGGTTTGCCTGCCTGGTGATCCTGGGCGCGGCTGCAGTGGTCAACGCCTATAACTGGGCCCCCGGCAACCTGAAGCTCTATTTTGACAAGCTTGGCGAGCCGGTACCCGAAGGGGCCGAGTTCGGGCATGGCTTTGCCTATCCGCTGCTGATCATGGTGGTCATTGTCGTCGGCATGACGGTCCTGATGAACCGCACCCGGTTCGGGCGCTATGTCTTTGCCATCGGAGGCAATCCCGAAGCGGCAGCCCTGTCGGGCATCGACACCCGTGCGATGAAGGTCAAGGTCTTCGCGCTGATGGGGGGGCTGGCCGGACTTGCGGCCATCATCGGTTCGGCGCGGCAGAACTCGGCGACCAACTCCATGGGGGTCTTTGACGAGCTTTACGTGATCGCGGCCGCGGTCATCGGCGGCACCTCGCTGGCGGGCGGTGTCGGCACGATCTACGGCGCGATCATCGGTGCCCTGGTGTTGTCGTCGTTGCAGACCGGCATGGTGCTGATCGGCTTTGGCGACGGGTCCTACCAGCGCATGGTGACCGGCGTGGCGCTTGTTCTCGCCGTCTGGCTCGACATCGTTTACCGCAAACGCATCAAGTGAGGGGATAGGACCATGGTAGACAGAACCGGAACCCCGCTTGTCGAGTTGCGCGACATCTCGATCGCCTTCGGCGGCATCAAGGCCGTGGATCACGTCACGGTCGACCTTTACCCCGGCGAAGTTGTCGGCCTTCTGGGCCACAACGGCGCGGGCAAATCGACCCTGATCAAGTGCCTGTCGGGAGCCTATCAAAAGGACAGCGGCCAGATCCTGATCAACGGGAAAGAGGTCGAGATCCGCGACCCCCGCGACGCCCGCGAGCAGAACATCGAGACGATCTATCAGACGCTGGCGCTTTCCGACAACATCGACGCGGCCTCGAACCTGTTTCTGGGCCGCGAGTTGGTGAACAGTTTCGGCTTCCTTGACGACGCGAAGATGGAGGCCGAGACGCGCAAGATCATGGGCCGGCTGAACCCCAACTTCCGCAAGTTCAACGTTCCCGTGTCAGCCTTGTCGGGCGGGCAACGCCAGTCCGTCGCCATCGCCCGGGCGGTCTACTTCAACGCCAAGATCCTGATCATGGACGAACCGACCGCAGCGCTCGGCCCGCACGAGACGCAGATGGTGGCCGAGCTGATCCAGGAGCTGAAGGCACAGGGTCTGGGCATCTTCCTGATCGAGCATGACATCCACAACGTGATGAAGCTCTGCGACCGCGCCTCGGTGATGAAGAACGGCCAGCTCGTCGACACCGTGAACGTCAAGGACGTGACCGACGAGGACATCCTGGGGATGATCATCCTGGGCAAGAAGCCGGCGCATCTCGCGGCCTGAGTCCCACGGGCGAACCGACAGACAGGCCTCGGCTGCCGCAAAATGCGGCATCCGATGCTTTGCTGTGCGGGCCGGGCGCTTGAGGCTGGCCGTCGAGCGGAAGTTGTGAAAGCCTCGGCTCCGTCCGTCCGGAAGCCCCTCGCCCCATGTCGATCAAAGCCGCGCTCTACCACCTCACCCACTACCGCTATAACCGCCCGGTGGTCCTCGGGCCGCAGGTCATACGCCTGCGCCCGGCCCCGCAGGGCAAGACCCGCGTCATCAGCCACTCGTTGAAAGTCGGACCGACGCCGCATTTCGTGAACCATCAGCAGGACCCCTACGGCAACTGGCAGGCCCGCTTCATCTTTCCCGAGCCGGTCAGGGAGCTGAAGATCGAGGTCGATCTGGTCGCCGACATGTCGGTCTACAACCCGTTCGACTTTTTCGTCGAGGACGAGGCCAAGGCGTTTCCCTTCACCTATCCCGAGGCGCTGGCCGACGATCTGTCGATCTACCGCCGGCCCGAACCCGCCGGGCCGCTGCTGGCCGCGTTCGTGGCCGGGGTGCCGAAGGCGGCGGAGGTCACGGTGGACTTCCTCGTCGATCTCAACCGCCGGGTGTCGCAGCAGGTGGGCTACATCATCCGGCTGGAGCCGGGGGTGTTCTCGCCAGAGGAAACGCTGTCGGCGGCAAAGGGCTCGTGCCGGGATTCGTCCTGGCTGCTGGTGCAGGTGCTGCGGCACCTGGGCTTTGCGGCACGCTTCGTGTCGGGCTACCTGATCCAGCTCAAGCCCGACCTCAAGGCGCTGGACGGGCCGTCCGGCACCGAGGTCGATTTCTGCGACCTGCACGCCTGGGTGGAGGTCTATCTGCCGGGCGCGGGCTGGATCGGGATGGACCCGACCTCGGGCCTGCTGACCGGGGAAAGCCACATCCCGCTGGCCGCCACGCCGCATTTCCGCAACGCCGCGCCGATCTCCGGCGGCTACAGCGGGAGCCCGGACACGCGGACCGAGTTCGCCTTCGACATGCGGGTGACGCGGGTGGCGGAGCACCCGCGGATCACCAGACCGTTCAGCGACGAGGGCTGGGAGGCGCTGAACGCGCTCGGCCGCAAGGTGGACGGGGCGTTGGCAGAAGGCGACGTGCGGCTGACCATGGGCGGCGAGCCGACCTT
>JANOGU010000342.1:0-5886 GCA_031406135.1 Rhodobacterales bacterium
CAGGTCAGCATCAGCCCCGACGACTTGAAGGGCTGCGCGATGTTGACCAAGGGCAGCCCCGCCTCGCGCGCGGCCAGCGCCGCGGGCATCCATTCCACCGTCACGTCGGCCCCGCCGCCCGCGATCACCTGGGTCGGCGCGATGTCCGGGCCGCCGGGCTTGATCGTGACGTTGAGGCCCTCTTCCTCGTAGAAGCCCTTGGCCTGGGCCACGTAATAGCCCGCGAACTGCGACTGCGTGACCCATTTCAGTTGCAGCGTCACGTCGTCCGCCGCCACCGCCGCACCCGCGGCGGCAAAGGCGAAGGCTCCGGCCGTCATCCATAGCTTCATCTCAGTCTCCCCTGTTGTCGCCCGCCGGTTTCTGCCCGGGGGCGGTTGTTATCCCCGCTGCGACGGATGCCAGAAGGTCACCCGCCGCTCGATCATGGCCACCACACCATAGAAGACCGTTCCCGCCAGCGCCGCAACGGCAATCTCGGCCCAGACCAGGTCCAGCTCCAGCCGCCCCACGCCGGTGGAGATGCGAAAGCCCATGCCGTAGATCGGGCTGCCGAAATATTCCGCGACGATGGCGCCGATCAGTGACAGCGTGGTGGCGATCTTCAGCCCGTTGAAGACAAAGGGCATCGCCGCCGGCAGCCGCAGCCGCCACATCGTCTGGCCCCAGGAGGCGCTCCATGTCGCCATCAGGTCGCGCTGCATCCGCTCGGTGGCCTGCAAACCGGCCACGGTGTTGACCAGCACCGGAAAGAACACCAGCACCACCACGACAGCGGCCTTGGACTGCCAGTCGAAGCCGAACCACATCACCAGGATCGGCGCGATGCCGACGATGGGCAGGGCGGCCACGAAGTTGCCCACCGGCAACAGGCCGCGGGTCAGCAACGGCGAGCGGTCGATCATGACCGCGACGAGAACCGCGGCACCGCAGCCGATCACGTAGCCGCTGAGGGCGCCCTTGACGAAGGTCTGCAAGAAATCGTTCCACAGCGTACCGAGATTCGCCAGAATCGCCGTGGCGATGGCCGAGGGCGGCGGCAGGATCACCTGCGGCACGGCGAAGCCGCGCACCAGTGCCTCCCAGACGACGAGGACGGTGACCCCGAACAGCGCCGGTACCAGAAGCCGCCCCGCCTGCGTGGCGCCGAAGGCCGACCGCACAACGGCCAGGTTCGCCGCCCAGGCCAGGCCCCAGAACACCAGCGCCACCACCATCCAGATCATCCGCGCACCCCCATGCGCGCCGTCAGCACCCGCTCCAGCAGGCCCACGACCACGATCAGCCCGCCGGCGAGGATCGCCGCCGCGAACAGCGCCGCCCACATGATCAGGGGCTCGCCGAACTGCGACCCGATCAGCATGCGCGCGCCCAGCCCCTCGACCGCGCCGGTCGGCAATTCGCCGACGATGGTGCCCACCAGGCTTGCCGCGATGGCGACCTTCAGCGCGGTGAACAGGAACGGCAGGCTCGCCGGCAGGCGCAGCTTGCGGAACATCTGCCCGTCGGAGGCGTTCCAGGTGCGCATCTGGTCGACCTGCATCGCATCGGGGCTGCGCAGGCCGGTGACCATGCTGACCAGCACCGGGAAGAACGACAGATAGGCCGAGATCACCGCCTTGGGGACCTCGCGAGCCTCGATCCCGACCGCGTTGGACAAGACGATGATCATCGGCGCCAGCGCCACGATGGGCACCGTCTGGCTGATGATCGCCCAGGGCATCACCGCCATCTCCATCACCCGGAACCGCACCACCGCGACCGCCAGCCCGACGCCCAGCACGATCCCCAGGACAAAGCCGTAGAGCGTCGATTCCAGCGTCACGAACCCGTGGTAGACGAGGCTGCGCTTGGAGGTGACCTTCTGGCCCGCGATCCCCTGCCACAGCTCCGCCGCCACCTGGTGCGGGGCGGGCAGCACCGGGCGCTCCAGCGCCATGGTCGCCGGGACCAGCTCGGACAGCGATACCTGGCGGTTCTCGCGTGCCGCCCGGTCATAGACCCAGGGCGCGTTCATCGGCACCACCGCCACGTACCAGATCGCAAGGATCAGGCCCAGCACGGCGAGGACGGGCCACAGGTTCCTCATGACGCAGCGCCGCCCGGAAGCTCCAGCCGCGTGGTATGGGGGAACTCTCCTGCCGAAAGATAGTCCAGTTCCGCTGCCGTGCTCTCGCGCCCGAGAATGGCATTGCGGTGCGGGTGCCGGCCGAAACGCGCGATCACCGCCCGGTGCCGCCGCGGCTGCTGCGCGGCGGCCGCATAGAACTGTCGCAGCTGCGCCGGCGCCGCGTCGATCAGGCGGTCGGCAATGGCGATGGCAAGGTCGAGGTTGGCCAGGTGTCCGGGACACTCGCAGTGTTCCAGGGGAATCTTGAAGGCGGTCTTCTGCCAGACGTTCGGCAGCGCGTCGAAATGGCCGTTGCCAAGCCCTTCGAGGCAGAGATCGCGCGCCTTGGGATCGCAGGCACAGGCGCGCGGCGTGCCGGCCCAGACCGAGCGGGTGAACTGGTCAAGCACCAGGATCAGCGCCAGCCGCCCCTGCGCGCTGTCGGCCCAATGGTCCAGCGCCCCGGACGCGGCGCGTTCGGTCAGGTCGGTGAAGCGCGCGATCACCGCCTCATGCGCACCGCCACGCATCCGCCAGGCCCACAGCCGCACATGCTCCTCGGCCGTCGGGTCCGCGGCTTCGGGGAACCAGAAGGCGACCACATCCGCCGGCCCGGGAAGCGTCTCTGTCATCTCGGTACCCTCCTTCGCGGCTGACGGGACAGGGCGCGTCCGCGCAAGACCCAGCGCCACCGCCAACCTCAGCCTCCCGGCGCCCAGCCGAAGGTGGCCATCAGCCGCTTCGGCCGGCCCCTGCCGGCCCTGACCTCGACCAGCACGCCGCCGGACCCGGCGGCGGCATAGCGGTCGGGGCGGAACTTCACCGGCTCGCCCACCGGCACCCAGCGGCCGGCCTCCGGCAACGGCCCGGCAAAGCACGGCCCGTCGCGCAAGGGCGTCTGGGCGCCGTCCGTCCCCACGATCACCATCTTGCAGGTCAGCGCCAGGTCGGCCGGCTTGGCCCCTTCCGCCGCGCGCAGCGACAGGTCGAAGCGCAGTTGCAGCGGCATGTCCAGCGCCAGCGGCGCGGCCCCGGTGCGGTCCACCACCAGCTGCGCGCGCAGCTCGAAGTTCCGGTCGAAGGGCACGATATGCTCGGGCACCGGCGGATGCGCCCCCGATTGCGGAACGCCCTGGGCCTGCGCCGCGCCGATCATCGCCACGACCATGGCCATGGCCGAGGCCAAATGCATCCGCGTAGGGTGGGCAATCTGCCCACCTTGCCAAATCCCTTTCATCCCTGTCCCCCCTGCGGCCAGACGATCAGCGCCACGGCCAGTATCCCCAATGCAATCCCCGACCACTGGATCAGCGTCGGGCGTTCGGCAAAGACCAGCACGGCGACCAGCGTCGCCATCAGAAGCTGCAGCACGGCCGAGACCGAGACCGCCACCGCCAACCCGGATTCCCGCATCAGCCGCACCATCATCAGGTTGCCCAGACAATAAAGCGCCAGTGCCCCGAGCACGATCCAGACCTGCGGCCGGTCGACATAGGCGCGCAGGGTCGAGGATGCGGCGAGAAACACCAGCATCGTGGTGCCGAGCCAAAGAAGCGTGCCGGGACTCATGCGGCCCCCGTGTCGGGACGACTGCCCGACGGATGCCCGACAGATGTCCGACAACGGTCAGACCTCATCGCCATGCCCCGCCCTGAGCCCCTCGCGCACCCGATGCGCGATGGCGATGAAGTCGCGGCTGTCGCGGATGTCGAGCGGCCTTTCGCGCGGCAGGGGGCTGTCGATCACGTCGGTGATCCGGCCCGGGCGTGGGCTCATGACCACGATCCGGGTCGAGAGGAACACCGCCTCGGGGATCGAATGTGTCACGAATCCAATGGTTTTGCCGGTGCGCGCCCAGAGCTTCAGCAGTTCCTCATTCAGCCGGTCGCGCACGATCTCGTCCAGCGCCCCGAAGGGCTCGTCCATCAGCAGGATGTCGGCGTCGTAGGCCAGCGCCCGGGCGATCGAGGCGCGCTGCTGCATCCCGCCCGAGAGCTGCCAGGGGAATTTCTTCTCAAACCCTTCCAGTTCAACGAGTTGCAGGACGTTCTTCAGACGCTGGTCCTGCTCCTCGCGGGAGAACCCCATGATTTCCAGCGGCAACTTGATGTTGCCGCCGATGGTGCGCCAGGGATACAGCCCCGCGGCCTGGAAGACATAGCCGTAGGCCCTTGATTTTCTGGCCTCTTCCGCGCTCATGCCGTTGACGGTGAGGGTGCCTTCCGTCGGCGTCTCCAGCGCCGCCACGCAGCGCAGGAACGTCGTCTTGCCGCAGCCGGAGGGGCCGATGAAGCTGACGAACTCGCCCTTGCCGATGGACAGGTCCACCCCGGTCAGCGCCCGCACCGGCCCGTCCGCGGTCTGGAACGTCAGCCCGACGCCGCGGGCGTCGATGACGGGTGCGGAAGCGGTGTCTTTCACGTCGCGTTTCCCGTTTCGTGGCAGAGGGTTGCCGAGCGTTCTTCCAACGTCACACCCCCGTCGCCGGAATACCCGTCCGCTCCACTGGTCGCGGCGCGGTCAGTTCCTTCCACTGGCTCAGCGCCCGGTTCACCGCCGGCCTCGCCTCTCGCGCGACGAACTGGCCGTGGCCCTCTTTCGTGCGCACCTCGCCGTCGTGGATCGCGACATGGCCGCGGGTCAGGGTGAAGCGCGGCAGGCCCTTCACGCGACGGCCCTCGAAGACGTTGTAGTCGATGCTCGACTGCTGCCTGGCCGCCGCGATGGTCTTCTCCTTCTCCGGGTCCCAGACCACGAGGTCGGCGTCCGCGCCCACCAGCACCGCCCCCTTCTTCGGGTAGCAGTTCAGAATCTTCGCGATGTTGGTGGAGGTTACGGCGACAAATTCATTCGGCGTCAGCCGCCCCGTCGCCACCCCTTCGGTCCATAAGATCGGCATCCGGTCCTCCAGCCCGCCGGTCCCGTTCGGGATCTTCGAGAAGTTCCCCAGCCCGAAGCGCTTCTGCTGGGTGGTGAAGGAACAATGGTCGGTGGCCACCACCGAGAGACTGCCGGACTGCAACCCCGACCACAGGCTCGCCTGGTGCAGCTTGTTGCGGAACGGCGGGCTCATCACCCGGCGGGCGGCGTGGTCCCAGTCGGGGTGGAAGTATTCGCTTTCGTCCAGCGTCAGGTGCTGCACCAGCGGCTCGCCCCACACCCTTTTCCCGGCCTGCCGTGCCCTCCGGATCGCCTCATGCGAATCCTCGCAGCTCACATGCACCACATAAAGAGGCACGCCCGCCATGTCGGCGATCATGATCGCGCGGTTGGTGGCCTCGCCCTCGACCTGCGGCGGGCGGGAATAGGCATGCGCCTCCGGCCCGGTATTGCCCTCGGCCAGCAGCTTCGCCGTCAGTTCCGCCACCACGTCGCCGTTCTCGGCATGCACCAGCGCCAGCCCGCCCAGATCGCCCACGCGGCGGAACGACTGGAACATCTCGTCGTCGTTCACCATCAGCGCGCCCTTGTAGGCCATGAAGTGCTTGAACGAGGTGATCCCGGCCTTGACGCTGTCGGCCATCCCCTCCCACACCTTCTCGCCCCACCAGGTCACCGCCATGTGGTAGCTGTAGTCGCAATTCGCCCGCCCCGACTTGTTGTGCCACATCTGCGCGGCGTCCATCAGCCCCTGCCCCTGCCCCGGCAGGATGAAGTCCACCACCATCGTGGTGCCCCCGCTGAGCGCCGCCCGCGTGCCGGACTCGAAGTCGTCGGCCGAGTAGGTGCCCATGAAGGGCATCTCGAGATGCGTATGCGGGTCGATCCCGCCGGGC
>JANOGU010000346.1:0-3948 GCA_031406135.1 Rhodobacterales bacterium
GCACGGGCCAGTCCAGTCCAGCAAGCTCCAGGAGGCTTGCAACCAGCCCCGTCGTTTGCCGCAACGGCAACCCGAACAGCGCCTTTAACGTGAGACAGGCTTGGATCGCCGCATCGGTGAAGGTGGCCGAACGGCCCCGCATGCCACACGGGACGGCCAGCCAATCGGTCTCAGGATCGAACCAGATCAGCAGCGAGCCGCGCTGCTTGAGGGCCAAGTTGTAGCTGCGCCAGTTTGTCGTGCGGTAGGTCGGAGGTGTGGGTTTGCTCATCCATGCCGACTAACACCATGGAGTCACACAGGGAATCCCTCACGATTTGTGCAACAGAGCCCATCGGGCCGGACCGTTTCCGGTTTCGGCCCGCCGGTCAAGCGCCGCGAACCTCAGTCCGCGGCCGCCAGAAGCTGCGCGTTGCCGCCCGAGGCGGTGGTGTCGATGCAGACGTGGCGCTCGATCAGCACATGGCCTGCGTCCGGCATCCCGTCGATCAGCGGCAGGATCGGCCCGGGGCGGGCCGCCAGCGCCATGGCATAGGGGCGCGGATCGCCGCCCCAGAGCAGCACGGCGGAAAACTCCTCCAGCGTGGCCAGCGCGTCGGGCTGGAGCCCCGGCGCCTCCACCGCCACGCCACCCAGCGCGCGCACCGCCTCGGCCTGGCAAAGCGCGTCTTCCCGGCTGGGGCCGAGGCAGAGCAGCGGCGGGCGGGCATGGGCGGAGAGGCGGTTGGATTCGCCGGTGGGTCCGGGCAGGTCGTGGACCGACACTGCCGCCCGAGGCACCGTCGCGGCGGCCAACAACCGGGCGGCATCCGCCGCCGTGGTCGACGCCGGCGTGTCGCCCGCGGGCGGGGCGGGATCGCGGGTGAAGCGCACCAGGTAGTGCGGTCCCCCGGCCTTGGGCCCGGTCCCCGACAGGCCCTCGCCGCCGAAGGGCTGGCTGCCCACCACGGCACCGATCTGGTTGCGGTTGACGTAGGTGTTGCCGGCCCGGACGGCGGAGGTCACCGCCTGAACCCGGTCGTCGATCCGGGTATGCAGCCCGAAGGTCAGGCCGTAGCCGGTGGCATTGACCGCCGCGACCACCTGGGAGACCTGCCCCGCGGAGAAAGTCGCCACGTGCAGGACGGGACCGAAAATTTCGCGGCCAAGGTCGGCGATGCCTTTGACGCGGATCACCGTCGGGCCGATGAAATGGCCGGAGGCCGGCGCGGGCAGTTGCTTGGCCACACGCCCACGGCGCCGCGCCGCCTCGATGTAGGCGGCGATGCCAGCCGCCGCCTCGGCGTCGATCACCGGGCCGGTGTCGGTGGCAAGCTCCCAGGGGTCGCCCGGGGCAAGCTCGTCCATCGCGCCGGCGAGCATTTCCATCACAGCCTCGGCGATGTCCTCCTGCAGGTAGAGGCAGCGCAGCGCGCTGCAGCGCTGGCCGGCGGACTGGAAGGCGGAGGCGAGGATGTCGCGCACCGCCTGTTCGGGCAGCGCGGTGGAGTCCACCACCATGGCGTTGAGCCCGCCGGTTTCCGCGATCAGCGGCGCGGTCGGGTTCCCGGTCGCGGCCATCGCCCGCCGGATCGCCTGGGCGGTTTCGGTCGAGCCGGTGAAGGCCACGCCGTCCAGACGGGGATCAGCGGTCAGCGCCCGGCCCACGGTCGGCCCGTCGCCGGGCAGGAATTGCAGTGCCGCGCGCGGGACACCTGCGGCATGCAGGTGCTCCACCGCCAGCGCGGCGATCAGCGGCGTCTGTTCGGCGGGCTTGGCCAGCACCGCATTGCCCGCCGCCAGCGCCGCCGCCACCTGCCCGGTGAAGATCGCCAGCGGAAAGTTCCAGGGGCTGATGCAGACAAAGATGCCGCGGGCGGGGGCTGACAGGGTTTCGGCCTGCGCCGCGTAGTAGCGCAGGAAATCCGCCGCTTCGCGCAATTCGCCGACCGCGTCGGGCAGGGTCTTGCCCGCCTCGCGGGCGAGAAGCGCGAAGATGCGGCCGTGGTCGGCCTCCATCGCCCCCGCTGCCCGGCGCAGGGCGGCGGCGCGGTCGGCAGGAGCGGCCGTCCAGGGCGCGGCGGCGGCGAAGGCAGCGTCCACGTCCGCAACCGCGGCCGTCAGCACCTCGCCCAGCGCCGCGCCGGTCGCGGGATCGGTCACCGCCATCCGCGCCCCGCCGGCTGCCGGCGCGGCCAGCAGCGGCGCGGCGGTAAAGGGCGCGGCGCGATATGGCGCGCGGGCCGCCTCGATCGCGGCCAGCGTGCCGTCGTCGGTCAGGTCCCAGCCGCGCGAATTGCCGCGGGCGCCGAACAGTGCCGGGCCAGTGGGGATCGAATGGCTGACCGGGTCGTCCATCGCCTCCAGCGCCGTCAGCGGGCAGGCGGCGACGCGGGCGGGGGGCACGTCCTCGTCGACGATCTGGTTGACGAAGGAGGAGTTGGCGCCGTTTTCCAGGAGCCGGCGGACGAGGTAGGCCAGCAGGTCCCGGTGCGCGCCCACCGGGGCGTAGATGCGGCAGCGGGTCTGCCGGTCGGCCATGACCAGATCGTGCAAGCGCTCGCCCATGCCGTGCAGACGCTGGAACTCGAACGACCGCGTTGCGACGCCGAGCGAATTCGCCAGATGCAGGACCGCGGCGACGGTGTGGGCGTTGTGGGTGGCGAACTGGGGATAGATGCGGTCCGTGCAAGACAGGAGTTTGCGCGCATTGGCGATGTAGCTCGCGTCGGTGGCCTGCTTGCGGGTGAACACGGGGAACGAGGTCAGGCCCAGGACCTGCGCCCGCTTGACCTCGGCATCCCAGTAGGCGCCCTTGACCAGCCGCACCATGATCTTGCGGTCGAGCCGCACCGCCAGCGCGTGCAGCCAGTCGATCACCGCCCCGGCCCGCCGCCCGTAGGCCTGCACCACCACGCCGAACCCGTCCCAGCCCGCCAGCGAGGGCTCCGACAGCACCGCCTCGATCACCTCGCAGGACAGCGCCAGCCGGTCGGCCTCCTCGGCATCGATATTGAACCCCAGCCCCGCCGCCCGGGCTAACCCGGCAAGCGCCTTCACCCGCGGCACCAGTTCGATCATCACCCGGGCGCGCTTGGCGACCTCGTAGCGCGGGTGCAGCGCCGACAGCTTGACCGATATCCCAGGGTTGGCCCGGATGTCCGCGCCCTTGGCCGCGGAAGCGATGGCGGTGATCGCCTTGGAATAGCTCAGGTGATAGCGCCGCGCGTCAGCTTCGGTCCGCGCCGCCTCGCCCAGCATGTCGTAGCTGTAGCTGTAGCCCTTGCCTTCCAGCTCGCGCGCCCGCTTCATCGCCGCCTCGATGGTCTCGCCAAGGACGAACTGGCGCCCCATCTCCTTCATCGCCTGGCCCACGGCGCGGCGGATCACCGGCTCGCCCAGCCGGCGGACGGCGGCGCGCAGGTGGCCGACGACGCCCGGCTCGCGGTCGTCGAGCACGCGCCCGGTGAGCATCAGCGCCCAGGTCGAGGCATTGACCAGGCTGGAGGCGGACTTGCCGAGGTGCCGTCCCCAGTCGGCCGGAGCGATCTTGTCCTCGATCAGCGCGTCCATCGTCTCGGCGTCGGGCACCCGCAGCAGCGCCTCGGCCAGGCACATCAGGGCGATGCCCTCGTCGGTCGAGAGCCCGTATTCGGCGAGGAAGACCTCCATCAGCCCGGGCTTGGCGCTGGCGCGGATGCGGGCGACGTAATCGGCGCCGCTGGCCACGATGGCGGCGCGCGCGCCGGCCGGCAGGTCAGCTTCGGCGATCAGCCGGGCGACGAGCGGGGCCTCGTCGGCGAGCGCCCCGGTGGTGAGGGCGGTCCAGGCGTCGGTGGTCTGCGGCATCGGCATGTCTCCGGTCGTCGGCGCTTTGCGGGCGCGGAACAAAAACAGCCGGGGTTCAACCAGGCCGCCCGGGCGACGGAAGCCCCCACCGAATGATTGTAGCCAGTCACGCGGGGGGGG
>JANOGU010000374.1:0-2938 GCA_031406135.1 Rhodobacterales bacterium
GGCCGTCGAGGCCGTCGCAGGCCGCGGCGAGCGGCTGCAGGCCGCCATCGTGGTTGCCGATCACCGGTCCGGGGAGATCCTGGCGACGGTCGGCTCCGCCGCCTACCAGGCCGATCTGCGGCAGGGCTTCGTGGACATGACAACGGCGAAGCGGTCGCCCGGCTCTACCCTCAAACCCCTCGTCTATGCGCTGGCCTTCGACGAGGGGCTGGCGCATCCGGAAACCCTGATCGAGGACGTGCCCACCGATTTCAACGGCTATGCGCCACAGAACTTCGACCGCATGTTCCGCGGCACGATCCGGCTGCGCGAGGCGTTGCAGCTGTCGCTCAACATCCCCGTGGTCAGCCTGACCGAGGCGCTGGGCCCCGCCCGCCTGCTGGCCGCGCTGTCTCGGGCGGGGGCAGAGCCGGTCATCCCGATGGATCAGCCGGGGCTGGCGGTGGCCCTCGGCGGCGTGGGGGTCACGCTGGAGGAGATGACCGGCCTCTACGCAGCACTCGCCCGGGGCGGCGTCGCCCTGCCGCTGCACGCGACGGGAGAGGCGGAACCAGGTGCCCGCGTGGTCTCGACGGTGGCCGCCTGGCAGGTCGCCGACATCCTCTCCGGCATGACCCCACCCCCGGGGGCGCCACTAAGCCGGCTCGCCTACAAGACCGGCACCAGCTACGGCAACCGCGACGCCTGGGCCATCGGCTTTGACGGCCGCCATGTCATCGGCGTCTGGCTGGGACGCGCCGACGGCACGCCGGTTCCGGGCGCCTTCGGCGCCGACCTCGCCGCACCGCTGCTGTTCCGCGCCTTCGGCCGGCTGAAGCCCGA
This sequence comes from Rhodobacterales bacterium, assembly GCA_031406135.1. Taxonomy (GTDB): domain Bacteria; phylum Pseudomonadota; class Alphaproteobacteria; order Rhodobacterales; family Rhodobacteraceae; genus JANOGU01. The sequence goes on from JANOGU010000374.1 coordinate 823, forward strand.
CCTCGACCCGCTGCCACCGCCGCCGCCGTCCACGCTGAGGGTGGCGAACGCCCAGTTGCCCCTGCCCCTGCAACGCTTCCGCTCCCGCACCGCCGCCTTCGAGGCCGCGCCCGACGCCCCCGCCGTCGCCTTCCCGCGCGACGGCACCGAGGTCGAGCTGCTGCCCGACGGCCTCCTGCTGCGCGTCCGCGGCGGCACCGCACCCTTCACCTGGCTCGCCGACGGCGCCCCCGTCGCCGTGTCGCTGCGGTCGCGCGAAACCGTGATCCCATCGCCCGGCACTGGCTTCGTTACCCTCTCGGTGATCGACGCCCAGGGCCGCTCTTCCCGGGCCACCGTGCGGCTGACTGCGCCGTAGGATGGGTTTTCAACCCACCGTGGCCCGGCGTTGGGTGGGGATGGTGGGTTGAAAACCCACCCTACCAACCGCGCACCCCCTTAACCATTTGAGATTCCCTAACAAACCCTGAATCGACTCAAGCAACCCCTTGGAATCGCTGCCCGAAAAAAGTGTCCCACCGTGTGACGCCCGGCACCCCCTCACACCCCGACCGGCCGCAGCCCGCCCGACACCGCCCGGCGCCGCCCTTGTGGCAGGTAGCGCCCATAGCCGAGATCAGCCGTCTCGATCTCCGGCCGGCGGCCGGAGATCAGGTCCGCCAGCACCCGCCCCGACCCCGCCGCTATGGTCCAGCCCAGCGTGCCGTGCCCGGTGTTCAGCCACAGGTTCGGCAGCGAGGACCGGCCAACCAGCGGCGTCCCGTCCGGCGTCATCGGCCGCAGCCCGGTCCAGAACGAGGCGCCCTTCAGGTCGCCGCCACCGGCGAACAGCTCGCCCACCGACTTCTCCAGCGTCGCCCGCCGCCTGGGGTTCAGGCTCAGGTCGAAGCCTGCGATCTCGGCCAGCCCGCCCACCCGGATGCGGTCGCCGAGGCGGGTGATCGCCACCTTGTAGGTCTCGTCCATCACGGTGGAGACCGGGGCGCGGGTCTGGTCGGTGATCCGGGCGGTGATCGAGTAGCCCTTCACCGGATAGACCGGCAGCTTCATCCCGAAGGGCGCCGCCAGTGCGGGCGAATGCGACCCCATCGCCAGCACGAAGGCATCCGCGGTCAAGAGCCCCTCGGAGGTCATCACCCCGGTGACGATCCCGCCGCGGCCGATCAGCCGGTCGATGGCCACGCCCCAGCGGAAGGTGACGCCCAGGCCCTCGGCTTTCGTCGCCAGCCCTTGCGTGAACTTGAAGCAATCCCCGGTCTCGTCGCCCGGCAGCCGCAGCCCCCCGGCGATGCGATCGGCAGCGCCCGCCAGTCCTGGCTCAGCGGCCAGACAGCCGGCCCGGTCCAGCACCTCGAACGGCACGCCGTCAGCCTTCAGGACGGCGATGTCCTTGCCCGCCGCGTCCACCTGCCTCTCGGTGCGGAACAGCTGCAGCGTGCCCTTGCTGCGCTGGTCATAGGCCAGGCCGGTCTCGGCGCGCAGCGCGATCAGCTGGTCGCGCGAGTATTCCGCAAGCCGCACCATGCGCGACTTGTTGGTCTTGTAGGCGGCGGTGGTGCAGTTCGACAGCATCCGCCAGATCCAGTCGACGCGCTGGAGGTCCAGTTTCGGCTGGATCACCAGCGGCGCGTGGGTCTGGAACATCCACTTCAGCGCCTTCATCGGGATGCCGGGCGCGGCCCAGGGGGCGGAGTAGCCGGGCGAGACCTCGCCGGCGTTGGCAAAGGAGGTCTCCAGCGCCGGGCCGTTCTGGCGGTCGATCACCGTCACCTCGTGCCCCTGCCGGGCCAGGTACCAGGCCGAAGCCACCCCGATCACACCCGCCCCAAGCACCACGATCCGCATCGCCGTCTCCCGTGTTCACGTCGGGCGGAAGATGCTGCGGCCGGCGGGAAATGTGCTCGCTTTCTCTGCGGGGTGGGCTGGAGGGGATCGAAGGTTCTGCTTCTGACCTATGAAAATCCGCCCAAATCTCCCACTCCATGCAGAATCGGCAACAGGATCACCTGCTCCTTTTCCGTTCCGCGCAGAACCCTCCCAACGCTGCCACGTGGAAACCCCGCCCCGGGCTTGACCCGGGGCCTCCACCCCAACCGGGCGCTGCGGGCGGGGGGGA
>JANOGU010000379.1:0-6668 GCA_031406135.1 Rhodobacterales bacterium
CTTCGGCACCTATTCGATGCGCGTGGCCGACCCCGGCCGCTTCATGACCGAGATCGTGGGCACCGACGGCGAGTTCACCGCGGACGAAATCTCCAGCCAGATCCGCAACGTGATCCTGCAGGAGGTGGGCAAGGTGCTGGCGGGGTCGGGCATCCCGGTCCTGGACATGGCAGCCAACACCGGAGACCTGGCCAAGATCGTCACCCAGTCGATCGGCCCGCGGGTCGGCGAATACGGCATCACGCTGCCGGAGTTCTACATCGAGAACGTCAGCCTGCCCGAGGAAGTCGAAAAGGCGATGGACAAGCGCACCTCGATGGGCGTGGTCGGCGACCTGCACCGCTACATGCAGTTCAACGCCGCCGAGGCGATGGCGCAGCCCAACTCCGGCGCCGGTGCCGCGATGCAGACCGGGCTCGGCGCCGCCATCGGCATGCAGATGGGCAACCCCGGCGGTCCCTGGGGCGCGGCACCCGCCGCGGTTCCCGCCGCCGTCCCGCCGCCGCCGCCGCCCGCAGCGGTGGCCTGGCACCTCGCCGCCAACGGGGCGACGCAGGGTCCCTACGGCGAAGCCGACCTGGCGGCGATGGCGTCCGACGGACGCCTGACCCGCGCCTCGATGGTCTGGACCGCCGGGCAGGATGTCTGGAAACCGGCGGCCGAGACGGCGTTGAACCGGCTCTTCGCCATGGTCCCCCCGCCGCCGCCGCCCGGGGGCTGAGCGCATGTCGGAGACCGCCGAGGAAGTCGCCGAACGCGGCGACGAGCATCGCTGGCCCTGCGAGGAATGCGGCGCCGACCTGCGCTTCACCCCGGGCCAGACCCGGTTGACCTGCGCCCATTGCGGCCACCAGCAGGCGATCCCGGCCGCCCCGGTGTCGGAACGCAGCCGGGCTCTGGGCGAACTGCCGCTGCGCCGGGGGCTCGATGACGACCTTGCGCCCACCTCGATGGAGCAGGCCCGCGCCACGCCCTGCCCGGCCTGCGGCGCTGTGGTGGAATTCCAGGGCGCCGCCCATGCCGCGAAATGCCCGTTCTGCGACACGCCGGTGGTGATCGGAACCGGCACCGAGCGGCGGATCAAGCCGCAGGCGGTGCTGCCGTTCCAATTGAACGAAGACCAGGCCCGCAGCGCCATGACCCGCTGGCTGGGCTCGCTCTGGTTCGCGCCCTCCACGCTCATGGAATACGCCCGCAAAGGCCGCGCCATGTCCGGCATCTACGTGCCGTACTGGACCTTCGACGCCCCCACCCGCAGCCGCTACACCGGCCAGCGCGGCGATGCCTATTACACGACCAAGACCGTGTCGGTCACGGAAAACGGCAAGTCCGTCCGTCGCGAGGTGAAGGAACGCCACATCCGCTGGTCGCGGAAATCCGGCTGGGTCAGCCGCTTCTTCGACGACGTGCTCGTCCTGGCCGCGCAGGGCCTGCCCAAACGCTATACCGACAACCTCGCGCCCTGGGACCTCTCCGTGCTCGACGTCTACCGCCCCGACTTCCTCGCCGGCTTCGCCGCCGAGGGCTATACCATCGGCCTCGCCCAAGGCCACGCCGAGGCGCGACAGGTCATGGAGAACGGGATCCGCGACGACGTGCGCCGCGACATCGGCGGCGACGAGCAGCGCATCGACCACATCGACACCGACTGGGGCGAGGAGACGTTCAAGCACGTCCTCCTGCCGGTCTGGATGGCGGCCTACAAATACGGCGACAGGACCTTCCGCTTCGTGGTCAACGGCCAGACCGGCAAGGTCCAGGGCGAGCGGCCCTGGTCGAAATGGAAGATCGCCGCCGCCGTGCTGGTGGGCCTCATCGTGGTCGGCGCCGGGGTCACGGCCTACGTGATGTCGCAGCAATGACCCCCAGCCTGTCCGACCCGGTCTTCGCCACCTGGGCCATCGCCGCGTCCCTGATGATCCTGAAGGCGGTGGCGATGTCCTGGCTCACCGTCTGGCGGATGATGCAGGAAAAGGGCGGCTACCGCGCGCCCGAGGATTTGCGCAAGACGCCGCTCAACCCCGCGCCCGACCCCGCGCAGCTTCTGCCCAACGAGCGGGTCGAGCGCATCCGCCGCATCCAGATGAACGATCTGGAAAACCTGCCGTTCTTCCTGGTGGCCGGGTTCCTGTTCGTGCTGACCGCGCCGACGCTGTTCTGGGCACAACTGCTGCTCTACGGCTATGTCGTCTCGCGCCTGCTGCACTTCGCCGCCTATCTGACCGCGCGCACGCATGACACAAGGGCCACGCTCTGGACCGTCGGCTCGCTGATCCTGATCGGGATGACCCTGCGTATCCTCTGGGTCGCGGCGTTGGCTGCCTTCGGTTGACAGTCAACGTCCCGCCGCTGACAAGCCGCGCGTGACCCTGGACCTGACCCGCACCCTGCCCGACGCCCGATTCGATGGCTGGCCCGCGCCCTACTTCGGCAAGGTGCGCGATTGCTACGACCTGGCGGACGGCACCCGCCTGATGGTCGCGTCTGACCGGCTGTCGGCCTTCGACCGCATCCTCGCGGTGATTCCCTGGAAGGGTCAGGTGCTCACACAATGTGCGAAGTTCTGGTTCGAAGCCACTGAGGATATTGCGGAAAACCACGTCCTCTCCTACCCGGACCCGAATGTGGTTCTGGCACAAAGGCTGACCATCCTGCCGGTCGAGATCGTGGTGCGCGGCTACCTGGCCGGGACAACCTCGACCTCGATCCTGACCATGTACAGCGCCGGCCGGCGCGAGATGTACGGCCACCGCCTGCCCGACGGGCTGCGGCCTCACGAAGCTCTGCCTTCCCCGATCATCACCCCCACGTCGAAGGAGTTCGACGGCGGCCATGACGCGCCGCTGACGGCGGAGGCAATCCTGGCGCAGGGCCTGCTGACCCCGGCGCATTGGGACGAGGTCTCCGCCACGGCGCTCGCCCTCTTCGCCCGCGGCCAGACGATGGCGGCAGCGCGCGGGCTGATCCTGGCTGACACCAAATACGAGTTCGGCCTCGATGCCCAAGGCCGCCTCCGCCTTGCCGACGAGATTCACACCCCCGATTCCAGCCGTTTCTGGACGGCGGACCGCTACGCGACCGCGCTGCGCCAGGGCACCCGGCCGCCGTCCTTCGACAAGGACGTGATCCGCGCCTGGGTCGCAGCGCGCTGCGATCCCTACCTCGACCCGATCCCGGAGATCCCGCCCGCGATGATCGCCGAGACCGCGGCCACCTACATCGCCGCTTTCGCGGCGATCACCGGCCGGACCTTCGTTCCCGACCTGCGCGGCGCGACCCCGCGCGAGCGGGTCCGCACGGCGCTCCAGCCGCTGGTCGGCTGACCGGGATCGCAAACGAGGGGCTTTGCGCGCAACAGCCCGCATCGCTACACCTCTCATCGCTTTGGGAGAGCGGGATGACGGCGATTCTCTGCTGTGGCGAGGCCCTGATCGACATGCTGCCGCGTGAAACCACGCAGGGCGAGCGCGCCTTCGCGCCCTATGCGGGGGGCGCGGTGTTCAACACCGCCATCGCGCTGGGACGTCTGGGCGCGCCAGCGGGGTTCTTCTCCGGCCTCTCGACCGACCTGATGGGCGAGATTCTGATCGAGACGCTGGCCGCCTCCAAGGTCGACACCGCGCTGGCCGCACGCTCCGGGCGCCCGACCACACTGGCCTTCGTCAAGCTGGTGAACGGCCAGGCGACCTATGCCTTCTACGACGAGAACACCGCCGGGCGACTTCTGTCGGTGGGCGAGCTGCCGGCAATACCCGCCTCGGTCGGCACCCTGTTCTTCGGCGGCATCAGTCTGGTCAACGACCCCGCCGCCGCAACCTACGAGACGCTCATGGGCCGTGCCGCCGACCTTGGCCGCGTCACCATGATCGACCCCAACATCCGCCCCGGCTTCATCACCGACCGCGCCGCCTACCGCGCGCGGATCGGGCGGATGATGGCGATGGCCGATATCGTGAAGCTTTCCGACGAGGACCTGAAGTGGCTGGAGGGCGAGGGCGACCTCCTCACCCTCGCGCGCGGTCTGATCGCCAAGGGGACAAAGGTCGTGCTGGTCACCGAAGGCGCCAGGGGCGCCCGTGCGGTGACCGCAACGCAGGACCGCTTCGTCGCCGCGACGCGGGTGAAGGTCGCCGACACGGTCGGCGCGGGCGACACGTTCAACGCCGGCGCGCTCGCCGCCCTGCACCAGGCCGGCGTCCTGACCAAGGCCGGGGTGGCGACGCTGCCCGACCAGGTGCTTGACGCGGCCTTGTCGCTCGGCACCCGCGCGGCGGCGGTCACCGTCAGCCGGCCCGGCGCCAACCCGCCCTGGGCGCACGAGTTGCTGTGAGGGCCGTCGTCCAGCGCGTCACCGCGGCAGCGGTCCGGGTCGAAGGGCGCATCGTCGGCGAGATCGGCCCGGGCCTGATGATCCTCGTCTGCGCCATGGCGGCCGACCCGCCGGACGCACCCGCGCGGCTGGCGGCAAAGATCGCAAAGCTGCGCATCTTCCGCGACGCGAACGGCAAGATGAACCTGTCGGTCAGGGAGACCGGCGGCGCGGCGCTGGTCGTCAGCCAGTTCACCCTTGCTGCCGACTTGCGCGGCAACCGTCCGGGCTTTTCAACCGCCGCCCCGCCGGACGAGGGGCGGGCCGCCTACGAGACTTTCGCCGCGGCACTCGCAGCCGAGGGCATCCCCGTGGCCACCGGCGAATTCGGCGCCGACATGGCTGTGAGCCTGGTCAACGACGGGCCGGTGACGATCTGGATCGATACTGCGCTCAGTTGAACGGGTTGCCGCTGCGGCCGCTGCTGATCTGGTTGCCGCAGTCGATCATCACGTCCATCGAGGCACGCGAGCCCTGCAGCGAGTAGTCCTTCACCCCGTTTCCGTCCTCGTCATAGAGGTACAGCCGGGTGCCCTGGGCCAACTCGACCAGGAACCGCACGCCGGTATCGCTGTCGGGCAGGTAGAACAGCACCGAGTTCTTGTAGAGATCGGCGCCGGTCAGGGTCCAGGGCTCACGCCGGTCGACCTGCACCTGCAGGTCCGCGGTGTCGCCGCTGTCGCCGAACTCCCAGTCCGTCGAATAGAACTGCAGCCGGAAGGCCCCATCCTCGTAGTACCAGACCGAGAAGCTGTCGGACGTGGCGTCCACTTCGGCCAGACAGGCGACGGTGCCGTCGTCGAACTGGACGTATTCCACCTCCCAGTGCTTGTGCGAATACAGTACCTCCGACGTCGTCTCGGCCACGGCCGGCGACGCAAGCGCAAGAAGCGCTGAAAAAACCCGAAGCCTCATATCCCGTCCCCGTTCGCAATGGTCCGAGCCAAGATTGGCCGCGCAAAAGCGATTCCTGCAAGTCTTTTGGCGTCAGCCGGCCCAATCCCAAGGGTTCGTGAACTGCCCGAGGGTGGCTTTCAGCTTCGCTTCGTCGACCGGGCCGGACTTGGACAGCCGCGCGACCAGGCCGCGCTTCTTGTCCTCGACCACGCTTTCAACCCTTGCGGGAATCCCCGCCTCGGCCAGGGCGGCGTCGAAGATGCGGGTGATGGCGCGGCGGCGCAGGTCGGGCTTGAACACCTTGCCCACGGCAGTTTTGGGAAGCTCCGACAGAATCTCGATGTGCTTGGGCACCGCCGCGCGCTCGACGATCCGCTCCTTGGCGAAGGCCTCGATCTCGCTCAACGGTGTGGTGGCGCCCTTGACCAGCTCGATGTAAGCGCAGGGCAGCTCGCCCGCATGCGCGTCGGGCTGGCCGATGGCGCCGACGAAGGCCACCGCCGGGTGGCCCATCAGCGCCTCCTCGATCAGCGCCGGGTCGATGTTGTGGCCGCCGCGGATGATCAGGTCCTTGGCCCGCCCGGTGATGTAGAGGTAGCCCTCGGCATCCAGCCGCCCGAGATCGCCGGTGCGCAGGAAGCGGCCCTCGGCGAAAAGCTCGCGGTTCTTGTCGGCCTCGGTATAGGTCGAGCCCTCGAAGACCCCGGGGTTCGACACGCAGATCTCGCCCACCTCGTCCACGCCGCAGTCGCGGAAACCCTCGGGCGTCTTCTGCAGGATGCGGACATGGCTGTAGGGCAAGGGGATGCCGACCGAGCCGGTCTTCTTGGCTCCTTCCGGCGGGTTGCAGGACACCAGACAGGTCGCCTCGGTCAGCCCGTAACCCTCGATGATCTGCACCCCGGTCGCCTTCTCGAACCGCGCGTAAAGCTCCAGCGGCAGCGCCGAAGAGCCGGAGAAGGCGCCCCGCACCGTGGAGACATCGGCATTGATCGGCCGCTGCATCAGCGCCGACAGCGCCGTCGGCACGGTGATGAGGTAGGTCACCTTCCACTGCGCGATCAGCTTCCAGAGATTGTCGAACACGCCCTCGCCGCGATAGCCCTGCGGGGTGGGAAAGATCACATGCGCGCCGGCGCCGATCATCGACATCAGGATCGGATAGGCGGCGAAGACATGGAACAGCGGCAGCGGGCACATCACCACGTCGGTCTCGCGGAACATCAGCGTGGCGCCGCACCAGCCGTTGTAGACCATGCCCGACACCTTGTGCTGGGCGACCTTGGGCATGCCGGTGGTGCCGCCGGTGTGGAAATAGGCGGCGACGTGGTCTTCGGTCCGATCGGCGAACGTAAGCTTGTCGGCAGGCATCCGCGCCAGCTCGGTCCGGAAATCCTTGACG
>JANOGU010000380.1:0-11603 GCA_031406135.1 Rhodobacterales bacterium
GCCCGCGTCAGCCCGTCGGGCGCGAAGAACTCGCGCAGCATCTCCGACAGTTCGATCACCACGTCGTTCGAGGTGCCGCGGAAGGTCGAGTAGTAGGGCAGGCGGTCGAGCTGCGTCGCGATGGCGTCCTTCACTGGCCGGCAGGAATAGCCGAGGTTCACGTTCCACATGCCGCCCACGGCATCAACGACCGCATGGCCGTCCACATCGCGGATCGAACAGCCTTCCGCATGGGTCAGGATGATCGGCGGGTTCTTCAGGCTGTCCGCCGGCGCCGTCATCGGATGCCACAGGCTGCGGGCGTTGTTGGCCTTGAGGAAATTGGTGTCCTTCATGGCGCTCTCCTTCATGCGGCGGCGGCCCAGCGGCCGGCCACCTCGTCCGGCGCCCGGCCGCCCCAGGCGGCGGTGATCTCGGCGGCGCCACGCGCCACCTCACGCGAGATGCGGGCGTGCAGGACGGGGGTCATGCGCGACGCGGGCGTGGCGATGGCGGTGGCGCCGATTACGTCGCCCACGGGTCCGAAGAGCGGCGCGGCGATGCCGTGGACATCGGCCTCGAAGGCGCTCGCCACCTCCGCCAGCCCTGCCCGTCGCACCCCGTCCAGCTGTGCCAGCACCTCGGCGGGATCCGTCGGGGTGCGCTGCGCGTATTGCGCAAGCGGATGGCGGAGGATCGAGTCGCGCAGGGCGTCGGGCAGGAAGGCCAGGACGGACAGGCCCGAGGCGGTGGCATGGAAGGGCAGGATGTCGGCATCCTCCATCATCACCTTGGTGGCATGGGCGCGGGAATAGACGAAGGCGCGCGTGGTAAGCCGTCCGGCCACGAGATGCGACAGGTGCGCGGTCTCGCCCGTCGCCTCGGCCATGCGCGTCAGGACCGGCAGTGCGGCCTCGCGCGTTGGCACCGCCGCCTCGCGCAGGGCGGCCAGCCGCAGGACGGCGGGGCCGATTCGGTATTCGCGGGCGGGTCCCGCTTGTTCGACAAGGCCCATGGCGGCAAGCTCGGTCAGCAGGCGGTAGCAGGTGGCCTTGTTCAACCCGGACAAGCGCGCCACGTCCGACAGCCCGGCGGACGGCCGGGCCGGGGTGAACAGGTCGAGGAGTGAAAGCGCCTTGGCGGTCGTGCCCATCGTTGCCCCCTTCGGCAAAACAGTTGACAGAGCAACGATCATTCGTCAACATTCTTGAACCAACGGTTTGAATAATGAACCATCCACGCACAGGGAGTGCCCCCATGATCCGACTTGGCCGCTTCGCCGGCGTTGCCGCGCTCGCACTTTCGACCTTCGCCGGCCCGGCGCTGGCAGAGTACCCGGAAAAGCCCGTCACCTTCATCATTCCCTGGCCGCCGGGCGACCTCGAAGACGTGCTGACCCGGATGATCGCCGAGGAATTCCAGACCACCTATGGCGCGCCCGCAGCGGTGGTGAACAAGCCCGGCGGCGGCGGTGTCGTGGGCGGCGTCGCGGTCGCCTCCGCGGCGGCGGACGGCTACACCATAGGTTCGCTGACCGTCGGCATCCCGACGGTCAAGACCATGGGCGCGGATGCCCAGATCGCCGCCGACGCGTTGGAGCCGGTGGGCATCTTCCTGACCTACCCCTTCCTGATCGCGGCACCCGGCGACGCGCCCTATTCCAACATGGCGGAGCTGGCCGAATACTCGAAGTCCAACCCGGTGCGCCTGGGCCATTTCGGCTATGGCATCGAGCCGACGATGATGACCTTCTTCGGCATGTCCGAGCTTGGCGGCACGTTCTCGGCCGAAGCCGCCTTCGACATGGTGGACTGCTCGACGCTGTCCAACGGCGACGCCGATGTGATCAACACCACGGCGCAGCTGGTGCTGGCCTGCCTGGGCGAGATCAAGGTCCTGGCCACGATCACCGGCGACCGCACGGCCATCACGCCGGATGCGCCCACCCTTGGTGAGCAGGTCCCGGCGCTGGCAGGCGCATCGCTCTGGAACGGGCTCTTCGTGCCCAAGGGCACACCGCAGGAGGTCAAGGACAAGATCGCCGCCGTGGCGCAGAAGGTGGTGGCTTCCGAGGCGGCGCAGGAGATCGCCAAGACCACCGGCGCGCTGGTCTACTGGATGCCGCAGGCCGAGGCCGAGGCGCAGGTGGCCAAGGACATGAAGGACCTCACCGCGCTGCGCGAGAAGCTCGGCGTCACCGAGTGAGCTGACCCGAACCGGGGGCGCGCGGCGGCTTGTCGCGCGCCTTTTCCCTTTGCGGTGGAGCGGCGCGAATGTCGGAACCGGGAACCGAAGGCGACGGCGCCAACCGGCTGGAATCGACGGCGCTGACCGTGATCTTCGCCGGCATCTCCGGCACGCTCCTTCTGCTTCTCGGCGCCGCCACCAAATCAGGCAGCGCCGGCGCCGACTGGTGGACGCGGCCCGCCTTCGCCCCCGCCGTCGCACTGTCGGTCCTTGTGGTCGCGAACTTCCTCACGCTGTGGCGCGAACTGTCCGACCTGCGCGCCCGCCCGCCCTCGGTGCAGGAACGTGCCGAGGCCTGGGACTGCTTCACCGGCTGGCTGCGCCCCGTGGAGTTCCTCGCCTACTACGCGGCTTACGTCTGGGCGATCCAGCATGTCGGCTACTTCCTCGGCTCGCTGGTCTTCGTCTCCTGGCTGCTGTTCCGCGTCGGGTTGCGGCAGCGGCGCTGGTTTCTCTGGGGCGCGGTGTTCTGCGTCGCGCTGATCGGCATCTTCCGCATGGGTCTCGGCGTCTGGATGCCGGCGCCGGCGGTCTACGACCTGTTTCCCGACGCGGCGCGCACCGCGCTGATACGCTGGTTCTGAAGGAGCGGCGATGGATTTCCTCTGGCTCGGCCTCCAGCAACTCGCCGACCCCTCGGTGTTCCTCACCATGTGCATCGGCGCCATCCTCGGCGTGATCGTGGGCGCGATCCCCGGCGCCGGGGCGGCGGTGACGATCTCGATCCTCCTGCCTTCCACCTTCGGGATGGAGCCGCTGAACGGCATGACGCTGCTCCTGGGCGTCTATTGCGGCGCGGCCTATGGCTCGGCGATCCCGGCGGTGATGATCAACACGCCGGGCAGCCCGGTCGCCGTGCTGACGGCGCTGGAGGCCAAGCCCTTCGTCGACCGCGGCGAGGCGCGCCGGGCGATGAGCCTCGCCTATTCCTCCTCCTTTGTCGGCGGCGTGCTGGCCGTGCTGGCGCTGATGCTTCTGACCCAGCCGCTGGCCAACATCGCCAAGAACTTCGGCTCCGCCGAATTCGCCATGGTGGCGCTTGCCGCGCTGGTCCTCGTCATCGTCGGCCACAACGGCCGCCGGGCGGAGGCGACGGCCGCGCTGGCCTTCGGCCTGTTCCTCGCCACCATCGGCATCGAGACTGCCTTCTCGACGCAGCGCTACACCTTCGGCCTGTCCTTCCTGCAGCAGGGCGTGGCCCTGGTGCCGATGGTGATCGGCCTCTTCGCCATTTCCGAGGCGCTGATCCAGCTGACCGCGCGCGGCGCCAGCCAGCCGGCCGTGCAGCTCAAGGGCCACTTCTTCCAGGGCTTCATGGAGGTATTCCGCTACAAGCGCGCGCTTTACGGCTCGTCGGCCATCGGCATCCTTTGCGGCATCATGCCCGGCGTGGGCGAGTTCCTGGCGCAGCAGGTGAGCTACGTCATGGCCAAACGGTTCTCGAAGGAGGGCCACCTCTTCGGCAAGGGTGCGCCGGAAGGCATCATCGTCTCGGAGGCCACCAACAACGCCGTCCCCCCCGGCGCGCTGATCCCGATGCTGGCGCTCGGCATCCCGGGCGAGGAGCTGACGGCGATGATGCTGGCGGTCTTCCTCGTCCACAACGTCATCCCGGGGCCGTCGCTGTTCATCGACCGGCCCGAATTCGTGGCCGGACTCTACTGGACGCTGCTGATGATGAACGTGATCATCATCCTGTTCCTGCTCGTCGCCACCAACGCCATCGCCAGGGCCGCACTGATCAACAAGCGCTTCCTCGGCGTGCTGATCCTGACGCTCAGCCTGATCGGCACCTACGCCTCGGCCTACAACTTCTCCGACGTCGGCGTGGCCATGGTGTTCGGCCTCTTGGGCTACATCCTGCGCTCGCACCGCTGGCCGCTGACGCCCATCCTTCTGGGCTTCGTCATGGGGCCGATCCTCGAGAACCGTTTCCGCCAGGCAGTGGGCGGGGCGGACGGCGACCTCACGATCTTTGTCGCAAGGCCGATCAGCGCCATCATGGTCGCGGCCATGGCGCTGCTCATTGTCCTCACCTTCTGCGGCTGGCTCAAGGGCCGCCGCCAGCCCCCGGCGTTCCAGATCAATGACACCTGACCAGTCCGCCATCGACGCCCTTGCCGCCGCTCCCGTCGCCCCCGGCCGCCTGCTGATCGGCGGCGAATGGGTGGCGGGGCAGGGTGGCGAAACGGCTGTGCAATCGCCCATCGACGGCACCACGCTCACCACGCTCGCCACCGCCTCCGCCGCCGACGTGGCCCTTGCCTGCGCCGCCGCCCGGACGGCCTTCGACGACGGCCGCTGGTCCCGCGCTGCACCGACGGAGCGCAAGCGCGTCCTGCACCGCCTCGCCGACCTGATCGAACGTGAAACCCTGCCGCTCGCCGTCCTCGGCGTGCGCGACAATGGCACCGAGATTGCCATGGCGCTGAAGGCCGAACCTGGGTCGGCCGCCGCCACCTTCCGCTTCTACACCGAGACCTGCGACAAGACCTATGGCGAGATCGCGCCCACTGCCCCCGGGACACTGGCGCTCATCCATCGCGAGCCGGTGGGCGTGGTCGCCGCCATCGTGCCCTGGAACTTTCCGCTGATGATCGGCGCCTGGAAACTCGCCCCCGCGCTGGCCATGGGCAACTCCGTCGTGCTGAAACCGCCGGAGACGGCCTCGCTTTCGCTGCTGCGCCTCGCCGAACTGGCGCTGGAGGCGGGTCTGCCGCCGGGCGTGCTGAATGTTGTCACGGGTCCGGGGCGGACCACCGGCGAGGCGTTGGCGCTGTCGCCCGAGGTGGACGTTCTCGTCTTTACCGGCTCCGGCCAGACGGGGCGCCGGCTGCTCGAATATTCCGCCCGCTCCAATCTGAAACGTTGCTACCTCGAACTGGGCGGCAAGTCCCCCAACGTCGTCTTCGCCGACGCCCCGGACCTCGCGCAGGCCGCAAAGGCCGCGGCGGGGGCGATCTTCCGCAACGCGGGCCAGGTCTGCGTCGCCGGCTCCCGCTTGCTGGTCGAGGCCGCGGTCCACGACCGCTTCGTCGAGATGCTGGTCGCCGAGACGCGCAAGCTCGCCGTCGGCAACCCCCTCGACCTGAAGACGGCCGTGGGTGCGGTGAACTCGCCGCAGCAACTCGACGGCAACCTGAACTTCGTCGCCGACGCCCGGGCCGACGGCGCCGATGTCATCCTCGGCGGGTCGCGCGCGCTGACCGAAACCGGCGGCTGGTACATGCACCCCACCGTCGTCACCGGCGTGCAGCCGAAACACCGCCTGTTCCGCGAGGAGGTCTTCGGCCCGGTCCTCGCCGTCACCGCCTTCGCCGACGAGGCCGAGGCGCTGCGTCTGGCGAATGCCACCGACTTCGGGCTGGCCGCCGGGGTCTGGACGCAGAACCTTTCCCGCGCGCACCGCATGGTCCGCGGCATCCGTGCCGGCGTGGTCCACGTCAACACCTACGGCGGGGCGGACGTGACGGTGCCGCTCTCCGGCGTCAAGCAATCCGGCAACGGCGCCGACAAGAGCCTGCACGCGCTGGAGAAATACACCGACCTCAAGACCGCATGGATCCAGCTTTGACGCTGCCTGACAGCGCCCCCGCCGTCGTCATCGGCGGCGGCATCATCGGCGTCTCGGCGCTCTACCACCTCGCGAAACGCGGCGTTCCGGCGGTCCTGCTGGACCGCAAGCGGCTGGCCTCCGGCACCACCTGGCACGCCGCTGGGATCGTCGGACAGCTGCGCGAGAGCGGCGCGCAGACGGAACTGGCGAAATACACCGCCCGCCTTTTCACCGAACTGGAGGCCGAGACCGGTCAGCCCACCGGCTACAAGCAGAACGGCACGCTGAACCTCGCCCTGTCAGGGGTCCGCTGGGAACAGCTTCGCCGCAGCCACGACCACGCCGGCCGCATGGGGATCGCCAGCCGCCTCCTGTCGCCGGGCGAGATTGCCGAAATCTGGCCTTTGGTGTCCACGGGGGGCGTCCTCGGCGGCTTCCTCGTGCCTTCCAACGGCCAGGTCAACCCGCTCGATGTGACCGCCGCGCTGGCCAAAGGCGCGCGGCAGCAAGGCGCCCGCATCTTCGAGAACACGCCCGCCACCCGCCTCCTCGTCCGCCACGGCCGCGTTGCCGGGGTGGAGACGCCGCAGGGCACCATCGCCACCGAGAAAGTCCTGCTCGCTGGCGGCATGTGGACCGCCCGCTTCGCCGCCGCCCATGGCGTCACCGTGCCGCTGCACGCCGCCGAACATGTCTACCTTGTCACCGAACCCGTTCCCGGCCTGCCCCGCGATCTGCCCGGGCTCGTGGTGGCCGAGGACCGCGTCTATGCCAAGGAGGATGCAGGCAAGCTGCTGCTGGGGGGGTTCGAGGCGCAGGGCAAGGCCTGGGGCGCGCAAGGCATCCCCGAAGCCTTCGAATTCGACGACCTGCCCTTCGACATGGAGCACAGCGAGCCGATTCTCGCCGCCATGTTCGCCCGCTTCCCAGCGCTCGAGACCATGGGCATCCAGACCTTCTTCAACGGCCCGGAAAGCTTTACCCCCGACGGTCGCCCCTATCTCGGCCCCGCGCCGGAACTCCCCGGCCTCTGGGTCGCGGCGGGAATGAACTCCAACGGCATCCTGAATTCCGGCGGCGTCGGGCTGACCATGGCCGAATGGCTGATCGACGGCGAACCATCACGCGGGATGGGCTCGCTCTTGCTGTCCCGTGCGCATCCGTTCCAGCGCAACCGCCGCTATCTGGCAGAGCGCGTGACCGAGGCCGTGGGCTTGCACTACGGCCTGCAGTGGCCGGGCCGGCAGGTGGAAACCGCACGTGGCATCCGTCGTGTGCCGCTCCACGACCGCCTCCTCGCCGCAGGCGCCGTCATGGGCGAGCGCATCGGCTGGGAGGTCCCCGCCTTCTACGACCCCACCGGGAAGGGCTGGACCGCCCCGCCCTCGCTCGGCCGCCAGGCCTGGTCGCCCCACGTCCGCCGCGAGTGCCTCGCCGCCCGCGATGCGGCCGTCTTCATCGACCTCTCGATGTACGGCAAGCTCATTGTGCAGGGCCGCGACGCCGCCCGTGTCCTCAACCGGGTCGCCTCGGCGCAGATCGACGTCGCCCCCGGCACCTCGGTCTACACGCCCCTGCTGAACGCCCGCGGCGGGATCGAGGCCGATGTCACCGTCACCCGCCTCTCCGACGCGGCTTTCCTGATCGTCACCGGCCACCCCAGCCAGATCCGCGACGCCGCCCTGATCCGCGCGGCCACCACCCCCGACGACCGCGCGGAAGTCTTCGACGCCACCTCCGCCCATGCGCTCCTTTCCCTCAACGGTCCCGCCGCCCGCGCCATCCTGCAAACGCTCTCCACCGACGATTTGTCCAACACCGCCTTCCCCTTCGGCGCCGCGCGCGAGATTGATCTCGCCCATGCCCGCGCCTGGGCGATCCGCCGGTCGTTCCTGGGCGAACTGGGCTACGAACTCCTGATCCCCACCGAATTCGCCGCCCACATCCACGAGGCGCTTCTTGACGCAGGCCAACCCCACGGCCTCATCCATGCGGGCATGCTCGCGATGAACGCCTGCCGCCTGGAAAAGGCCTTCCGCCACTTCGGCCACGACATCGGCGAGGACGACACACCGTTCGAGGCGGGCCTCGGCTTCGCCGTGGACCTGACCAAACCCGGCCTCCCCGCCAGCCTGCTTGCGCAGAACGGCCAGCCCCTGGCCAACCGCCTCGCCGCGATCCGCATCGATGGTGCGACCGAGGACGGGCCTTACCTCATCCACAACGAGCCCGTCCTCCGTGACGGCCGGATCACCGGCCACGTCACCTCCGGCGGCTGGGGCCACCGGCTGCAGGCGATGGTCGGGCTGGCCGCCCTTCACAACCCCGGCGGTGTCACCGCAGACTGGCTGGCGGGAGGAGGCTTCACCGTCCGGATCGCCGGGACGGACCATCCGGCCACGCTGCAACTCCAGCCCTTCCACGACCCGAAGGGCGCCATCATGAGGGGCTAGAATGGGCGACCGCATCCTTGTCGTGGGCACCTTCGACACCAAGGACGACGAACTGACCTATATCGCCGGGGTGATCCGCGCCCAGGGCGGGCAGGCGCTGACCATGGACGTCTCCGTCCTCGGCGACCCCTCGCACCCGACGGACTGGTCCAAACACGACGTGGCCGCCGCCACTGGCACGAGCATCACCGCCATCATCGCCAGCCCCGACGAGAACCGCGCCATGCAGGCCATGGCGGGGGCAGCGGCCACACTCGCCACCCGCCTGCACCGCGAAGGGCGTTTCGACGGCGTCCTCGTCCTCGGCGGCTCGATGGGCACCGACCTGGCGCTCGACCTCTGCGCCGCGCTGCCGCTGGGCGTGCCCAAATACGTCGTCTCCACCGTCGCCTTCTCGCCGATGATCCCGCCGGAACGGCTGGCGCCCGACATCCAGATGATCCTCTGGGCGGGCGGGCTCTACGGCCTCAACTCGGTGTGCAAGGCCTCGCTCTCGCAGGCTGCCGGCGCTGTCCTTGGCGCCGCCCGCGCGGTGGAGGCTCCCGCGCGGCAACGGCCGATGATCGGCATGACCTCCTTCGGCAAGACCGTGCTGCGCTACATGGTCACGCTGAAACCCGCGCTGGAAGAACGCGGCTTCGAGGTCGCTGTCTTCCACGCCACCGGCATGGGCGGCCGCGCCTTCGAGGCCTTGGCGGCCGAGGGTGCCTTCGCCGCGGTGATGGACTTCGCCCCGCAGGAGGTGGCCAATCATCTGTTCGGCTCGGCGATCAGCGCCGGGCCCGACCGGATGACCGCCGCCGGACGCGCCGGCCTCCCGCAGATCGTGGCGCCCGGCTGCTACGACCTGCTCGACATCGTCGGCTGGCACCCCCGCCCGCCCCGCTTCGCCAACCACGAGGCGCATGCCCACAACCGCCTGATCTCGTCAATCCTGCTCGATGCCGGCGAGCGCCGGGAACTCGCCCGCGCCTTTGCTGCGAAACTGGCGCTGGCCACCGGCCCCACCACGCTCCTCCTGCCCCTGCAAGGCTGCAACGAATGGGACCGCCCCGGCGCGCCGCTTTGCGATCCCGCCGGCCTTGCCGCCTTTCTCGACGAGATGCGCACGGCCTGCCCGTCCAGCGTCCGCCTCATCGAGGTGGACGCCCACATCAACGACCCGCCGTTCCACGACGCCGCGCTCATCGTGCTGGACGACTGGATCGCCCGCGGGCTGTTGCGGGTCTGATCGGCAACCATCCTGGATCAGCGCCGCCAGGATTTCGTTGGCGGAACCCGTGCGGGCCGGTCATTGCTTGCAGAGCCGGCGAGGAGACTGCCGATGACCGAACTTACCTGCATCGGATTGGGGTTGATGGGCTCGGCCCTTGCCCGCGCCGTGCTGGCGGCCGGGCATCGCGTCACTGTCTGGAACCGCTCTGCCGGAAAGACGGCGGCGCTGGTGGAACTGGGGGCAGAAGAGGCCCGAACCTTTGCCGAGGCCGTGGCCGCCAGTCCCGTCGTGTTGATCTGCATCGACAACTATGTGTCCACCCGCGCGTTGCTGGAGCCGGAAGGCAAGGCGGGTCACCTGGCCGGGCGAACGGTGGTCAGTCTGACCACGGGGACCCCGCGCGAGGCCGAAGAGCTTTCGGCCTGGGTCGAAGCGCAGGGCGCGCAATACCTCGATGGGGCGATCCTTCCTGGTCCCGACGAAATCGGAACCTCGGGCGGCGAGATCCTCTTGTCAGGGGACGCGCGGGCGTGGCAGGTCGCGGGGCCGCTTCTGACCTGTCTTGCCGGAAAGGTGCGTCACGTGGGTCTGAGGGTCGGCGCCGCTGCCGCACTGGACTTCGCCTGGCTGACGATGTCCTTCATGCAGTTCATCGGTGTTGCCCATGCGGCGAATATCTGCCGGGTGCAGGGGATCGACCTGCAGGAGTTCATGGAACTTTATCCGTTCGATCCAGCCCCGGCTGACCCTGACGCATATCCCCCCGAACTGGCCCGGAAGATCAAGGACGCAGATTTCAATCACCCGACCGCGACGCTTCAGGTCTGGGGCGAGGCACTGTCCCACATTCAGGAGCAGGCGCGGGATGCGGGCATTCCCTCCGACATCCCGGATTTCATCGCCGGGTATTTCCAGCGGGCTGTGGAGATGGGACTGGGTCAGCAAGAGGCGATAGCGATCTACAAAACGCTTGTTCCGACCGAAAATCCGAACTGAACTCAAGGGGGATAGCGATGAGCGCTGCAGTGATCGCGGCATTCGGCGTGACCGAAGGCGATCTGATTGGCTCGGGTTGGGAAAGCACGATCTACGCGCTGGGAAAAACCCAGATCCTGCGCATTCCCCGGCCCGAGGTGGTCAGCGAGGGGAAGCTGCGCGCTCAGGTGGCTTTGATCGCAACCCTGCCACCCCTGCCTTTCGACGTGCCGCGCATCCGGGAAATATCGCGCATCGACGGGCAGCTTTATGTGATCGAGGACCGGATCGAGGGTCATGCGATGTCGTCCCTGCTGCGCAGACTTTCGCCTGAGCGGCGCGCGGAGGCCTTTCGGTCCTATCTTGTCGCAGCCGAGGCGATGTCGGCGGTCACCGCCCCGGGCGAGGCCTATGGCGACCTGCTCTTGGACAATCCACGGCGCAGTGAAAGCTGGTCGGACTATCTGACCGCCCGCGTGCATGTGGCGGCAGAGGACGAGGTTCTGGCGGCGGCAGTTCCGGACCTTGCGGGAATCGTCAAACGCTACACCGCGCGGCTGGATGCCCTTCCCGATCCGCCGAAATGCTTGGTTCACGGCGATATCTATCCGGCGAATGTGATGATGAACGACGATCTGCAGGTGACCGGGCTGATCGATTTCGGCTTCACCACCCGGGTCGGCGACCATGTAATGGACCTGGCGGGGGCCTGCTACTACCTTACTGCCTATGATCTCTCAGCCCAGGCAGATCTTGACTATGTGAAGCAACAGATCCTGGCTAAACACGGGGCCGAGGTCATTGACCGGATCGAGCTTTACGCAGTCTGGTTTGCCTTCGACTTTGCCTACAACCACGATGCGGCCGATGTCTTTGCCTGGTGCGCAAAACTGATCCGGGATTTCGGCGCCAGCCATCCCCTGCCCTGAAACCGGACCGGGTCAACGGGAATCCCCGGTCCACTGCAAGCGCCTCCCCTCCCCCTCGTGGGTGGGGATGGGGGTGGGGGCGCCCGGCCGTTCCCGCAGAGCCCCCCACCCTCTCCCTCCCCACAAGGGGGAGGGAAGCGCACCGGGACGGGCGGCTCACCGTGGATCGGCCCAGTTCTAGCGCATGTCTCTGCCGTCCGGATTCAATGGCGCGAGTCAAACCCCGCGCCCCGGGCTTGACCCGGGGC
>JANOGU010000406.1:0-11677 GCA_031406135.1 Rhodobacterales bacterium
ACCCGATGCCCTCCCGGCCCTTGTCCACCCGGTAGTAGGCCCACAGCAGCCGTGCTGCCACCGAACGCCAGGGCGACCAGGCCTCGGCCATCGCCCGGAACGCCTTTTCTGCGGGCCGGGCTTCCAACGCGAACAGCCGCCGCGCCGCCTCCTGAAGTGCCAGGTCCCCCGGGGCGAAGACATCCGCCCGGCCAAGCGAGAACATCGCGTAGATCTCCGCCGTCCAGCGTCCGATCCCGGGCACCGCGACCAGGGCCGCCATCACCGCGCCGTCCGGCACGCCCCGCAGGCGGTCAAAGTCGATCTCTGCCGCCGCCAGCGCCCGGCCGTAGCGCAGCTTTTGCCGCGACAACCCGCAGCCGCGCAGCGCCTCTTCCCCGGCTGCCGCCACTGCCTCGGCCGTCACCAGCCCCGCCGCCTCCAGCCGGGCCCAGATCGCATCGGCGCTGGCGACCGAAACCTGCTGGCTGATGATCGCGTCCCAGAGTGCCGCAAAGCCATCCGCCCGGCGCCGCAGCGGCGGCACCCCGGTCAGCGCAAGGGCATGCGCAAACCGCGGCTCGCGCGCGGCAAGCCAGTCCGCACCCTCGGCCACGCAGGCCTCCGTCTCGATGATGCGCCCGACCATGATCCGCCCGGGGCTAGCACGACAGGCCGTCCTTCGCTACCCGCCGGGGTGGTTTTCGCCCTTGCCCCCACCCGCACCCCGGTCCAAGCCTTGCGCCATGTCTAGGGCCGACCCCAACGCCCGCGCCAAGCGCACCGTCGTGGTCCTGGTTCTGGCCCAGGGGCTGATCGGCGCGCAGTTGCCGATGGTCTTCACCGTCGCCGGCCTTGCCGGGCAGACGCTGGCGCCAAACGCCTGCCTCGCCACGCTGCCGATCACCGCGCTCGTCGTGGGCTCGATGGCCGCCGCCACGCCGCTCTCGTCGCTGATGACCCGGGCCGGGCGGCGCGCGGGCTTCGTCGCCGGCACACTGGCCGGCGCCCTTGGCGCCGCCATCGGGGCGCTGGGGCTCTGGACCGGCAGCTTCACGCTCTTCGTCCTCGGCGCCTTCCTGACCGGCGGCTACATGAGCGCGCAGGGCTTCTTCCGCTTCGCCGCCGCCGATGCCGCCACGCCCGAGTTCCGGCCCAAGGCGATCAGCTGGGTCATGGCCGGCGGGCTTCTGTCCGCCATCGTCGGACCGCAGCTGGTGAAGCTGACCGCCGAGGCGATGGTGATCCCCTTCCTGGGCACCTACCTCGCCGCCATCGCGCTCAATCTGGTGGGGGTCTGGCTCTTCGCCTTCCTCGACAGCCCCCGCCCGCCGCCGCTGGCCGAAGGCGCGGCCCGAGGACGCAGCCGGTGGCAGCTGCTGTCCGACCCGACCATCGCCGTTGCGGTGATCTGCGCCACCGTCTCCTACGCGCTGATGAACCTGGTGATGACCTCCTCGCCGCTGGCGGTCGTCGGCTGCGGCTTTCAAACCTCCGATGCGGCCGACGTGGTCACCGCGCATGTGCTGGCGATGTATGTGCCCAGCTTCTTCACCGGCCACCTGATCGCCCGCTTCGGTCCCCGGCCGATCATGGCGACCGGCCTTGTCATCCTGGCGCTGGCCGGGGTCGTGGCCTGGTCCGGCCTCGACCTCAGCCACTTCTTCGGCGCGCTGATCCTGCTCGGCATCGGCTGGAACTTCGGCTTCATCGGCGCCACCGCGATGCTGACCGCGTCGCATGCGCCGGAAGAGCGCGGCCGGATGCAGGGCCTGAACGACGCCATCGTCTTCGGCGGCGTGACGCTGGCCTCGGTGTCCTCTGGCGGTCTGATGAACTGCGCCGGCGGCACGCCGCAGGCGGGCTGGGCCGCCGTCAACCTGGCGATGCTGCCGTTCCTGACGCTGGCCGGCGTGGCGCTGATCTGGCTGGCGCTGCGGCCTAGATCTGTCCGGTAAACGCACACCACATCAGCCGCCCCCGCCGCCGGACCTCGCTGAAGCCCAGCCGCCCCGCCGCCACAGCGCCCGGGTCCATCATCACCCGGCGCAGCACCGGCCGCGCCATCCAGCCCGCCAGCGCCGCCGGCGAGCGTAGCCCCGCCGCGCGGTCGAGCCGCCGCAACCCCTCGGCGGCGAGCTCCCGCAGCGCCCCCCGCGCGTCATCGACCAGCGGCACCCGCCCGCGCGCTGCCAGTTCCGGCGCCGCCTTCAGCAAGGCCGCCAGCCCCGCCGCCCAGCCCAGCGCCCGCGCGCCGCCCTCGTCCGCCCCGCCGCAGGCCTTCACCGCCAGCCACATCAGGCCCCCTGCCGTATCCTCCAGATAGCCGTCAAACGCCGCCGCATCGGCAAACGGCTCGGACCCGAGATCCCAGGTCCGCGCCGCCACCAGCCGGTCCATCACCGCCACCGGAAGCCCAGCCTCACGGATCAACCCGTGCAGCGGGCCGGCCACCTCATGCGCCCGCGCTGCCCCGCTGGCCGCATTCGCCACCACCTCGCGCCACCAGGTCAGCCGCATCTGCCCGATCAGCGGTTCCGCCGAGACCCAAGGGCCCCGCGCCACCTCGAGATTGAAGGCATAGAGCACGAACAGACGGCCCCGCATCGCCGGGGGCGCCGCCAGCACCGCGCGGAAGCGGTCCGGGTCGCCGCGCCGGACCAGCTCGGCGCAGGCGTCGATGCTCATTCGGCGGCGGGGGCGGCCGCAGCCGGCACCGCCACCGGCGCCACCCCGTCGGCGATCAGCTTCCACTGCACCGCATCCAGCAACGCCTCGAACGAGGCGTCCACGATGTTTGCCGACACCCCGACAGTGGACCAGCGCAGGCCGGACGCATCCTCGCTGTCGATGATGACGCGGGTCACCGCCTCGGTGCCCCCTTGGGTGATCCGCACCTTGAAATCGACCAGGTGCATGTCCTCGACCGAGGCCTGGTAGGGCCCGAGGTCCTTGGCCAGCGCCCGCCACAGGGCGTTGACCGGCCCGCGATCAGTGCCGCCGGCATCCATGCTTTCGGACACTGACAGCATCTTGCGGTCACCGATCTTCACCACCACGACCGCCTCGGACAGGCTGACCATGCGATCATACTTGTTCTTCCGCCGCTCCACCGTGACCCGGTAGCGCTTGACCTCGAAGAACGCGGGCAGCAGCCCCAGTTCCGCCCGCGCCATAAGCTCGAACGAGGCCTGTGCCCCGTCATAGGCATAGCCCTGGTCTTCGCGCGCCTTCACCACCTCGAGGATGCGGCCCAGCCGGGCGTCGCCCGCTGCCACCGCGATCCCCGCCGCCTGCAGCCGCGCGCGCAGGGTCGATTGCCCGGCCTGATTGCTCATCGGAATGACGCGGGCGTTGCCCACCGCCTCGGGCGGCACATGCTCATAGGTCGCGGGGTCCTTCAGGATCGCGGAGGCGTGCAGCCCCGCCTTGTGCGCGAAGGCGCCGGCACCGACGTAGGGCGCGGCGCGCGCAGGCACCCGGTTCAGGACGTCGTCCAGCATCCGGCTGGTGCGCAGCAGCCCCGCCAGCGCCTCGCGCGTCACCCCGGTTTCGAAGCGCCCGGCATAGGGCGCCTTGAGCAGCAGCGTCGGGATCAGCGTCACCAGGTTGGCATTGCCGCAGCGCTCGCCAAGCCCGTTCAGCGTGCCCTGCACCTGCCGCGCGCCCGCATCCACCGCGGCCAGCGAGTTGGCAACCGCGTTGCCGGTGTCGTCATGCGCGTGGATGCCCAGCCGCTCGCCCGGCACCCCGGCGGCGATCACCTCGGCCGTCACTCGGCCCACTTCGGCGGGAAGCGTGCCGCCGTTGGTGTCGCACAGCACCACCCAGCGCGCGCCCGCGACCAGCGCGGCCTTGAGGCAGGACAGCGCATAGACCGGATCGGCGCGGTAGCCGTCGAAGAAATGCTCCGCGTCGAACAGGCATTCGCGGCCCTTGCCCACCACATGCGCGACCGAGGCGCCGATGTTGATCAGGTTTTCCTCGAGCGGGATGCCGAGCGCGGTGGTCACATGGAAGGGATGCGCCTTGCCGACCAGGCAGACGGCGGGCGTGCCCGCATCCAGCACCAGCGCCAGCACATCGTCGTTGCCCGCCGACCGCCCGGCGCGCTTGGTCATGCCGAAGGCGGTCATGGTCGCCTTTGTGACCGGGGCGGCCCGGAAGAACTCGCTGTCGGTCGGGTTCGCCCCCGGCCAGCCGCCCTCGATGTAGTCCACGCCGAGCGCACCGAGCGCGCGCGCGATCTGGATTTTCTCGGCCACGGAGAACTGCACGCCCAGCGTCTGCTGGCCGTCGCGCAGGGTGGTGTCGAAGAGGGAGAGGCGTTCGGGGGTCACGACCGTCCGTCTCCGGCACACCCGCCCCGGGCCTGACCCGGGGCCTCGATGTCCGCGCGCGGACCGCCGGGGTCCCGGGTCAATCCCGGGACGGGGATGAATGAAGCGATCATTTGAGGACCTCGAGTTTTGAAAGGTCAGCATCATCGGTCGGCGTAATACGGACCTCATTCTTGGCAATGCGAACTTCGAACCCTGCGCGCTTTAACTCGTCCCGAAGCCTGTCCGACTCCGCGAAATCTTTCCGTTCCCGCGCTTGCTGTATGCGCAAGGCCACACCGTTCAAGGATACGCTGAATAACCCCGCTTCGGCATGAAGGACATAGTGTTTGGTGTAAGGCCATGACGTCGCTTCGGAGAGGAGACCAAGCAATCCTGCCGACGCCTTGAGCCTTCCGTGTTCTCCAGATCGAAAGAGTCTCCTCAATTCCGTGATTGCGCCATGGGCATTCAGGTCATCCGCAAGGCACTCAATCACGCGCTCGTCCGGTTCGCTGGCTGCCACACCATCCGTGACCGTACGCCATTTGGCCAGCTCCAAGCGAGCTTCTTTCTCCTTCTCCGCCGTCCAGTCCATCGGCTTGCGGTAATGCGTCGACAATAGCACGAACCGGATCACCTCTCCCGGCACGCCCTGGTCCAGCAGGTCCCGCACGGTGAAGAAGTTGCCCAGCGACTTCGACATCTTCTTGCCCTCGACCTGGAGCATCTCGTTGTGCAGCCAGACCTGGGCGAAATCCGTAGGCCCGTGCCCGCCGTGGGCGCAGACCGACTGGGCGATCTCGTTCTCGTGGTGCGGAAATTGCAGGTCCAGCCCCCCGGCGTGGATGTCGAACCGCTCGCCCAGCAGCGCCCTGGCCATCGCCGAGCACTCGATATGCCACCCCGGCCGCCCGTAGCCCCAGGGCGATGGCCACCCCGGCACCCCTGCCCCCGACGGCTTCCACAGCACGAAGTCCATCGGGTCTTCCTTGTAGGGCGCCACCTCCACCCTTGCGCCCGCGATCATGTCGTCCACCGACCGCCCCGACAGCGCGCCATAGCCGGCATAGGACCGCACCCGGAACAGGACGTGCCCCTGCACGGCATAGGCGTGGCCCTGCACGATCAGGCCCTCGATCATCGCCACCATCCCCGGCACCCACTCCGTCGCCCGCGGCTCGTGCGTCGGCGGCAGCACCCCCAGCGCGCCCATGTCGTCGTGGAACCAGCGCACCGTCTCCTCCGTGATCTCGCGGATCGGGCGGCCGCTCTCCATGGCCCGCGCGTTGATCTTGTCGTCCACGTCGGTGATGTTGCGGACATAGGTGACGTGCTCGGCGCCATAGGTATGGCGCAGCAGCCGGTAGAGCACGTCGAACACCACCACCGGCCGGGCGTTGCCGATATGCGCGCGGTCATAGACCGTGGGGCCGCAGACATACATCCGTACGTTGGACGGGTCCAAAGGCGCGAAGGCCTCCTTCCGGCGGGTGGCGCTGTTGGTCAGACGGATCATGTCCCTTCCCCTTTCAGGGCCTCCCCTTTCAGGGCCGATGGCAGGTTCTCGGGGAACATGACGCAAAGGCCCGCGACCGAAGTCAGCCGGCGATGCAGCAAATGCGAATGCAGGTGCTCAGCGTCATGGCCGCCGTCATACGCGCATTTCCCGCGCCCGCCAAGCGGCTTGGATCACCCCGGGGAGAGCACTACGGAGGCACGACAGAAACCCGACTGATGCCCGACAGAAACCCGACAGCCCTTGCAGGCGGCGCCCGCCCTGTGTCCCATTCCGGAAATGGGGGCTGGCGATGGATCACGACGACCTGCGCGACTGGTCGAAACGGGCGGCCGACTGGGCGCATGACTACCACGCGACCCTGCGCGACCGCCCCGTGCGGGCGCCGCTGACGCCTTGGGCGCTGTCGAGGCAACTCCCTGATTCGGCGCCGGAAAACCCGGAACCCTTGGCGCAGGTCTTCGCCGATTTCACCCGCCTGATCCCGCCCGCAATGACCCACTGGCAGCACCCGCGCTTCTTCGCCTACTTCCCCTCCAACGCCGCCCCCGCCTCGATGCTGGCCGAACAGCTGGCCAATGCCATGGCGGCGCAGAGCATGCTCTGGCAGACAGCCCCGGCGGCCACGGAATTGGAGGTCACCGTCCTCGGATGGCTCCGCCAAGGCCTTGGATTGCCAGCACATTTTCAAGGCACACTGCACGACAGCGCGACCACCGCGACGCTGTCGGCGATCCTTGCCATGCGCGAGCAGGCACTTGGTTGGGCAGGCAATACGGAAGGCCTCAGCGGCCTGCCGTGCTTGCGCCTCTATGCCTCGTCGGAGACCCATTCCTCGGTGGACAAGGCCGCGCGGATCGCCGGGATCGGTCAAGCGAATCTTGTGAAAATCACGACGGATCAGAGCCTTGCGCTGGTCCCTTCAGACCTGGACGCAGCTATCCGCAGCGATTTCGCCACCGGCCACCGCCCGGCGGGAGTAATCCTCTGCGCCGGCGGCACCTCGGTCGGCGCCTTCGACCGGATCGGCGACAGCATCGCCGTGGCAAAGGCCCACGGCCTGCCCGTCCACGTCGACGCCGCCTGGGCAGGGAACGCCATGATCTGTCCTGAATTCAGGCACTTGTGGGCCGGGGTCGAGGGCGCCGACTCGATCGTCCTGAACCCCTACAAGGGGCTCGGCGCGCAGTTCGACTGCGCGGTGCAGTTCCTCGCCGACCCCGGACCGCAACTCCGCACCCTGACGATGAAGCCCGCCTACCTCGCCACCCCCGACACCACCGAACCCCCACCCCCCGATTTCAACGACTGGACGATCCCCCTCGGCCGCCGATTCCGCGCGCTGAAGCTGTGGTTTCTGCTGCGGGCAGAAGGGCTTGCGGGACTGCGCACCCGCCTCCGAAACCACGTCGCCTGGGCACGGGAGGCGCATGACGCGCTGGCGCGCCTGCCCGGGGTGGAGATCGTCACGCCGCCGTCGCTCAGCCTTTTCACCTTCGCCTGCGCCACGGACGCCGAGACCCAGACCCTGATCGAGCGGATCAACGACGACGGCCGCATCTACCTGACGCCCACGCGGCACCGCGGACGGCTGGCAATCCGGGTGCAGGTCGGCTCCTTCGACTGCACGCGGGAAGACGTGATGACGGTGCCCAAGGTCGTGGAGGAACTGCTGTGATCCGATGGCTTGCGCTTGCGCTCTGGCTCCCCGTTGCCGCCGCCGCGCAGGAGTTCCCCGCGCAGCTTGACCGGCACGTCAACGACTTCTCCGAAGCCCTTGATCCAGAAGATGAAACGGAACTTCGTACACAGCTGGAGGCGGTGGAGCGCGAGACCGGAGTTCAGGTTGTGGTCGTCACCGTGCGGCGGCGGGCGGAGTACGGCGGGCCGCTGTCGGTGGAGGACTGGTCCACCGCGCTGTTCAACGCCTGGGGCATCGGCACGGCGGGGCGCGACGACGGCATCCTGATCATGGTCGCGGTCGAGGACCGCGAGATGCGCCTGGCGCTGGGGTCGGGCTATGGGCCGGAATTCGATGCGGCCGCGGTGCGTGTGGTCGAGAACGCCATCCTGCCCGCGTTCCGCGAGCAGGCCTATGCGCAGGGCCTGTCGGCGGGGATCAAGGCGCTGCGGCCGCGGATCATCGATCCGTTCCTCGCCGGCAACCCGCCGCCGCAGGATGCGCCGGAATCCTTCCCGTGGATTCCGGCCGGTTTCGGTGCCCTCTTCCTGGCCACTATTCTGGGACTGAACAACCACCGGCGCATCGGCAATCTGTTTATGCGTTTCCAGTCCTGCCCATCGTGCAGCCAGCGCGCACTGAAGCGCACCCGGGCAGTGAAGGTGCGGCCTACGCTCAACAACACCGGACTGGAGACGGTGCTGACGGTCTGCACGTCCTGCGGCCATCGCGATGAGCGCGAGGTGATCCTGTCGAAGACGGACCGGCGCTCGCGACGCAGCGGCGGCGGCTCGGGGGGCGGGAGGTCGTCGGGCGGCGGCGCGACCGGGCGCTGGTAGGTCTTGCGCGGCGGCGGCGGCCTGCGCAGTCTGGCTACAAAAGGGAGTGTACTCATGCGTTTGCTCGCTGCCGGTCTTGCCTGCGGTCTCGCCCTGCCTGTCCAGGCGCAGATCATCCTGCCCGGCTCCTGCTACCTGCGGCAGTATTCCCGCGACCATCTGGCCAAGCATCCCGACCAGACGGTCACGATGATCGCCATCGGGCCGGAAACCGGGGCGGACGAGGCGGACGCGCCGATCCTGCGGGTGGCGGTGACGGTGCGGGGTGATGGCGAGGTCTATCTGGGCGTCGGCTACTGCGACGGTTGGGGCAAGCGGATGGACTGCGCGATGGAAGGCGACGCCGGGGCCTTCGCGCTGGAACCGGCCAAGGACGGCGCGGTGCGCCTGACGCTCGCCCGCCGCGGCATCGCCTTTGAAGGCGCGCGCGGGTTTGTCGAACTGGCGGGCGACCGCGGCGACGACCGGGAGTTTCTGATCCCGGCGGTGCCCGCAGACGCCTGTCCCTGAGGGACGCGCCGGTCAGGCCCGCTCGGCCAAGGAAAGCCAGTCATCTTCGGCCGAGGCCAGCGCCGCCTGCCGTTCGGCCAGCATCTCGGCGGCCTTTCGTGCCTTCACCGGATCCGCGGTGAAAAGATCAGGTTCGGACAGGAGACTCTCGAGCTTGCCGATCTCTGCCTCCAGCCGCGAGATCGCCGCGGGCAGGTCCTCAAAGCGTCGGCGTTCCGAAAAGCTGAGGCCTCGCTGTGTCCTGTCTGACCGCTCCCGCACCGGGGCCGCGGACTTCATTGCCGCGGCAGCAGGGATGGACGGTGCCGGGGTGGGCCTTTGCGCGGCATAGTCGGACCAGCCGCCCGGATAGGCGGTGATCCGCCCCTGCCCTTCCAGCGCCACGGTCTGGGTCGCGATCCGGTCGATGAAATCGCGGTCGTGGCTGACGAAAAGCACGGTCCCGGGGTAGTCGCCCAGAACCTCCTGCAACAGGTCCAGCGTCTCGAGGTCGAGGTCGTTGGTCGGCTCGTCCAGCACCAGAAGATTGGACGGCCGCGCCATGATCCGGGCCAGCAGAAGGCGCGCCTTCTCGCCGCCCGACAACGAGCGGACCGGCGCCCTGGCCTGCGCCTCGTCGAACAGAAAGTCCTTGAGGTAACTCATCACGTGCCGGGGCACGCCGCGGACCATGACCTGATCCCCCCCGGCGCGCAGCGCGGGGTCCTGGGTCAGGCTGTCCCAGAGCGAGGCCTCGGGGTCGAGGCTGGCGCGGGTCTGGTCGAAGACGGCGATCTCCAGGTTGGTGCCCAGCCGGACGCTGCCCGCGTCGGGGACCGCACGCCCGGTCAACAGGTTCAGGAGGGTGGTCTTGCCCACTCCGTTGGCACCGACGAAGGCCACCCGGTCGCCGCGCAGGACGCGCAGGTCGAGGCCCTTCGCGATCACCGTCGTGCCGAAGGCATGGCCCAGCCCCCTGGCCTCGATCACCATCGCCCCCGAGAGCGCGCCCGTATCGAGCCCCAGTGCGGCTGTGCCCTGTCTGCGGACCTGCGCGGACCGCTCGGCGCGCAGCGCGGCCAGCGCCCGCACCCGCCCCTGGTTGCGCTTGCGCCGGGCGCTGATCCCCTCGACCGCCCACTTGCCCTCGGCCTTGATCTTGCGGTCGAGCTTGTGCCGGGCCTCGTCCTCGGCGGCCCAGACCGTTTCGCGCCAGTCCTCGAAGCCTTCGAAGCCAAGTTCGCGCCGGCGCAGCTCGCCGCGGTCGATCCACAGCGTGGCGCGGGTCAGCCGGCGCAGGAAGGCGCGGTCGTGCGAGATCATCAGGAAGGCGGCGCGGCTGTCGTTGAGCGTCGCTTCCAGCCATTCGATGGCGGCGATGTCGAGGTGGTTCGTCGGCTCGTCCAGCAGCATCAGCTCCGGCGCCTCGGCCATCAGCTTGGCCAGCGCCGCCCGCCGGCGTTCGCCGCCGGAGGCGGTGGCGACGGGCGCGTCCGGGCGGAAGCCCAGGCCCTCGGCCGCCGCCTCGACCCGGTAGGCCGCCTCGGCCGGCAGGCCGCTGGCGGCCCAGGCGCCGAGGGTGGCGAAGGCGGACAGGTCCGGATCCTGTTCCATATAGCCCACGGTGACGCCCTGCGGCACCGCCACCAGCCCGCGGTCGGGCTCAATGAGGCCGGCCATCACCTGCATCAACGTGGACTTGCCCGACCCGTTGCGGCCCACCAGCGCCATGCGCTCGCCCGGCTGCACGGTCAGCGACAGACCGTCGAGCAGCGGGTGGCCGCCGAAGCTGAGCGAGACGTCGGCGAGTTGCAGGATGGGCGCGGGCATGGGCGCGCTTTAGGCAGGCCGGGCGCGGGGGTCAACGCGATGCCCGACATTCTGGCGTCAGTGCCTGGCGCATTCCCGGCTGCTGCGGCTCCGGCTCACCCCGCCACCGCCCGCAACGCGCGTGCCCGCGCGGCGGGCACCCGGGCGATCTCGAGCCCGGTGAAGACGTGCAGAGTGCCGAGGTCGCGGTCCACCACCGCGTGGTCGCTGACCCAGCCGCCCAGCATCAGATAGGTTCGCAGCAGCGGTGGCATGGCCTGCGCGGCGGCGCGCAGGTCGGGCTGCATGCCGCGCAGGCGGCGGGCGAAGCGGAAGACGTCGGGCGCCTTGACCCGCGGCAACCAGCGGCGCGGCGCGAGGTGGCGGTCCTTCAAGAGCGCGAAGGCATTGAGGTGCGCCGCCGCCTCGGTGCCGTGGAACGAGGAGCAGCCGAACAGCATCTGCACCCCCTCGCGGTCCACATAGCCGGTCATCGCGCCCCAGGCCACGCGCAGGATGTCGGGATCGCGGGCGCCGGGCGCCACGCAGAACCGCCCCATCTCCACCATCTTGCCGGGATAGGCCGCCAGCGCGGCGAGGTCGTAGAACTGCGCCGAGTAGCTGCGCGCGATCTCGTCGCCCGCGGTCAGCGGCAGCAGGCGGAAGCAGCAGACGAGCGCGCCGCTCTGTGTCTCTTCCACCAGCACATGCGTGCAGATCGCGTCAAAGGCGTCGGCGTCGCGGCCTTCCGGTTCCTGCGGGGTGGCGCGGAAGCAGCTCCAGCGCAGCGCCTGGCAGGCGCCGATGTCGGCGGGACTTGCGGCCAGTCGCGCCCGGTGGCGGCCTTTCAGCAGCGACAGCATCGACCCTCCACGGCGGCTTGGCGAGCGTAACGCGCGCGCCTAGATGTGGAACCTCAACAGGTTGTCCATCGGTAACGCGAGACGGCTGATGGGTGGCTTGGAGTTTAGACTGCCGTGCGGGCGGTGCCAATTGTACATGTGGGTCCATTCCGGGAGGTGGGATTTGCGCTGATCCGAGG
>JANOGU010000362.1:0-6680 GCA_031406135.1 Rhodobacterales bacterium
AAAGCGGCGCGGGCGAGCAGGTAGACGTAGGGGTAGAGCACCAGGATCAGCTTCGCCGCCGCGCCGGGCAGCGAGCGGACGTCGGGAAACCCGTAGTCGTTGGGCCCCCTGCCGGTGACGGCGCGGAGCCCGCTCTGCACCGGGCCGGGATGGTCCAGCAGCGTGGTGTAGGCATAGGCCAGGACATAGGCGGGAAACGCGAGCGGCAGGGTCAGCAGCACCTCGAACAGCCGCACGCCGGGAAACCGCGTCATCGTCACCAGCCAGGCCGCCCCGGTGCCCAGCGCCGCGGTGCCGAGGCCCACGATCAGGACCAGAAGTGCTGTGTTGCCGGCGAAGTCGGCCAGCCGGGTTTCGGCGAGGCGCCCGGTGGTCTGGAAACTGCCGGACAGCGCGCCGATGCCGACGGCGACCACCGGCAGCAGGCACAGCCCCCCCACCGCCAGCGCCAGCACCCCCAGCGCCCGGTCTGTCCGCAGGGAAACCGCCCGGTTGGCCATGCCGTTCGCGATAGCCGAGCTGCCCGGCCGGGGCAACGCCCGGCGCGGCGGGCGCGGCGCGAAACTGCTTTGCGGCCGCCCCGGTCCGGGTGTTCACTGCGCCGGAACCGGAGGAGAGGTCGCGCATGTTCAGGCTGGCCCTTGTCTTCGCCTTCGCCGCCGGGGCGGCGAGCGCCAACGACGGCTTTGGCGGACTGACGGCCACCGGGCTGGTCTTTGGCCACACCGAGGCGGTGGCGATGCTTTCGGAAGACCTGCGCATCTCTCCCGAGCGGATCGAGGTCGACTACGTGCTGCGCAACCTCACCGAGGCCGCCGTCACCGGGGAGGTGATCTTCCCGCTGCCACCGATCCCGGTCGCCGAACTGAGGATGGCGATGTGGAACCTGCCGGAGGACACCGACCGCGCCGATCTCGTGGGCTTTGCCGCCACAGTGGACGGCCGGCCGGTTCCCCTGGCCATCGACCGCCTGGCGGTGCTGGCCCCGCCCTGGACCGAGGGGCGGCCCGCCGCGGCCGACTACGAGACCCCGGGCCACGACGTGACCGCACTGCTGTCGGCGCTCGGCATTCCGCTAACGCTCGACCCCGAGGCCGCGGCGGCGGCGCTCTTGGCGCTGTCGCCCGGGGCGTGGGGCCGAGGCGGTGGCGCTGGGCCTTGTCGAGTTTGAGCCGGCCGACGGGGAGGTGGCCGAGCAGGCCTGGCCGCTGTGGTCCATCGTGATCCGCTATCACTGGACCCAGACCTTCCCCGCGGGGAAGGTCCTGCGGATTTCCCACGCCTACGACAACCGCCCGGCGGGCGGCCTGTTCTACTGGAGCCACCCGCCGGAGGACTGGCTTCTGGACAGCTACGCCGCCTATTGCATCGACGAGGGCACCTCGCGCGCCATCGTGGCGGCGTTGCCGGAGGCCGAGGGGACCGGGCAGGTCTTTGGCCAGGCCTGGAACATCGCCTATGTGCTGCGCACCGCGAACAGCTGGGCCGGTCCGATCGGAAGGTTCCGGCTGACCATCGACAAGGGGGCCGAGGACCGGGTGGTGTCGCTTTGCGCCGAGGGGATCGTGCGGACCGGGCCGACGACCTTTGTCCTGGAGAAGACCGATTTCGTGCCCGAGGGCGACCTCGACATCCTGATCGTCGCCCCGCTGGAGGACTGACGCCGGGGCAATCCGGCGATGGGTTCAGGAAGGGTCAAGGCGGCGCATGGTGCGTGCAAGTACGCACCCTACCCCTTTCGCGCGCTTCAGCCACCGGACTTGACGTAGAGCGCGCGGGTGCCGGGGAGGGGCCAGCGCAGGCCGTCGGGCTGCACGATCAGGACGATGCCGCGGAACCGGCGCTGGTCGGGGGTGTGCTGGGCGGGGGCCGTGCGGCGGCCCTGAGCGACGAGGGACAGCGTCTCGCCCTCGACCGCCCAGCAGCCGCGGCCATGCTGGTCGTTGGCGCCATAGGCCAGCATGAACTCGAAGCGCCCGTCGGGGTAGAGCATGAACTGAGACCCGACCTCGAAGACTCCCTCGAGTGTATAGAGCCCGGCGAGGTCCGGCTCCTGGGGCGGCGTGCAGGCCGCCGCCGCAGGCCCGCCGGCCAGAACGGCGGTCAGAATGGCAAGGATCAGAGACCGCATGGCGGACAGCCTTTCGTCAAAAGGGTGCAGCGCCCAGCGTTGGCGCCGCAGGCGGCGCGCGCGGCGAGGCGAGGCGAGGCGAGGCGAGGCGAGGCGAGGCGGCCGAAACTGCTTTGAGGCCGGAGGGAAGTCAAACGGTCGCACGGGCAGACGGCTCGTCAAGCCCTTGCGGGCTTTCCTCGCCTTCGTGGCGCCGACGGAGGCGAGGAAAGCCCGGCAGGGCTTGATGAGCCCGGGCGCGCGGGGCTAGAGGTCCTCCCAGTGCACGCCCGCCGCGGGGAGCATGCGGCCGTCGTGAGTGACGGGTTCGGCGCCGTAGTTGAACCAGAACCGGCGGCGGCCGGCGGTGCGGGTGCGCAGGGCGTCGGGCAGGTCCATTGCGGCCAGGCCAAGCTCGGCGCAGGTCGTGCGCAGGATGCGGTCCAGCGCTGCGGCGTCGGGCCAGCCGGTCAGGTAGCGCAGGCGGCCGCCGATCAGGGCGGGCCAGCCGTCGGCGGTGGCCTCGATCACCGGGCCGCCTTCGGCCTTCTCGCGCCAATGCAGGAAGGCCCCGCCAGCCGCCAGCGGCACCGGAACGTCGGGCGGCAGGCTTTCCACCCGGGCGATGGTGGCGTTCAGGCCGGGGAGCGCCGGCGGCAGCGGCACCGGGATCGCCATCTCGGCGGTCTTGGCGTTGCTGCGCGGGCCGAGGATGGCGATGCCCGGGTGCCGGGCGAGCGCGGCCTTCAGGGGCTCGGACAGCGTCGCCACGCCGGGGGCGAGGACCAGCCGGTAGGCGGAGAGATCGGCGCAACCGGGGGCCAGGATGTCGATGTCGAGGCCGAGCCGGCGCAGCGCCCTGTAAAAGCTGAAGACCAGGCGGAAGTAGTCGAAGTCGCGCCCCTGAGGCTGAATGCCCCAGGCCCAGGCCGAGGCGTAGTCGAAGACCAGGGCCACCGGGGCGGCGGCAGGCTGCACCTCCGGCATCGCCGCCAGTTCCTGCGCCACCTGCGCCGCCTCGTGCCAGGCCGGCGCGGCCACTGAATCGGGCCGCAGCATCCCCGCGTGCTGCTGTTCCTGCGCGAAGGGTGCCTGACGCCAGCGGAACCAGCACACCGCTTCCGCCCCATGGGCGAAGGCTTCCCAGGCCCAGAGCCGGGCCATGCCGGAAAGCGGGTCGGGGTTGAAGGGCGCCCAGTTCACCGGGCCGGGCTGTTGTTCCATGACCCACCAGCGGCCGCGCCCCACGGCGCGGTAAAGGTCGTGGTGGAAGGCCTGGAAGTCCGGGTGCCCCTGGCGCACGAAGGCGCGCCTGAACTCGGGCGTTTCCTCCATCCGGTCGGAGAGGAAGCCCAGCGGGTAGCTGTCCCAGGACGCGATGTCGAGGTCGGCGCCAGTGGCGAAATGGTCGAAGTCGGTGATCCGGCCCATGTAGTTGTGCGCGATGGGATAGGCCGAATGCTGGCGAATGATCTCGGTCTGGAGCCGGTTGAAACTGACCACTTCGTCCGAGGCGAAGCGGCGGAAGGCGAGCCAGTGGGCCGGGTTCGCCTCGGTCACCGTGAGGTTGGGCAGACCGATCTCGTCGAAGCCCGCATAGTCCATCGACCAGAACACGTTGCCCCAGGCCCGGTTCAGCGCCTGCGGGCTCTGGTAGCGCTGCGCCAGCCAGTCGCGAAAGGCGGAAAGCGCGGCGGGGGAGTAGGACAGCGCGGTGTCGTGGCAGGCGTATTCGTTGTCGGTCTGCCAGGCGCCGACATGGCGGTGGCGCCCGTAGCGTTCGGCGAGCAGGGTGACGATCCGTTCACATTCGCGGCGATAGCCGCGGTGGCTGAAATCGTAGTGCCGGCGCGAGCCGAAGCCGCGCACCCGGCCGTCGCGGTCCAGCGCGAACAGGTCGGGGTGGCGATCGGCCATCCAGCGCGGCGGCGTGGCGGTGGGGGTGCCGAGCACGACCCTGAGCCCCGCGGCCCCCAGCGTGTCGATGGCGCGGTCGAGCCAATCGAACTCCAGCAGGCCGGGTTGCGGCTCCAGCCGCGACCAGGCGAATTCGCCGATCCTGACCCAGGTCAGCCCGGCCTCGCGCATCCGCGCGGCGTCGGTGGCCCACCAATCCTCTGGCCAGTGTTCCGGATAGTAGCAGACGCCCAGCGTACGCTTCACAAGCGGACCCGGTGTTCGGGAATGCCGCGCGCAGCGACCGATGCCGCGAAGGTCTGGCCGGAGAGCGGGGCTGAGGCGAGCGCCGCCGCGGTCATGTCCTGCCGCGCCGAGGTGACGAACAGCCGCCCGTCCGGGGTCAGCGCCGGGCAGGAGGTGTGCGGCGCCGCGACCGGGACGGTTTCCAGCCGGGACCCGTCCGGGGCGTAGCAGGCGACGTGCGACGCGCCCCATTCGGCGAGCCAGAACCGCCCCTCGGCATCGAAAACCGCACCGTCGGGTTCTGGCCCGTCCTTCGGCAGTTGCAGGTACATCTCCGGGCTGCCTGTCGGCCAGCCCTCCGCGTCCAGCGCCACGCGCCAGACGGTGCGGGTGGGGCTGTCGGCAAAAGTGGCGGTGCGGCCGTCGGGGGCGAAGGCGATGGCGTTGGGGATGACGATGCCGGGGAAGATGCAGCGCAGCTCGCCCCGAAAATAGCGGTAGATCGCGCCCTTGCCCGGCCGCGGGGTCTTGGCCATCGTGCCGATCCAGAAGCCGCCCTGCGGATCCGCCCGTCCGTCGTTCGACCGGGTCTCGGGATCATCCGCCTCGAGCGCGACGACATCTGTCTGTGCCCCGGTCTCCAGGTTGAAGGTGAACAGCCGGGTCTCCGCGGCGATCAGCAGCCGGTCGCGGTCGAGCCAGCCGGCGGCGGAGACCATCTCGGAAAAGTGCCACTCCTGCGGTTCCTCGCCGCTTCGGGTCAGCAGCCTGCGGCCGAGGATGTCGAACCAGAACAGCTGGCCGCGCGCCGGGTGCCAGAGCGGTCCCTCGCCCAGCTCGCAAGGGCGGGCATCGAACACCGCGCTCATGCGAAGGCCGCGTCGCAGGCGGCGACGATCCTGGTGGCGCGGTCAGCGATTTCGGTGACGGACAGCCCGGGTGTGTAGAGCGCGGTGCCGATGCCGAACCCGTCCGCCCCGGCCTTGACCCAGGCGGCGAAGTTGTCGGCCCCGGCGCCGCCCACGGCATAGACCTGCGTCGCCTTCGGCAGCACGGCGCGGATTGCCTTCAGGCCGTCGGGTCCGATCAGGCTGGCCGGGAAGATCTTGAGCCCCGTCGCCCCGGCGGCCAGCGCGGCGAAGCATTCGGTTGGCGTCATCACTCCGGGCCAGCTGTCCATCCCAGCGGCGCGGGTGGCGGCGATGACCTCCGGGTTGGTGTTGGGCGAGACCACGAGCGTGCCGCCCGCCGCCCGGACCTGGGCCACCTCCGCCACGGTCAGCACAGTGCCTGCGCCCACCTGCGCGGGAAGCCCCGCCGCAGCCATGGCGGCGATGGAAGTGAAGGGGTCGGGCGAATTCAGCGGTACCTCGATCCGGGTGATGCCCGCGCCGACCAGCGCCGCGGCAACCGGCACCGCCTCGCGCGGCGCGATCCCGCGCAGGATGGCAATCAGCGGGCGGTGGGTCATGCGGGCGGCCTCAGCGCGGCGAGGCCGGCCAGCGTGGCCGCGCGCGCCGACAGGAGGCTCACGCGCAAACCCTGCGCCGTCAAGGCCCGGGCATAGAGCGCCGAAAGTGCTTCGGCGCCGATGACGGTGATGTCGCGGCCGAGCCAATAGGCTCGGGCGCCGGCCAACTCCATCCCGATCAGGAAGCCTGACAGCCGCGCCCGCGCGGCGGTCGGGGCAAGACCCGTGACCAGGCCCTCGGCGCGAATGCCGAACAGCCGCGCCGCGATCTTCTCCGGGCGTGACAGCGCATCGGACACGGCGGCGTCGAAGGCATCGCCGTCCAGCCCTTCCGCCCCGGTGAGCCCGTGGCGCAGCACCGACCGCTCTGACAGAAGCGCAAAAACCTCGCCGGTCATGTAGGTCTGGAAGCTCACCACCTCGCCGGCGCTGAATTCGGCCCATTTCGAATGGGTGCCGGGCAGACAGGCGATGCCATCCCGGCCAGGATGGCGGGCCAGGAGGCCAGCGATCTGCGTCTCCTCCCCGCGCATCACATCGGCCGGTGCCAGCTGTTTCAGACCCGGCACCAGGCGCAACCGCAGCCGGGCGTCATTCACCGGCACCTTCACCAGCGTCGCCGCCTCGGCCGGGGTGCAGGGAACCTGCCGGTAGGGCGCCTCGTGCCAACCCTGCCGCGAGCCCACCATGCCGCAGGCGAGAACCTCG
This sequence comes from Rhodobacterales bacterium, assembly GCA_031406135.1. GTDB lineage: Bacteria > Pseudomonadota > Alphaproteobacteria > Rhodobacterales > Rhodobacteraceae > JANOGU01. The sequence goes on from JANOGU010000362.1 coordinate 6,432, forward strand.
GCACGACCGTCGATCCAGGGGCCGATCAGGTCGAGGAGCGCGGGCTCGAACTCCGCCTTTGCCAGCACACCCATGCCGCGGTCCGAGGACACCTCGGCCAGCACCCCGCCCGGACCCATGGCATAGGCCCTGAGCGAAGTCGTGCCCCAATCGACGGCAATCCAGTCGGGCCTCAGCATCGCGGTCTCCGGCCCATCATCTCTTGCCAAATATCCCGGGGGGAGCGCAGCGGGGGGCAGCGCCCCCCCG
>JANOGU010000371.1:0-3341 GCA_031406135.1 Rhodobacterales bacterium
GGTTGAGGATCATCCCGAGCGTTGTCGCGGCGCGGTGCACGAGGCTCACGCACAGCATCAGCACCGCTTCGATCCAGCGATCGAGAGGCGGCGGGGTCACTACTCCGTATGATGCGGTGCGTGCTCGTGTCATGCGGGGCACTATACGTCAGCATCTGACCCCGCCGATTCTATGCCTCTGTTTCCCCCAAATCTTTCGGGGAAGTGATTGAAATCGCGGAGGAAGATTTCTGAGTTTCCCTCAAATTCGAACAACGACTTTCCCCCAAATTCGGCGCCGATGCCGGTCGCGGAGGCGCGCGTAACTCTGTGGTTTCCGGTTTGACCTGCGACAACAGGCAGGCAGTGCGGCTGGGTACCAACAGGGTTGCGGCCCTAGTCTTCTGTCGGGAGCGGGCGCAGGAGCAAGGCGATGAGTCCGGAGAGGGAAACAGCGATCCGCTATCTGGCGGCCCAGCTGCAGACGTATCGTGAGGACCTGGGCGTGTGGCTTCGCGGGCCGGCGTTCTTCCGGACCTCGTTTGCGCAGAGCCGGGTAATCGCTCCGCTGCAGGGTCTGATCGAAGATGCAACGGCGCTGCTGGCGCGTTTGCGCGGCAAGCCGGTTCCGGCCAACGACAGCGAGCCGGTGCGGCAGGACCTCAGCGCGCCGGCCAAGGAGAAGAAGGGCTGATTGCGACGGTCGGCGGGCTGCGGCCTGGGCAGCGATCTCTACGGAATTCAAACGCTTAGCAGTCCAGCCGCTTGATCCCCGCGAATCAGCGCACAATTCACTGTATAATCTTCCACAGGATCGGGGAGTTGGTTGCTGGCGCGGCGTGCGTGCGGCGGCTAGCGCCGGTGATTGGGCCAGAAAGCCAGCAGAACAGCGATGCGGTTCCCGGAGGAGTTTCTCAACGAGCTGAAGTCGCGGGTGCGGCTGTCGGACGTCGTTGGGAAGAAGGTGGCGCTGAAGAAGCGCGGTAAGGACTGGGTTGGGTTGTCGCCGTTCTCGTCGGAGAAGACGCCGAGCTTCTATGTTCATGACGATCGCGGCTTCTACAAATGCTTCTCCACCCAGAAGGGCGGGGATGCGATCACGTTCCTGATGGAGACCGAGCGGCTGTCGTTCGCGGAGTCGGTCGAGAAGCTGGCGCGCGATTACGGGCTGGAGCTGCCAAAGCAGTCGGCGGAGGAAGAGCGGCAGTATCGCCGCAAGACGACGCTGATCGAATGGGTGGAGAAGGCCTGCCTGTTCTTCGAGGACCAGCTGCGCAAGCCTGCGGGAGCTGCGGCGCGGGAGTATCTCGAGAAGCGTGGATTCGGGCCGGAGGCGTGGACGCGGCACAGGATGGGCTTTGCGCCGGATGGCTGGCGCATGCTGCTGGACCTGCTGACGAAGGAAGGCGCGTCGGTCGAGGAGCTGATCGAGGCGGGCCTTGTGGTGCAGCCAGAAGAGGGCGCCGACGGCAAGGCTCGGCAGCCGTGGGATCGCTTCAGGAACCGGGTGATCTTTCCGATCACCGACCATTCGGAGCGGGTGATTGCGTTCGGGGCGCGGACCCTCGAGCCAGACGGGAAGCCGAAATATCTGAACTCCTCGGACTCGCCGCTCTTTCACAAGGGGCGGACGCTGTACCGCTACATGGCGGCGCGCGAGGCGATGGCGGCGGTGAAGGCCCCGGCGGGCGAGACCAATCCGCTGTCGCAGGGCCTGATCGTCACCGAGGGCTATGTCGATGCGATTGCGCTGGCGGAGGCGGGCATCGGGTCGGCCGTAGCGCCGCTGGGCACGGCGCTGACCGAGGAACAGCTGGAGCTGCTGTGGCGGGCGGGGCCGGAGCCGATCCTGTGCTTTGACGGGGACACGGCGGGGATCAGGGCGGCTTGGCGGGCGTGCGACCGAGCGCTGCCGCTGATCGAGCCGGGCAAGACGCTGTACTTTGTGCTGCTGCCGGACGGGATGGACCCGGACGACGTGGTGCGGGTGCGCGGGGCGGGCGCGATGCGCGAAATCCTGACGACGGCGCGGCCGCTGGTGGACCTCCTCTGGACGCGGGAGCTTGAGGCCGAGCCGCTGGACACCCCCGAGCGGCGGGCTGGATTCGAAGCGCGGCTTATGGCCGCTGTGGGCCTGATTAAGCATCCTGGCGTCAAGAAGGCCTATGAGCGCGAGCTGCGTGACCGGCTCTACTGGCACGCCCGCGGTACCCGAAATGGGGCCAATGGCGGTGGCAAGGGGTCGGGTGCGCCGGGGGCGCCGTTAGGGAAGAAAGGGTTCTCGCCGGGTCCGACCGGTCTCGCCGGCCTGCGGCTGGTGGTCCGGGCGATCGAGAGCCCGCGCATGATGGAGCAGGCGCCTGAGGCCCTGGCCAAGGCGGGATTTGACGATCCTGACGTGGACATCATCAGAACCGCAGCCTTTGACGTCTACAACGGGTCCGAAATGCTTGACCGGGCTACTGTGGCAGCCCATCTACGTAGCCTTGGCCGCAAGCGGGCTGTCGAGCTTTTGGAAACCTTCCCAGTCGGGCAGCCGATGGACCCTTCGTCAAATGAGGGTCGCGACTGGCTTGACGCCATCGGACGGTTCCATGTCGCCAGGACGCTTGCGGTGGAAGTGCAGGCGACGAAACGGGCTGACCAGGAAGGCGTAGAAATCATGAGCGCCGCCCATCAGGCCAGGATCATGCAGAAAGTGATCGAGCGGCGCAGCGCGAGCCGGTCGGTCGTGGACGAGGCGATTACCTCACCCGCGAGCGACGGCGTGCAGGATCTCAGGAACGCCATCGGTGGGATGGGGGCCGCTATGGAGTCAAAACGCTCTGAAGACTGATGTGAAGAACAAGGCGAAAGCCCCCCCGGCCAAAGGCAAGGCGACTGTGAAAGCGCCTGCCAAGACCGAAACCAAGGGCAAGCCTGCTGCCAAGCCTCAACCCGCAAAGGCGGCGTCGGGGAAGGATTCGAAAAAGGTCGAGCCGGTAAAGTCAAAGCCGGCCGCGCCAGCAAAGCCGCTTGCGGCGAAGACCCAGCCGGCCAAGACGCTGCCTCCCAAGGCGGGCGCCAAACCGGTTGCGAAACCAGTTGCGAGTAGGGAGGCCCCGCCGAAAGGCGGAAGTGAAAAGACCGGCACGGTGAAAGCCCAGCCGGCGAAGGTCGAGACGGCGCGGGAAGGCCGGACTGACAACAAGGGTCTGCGGAGAGACGGAATGGCGAAAGCAGAAGCGACAGCGAAGCGTAAGTCCGCCCCAGAGGCGACGGACGGTCCGCTGCTCGACATGAACGACGCCACGGTGAAGAAATTCATCAAGTCGGCGAAGGCGCGTGGATTCGTCACCTATGACGAGCTGAACAAGGTTCTG
>JANOGU010000005.1:0-13737 GCA_031406135.1 Rhodobacterales bacterium
CACCCTTCACCCCGCGCAGCTGCTGATCGGCGTCATCCAGGTGCCGATGCCGCGGCTCATTGCGGGCACGCTGATTGGCTTCTGCCCTTCGGTCGCGGGCGGCGTGCTCGAAATGGGCGCGCATGGCGGGCGACGTGGTCACCGCGCAGAACTACGCCGTGCCCCTCCTGCAATCCGCCGTGCGCAGCTTCGGACAGGGCAGCGCCGCGCATGGCGAGGCACTGGCCGACATCGCCCAGACCTATGTCGCGGCCAACCGGCTGGCCGAGGCCGAGCCGCTGCTGCGCGAGGCCATCGTCATTGCCGAAGGGTCGCAGGGCAGCCGCGATGCCGACTATGCGCAGCGGCTGAACAACCTCGGCGTCATCCTGCGGGCGCAGGGCCGCAATTCCGAGGCCGAGCGGCTGTTCCGGCAGGCGGTGGAGGTGGACCGCGCCGTCCTCGGCGAGCGCCACCCGGACGTGCCGGCGCGGCTTGCCAACCTCGCCGAACTGCTGGCCAGCACCGGCCGGGCCGAAGAGGCCGAGGCGCTCTACCGCCGCGCGGCCGAGGTGTCGCGGCAGGTGCTGGGGCTCGACAGCGCCGAGACCGCGATGCGGCTGACGGCGCTGGCGGGCTTCCTGCAGGCCGCCGGCGGCAACCCGCGCCCGATCCTGACCGAGGCCGAGGAAGCGGTGCGCGCGGCCTATGCCGGGTCCGACGCGCTGGCGGGCCAGCTTTCGGCGCTGGCCGGGGCCTGGCAGGCCGCCGGCGAGACCGGGCCGGCGGAACGGCTTTTCCTCGAGGCGCTGGACCTTCTCGCCATTGCGCCGGGCAAGACCAGCGCCGACTACGGCCGGGCGCTGAACAACCTGGGGCTGCTGCTGGCCGCCGACGGGCGGGGCGGGGAGGCCGCCGAGGTCTACAGCGAGGCGCTGGGCGTGCTCGCCGCGGCGCTCGGGCCGGCTTCGGCCGAGGCCAAGACGGTCGAGGCCAACCTCGCCGCCCTGCCGCCCGGCTAGACCCGCCCGCGCAGCATCCGGCTCAGGGTGCCATCGCGGCGCAGCAGCGCCGCGGCGACGTGGCCACCGACCAGGACCGCCAGCCCCCAGGCCAGCCAGGCGTGGACCAGGAAACCGCCGTCCGACCAGACTTCGGACAGGGGCGCGATCACCGGAAGGACGACCCGCCCGAAGACCACACTGTCGATCCCGGTCGCCGAAGAGGCAATCCACCCCAGCAGCGGCACGGCCATTAGCAGCGCGTACAACGCCAGATGCGCCCCCCTCGCCGCCCGACGCGCCGGCCCATCGGGTCCCAGCGGCAGCGGCACCCGGCTCAGCCGGTGCCAGAACAGCCGCACCAGCACCAGCACCAGCACGCTGATCCCCAGGGTCTTGTGCAGGCCGAAGAGCCACAGCGTGTCCAGCGCCGGCGGCATCCGCGCGATCCACCAGCCGAGTGGCAGTTGCATCACGATCAGCACCGCCATTGTCCAATGAAGGAACCGCGTCACCGCGCCGAATTGGTCCGGACCATTGCGCCAGTCCATGGCTCAGGGCGCCGCGTCAATGCGGGCGAGGATCGTCAGCCGTACCTCGTCGCCCACCATGTCCGACCAGCCGGTGGCGCCAAAGGCGCTGCGCGCCACGACGCCGGTCAGCCGCACCGTCAGGTGCGACCGGTCGCCGGCTTCGGTCCCTTTCTGCCGGTAAATCTCCGCCCGCATCACCATTGGCCGCGTCACCCCGCGCACCGTCACCTTGCCCTCGACGCGCGCGCCGTCGCCCTCCGGGGTGACCTTCGTGCTCTGGAACGCGATCTGCGGATGTTCCGAGGCGTCGAGCACCCTGGGCCCGCGCAGGGCCTGGGCCGCAAAGGGAAAGCTGGCGCGGGCGCCGGACACGTCCAGGGTGACCGCGACCGTGCTGTTGCCCACCTGCTCGAAATCGAGTGTCAGGTCGGCGGCGACAATCGGGAAGGACCCGGTGATGCGGTCGGCGCCAAAGTCGGTCTCGAAGGCCACGGAGGACTGGTCACGGTCGAGCACATAGGCCACCGGCGCGGCCGTCGCGTGCGACGCCAGCGCAAGGGCCAGGCCAAGGGTGGACGCCAGACGGCGCATCGCAACGCCTCCTCGGCCGCAACCCTAGCACGCCCCCCGGCGGCGCAGAAGCGCCGCCGGGGGGGAGCGCGACCGACGATCAGGCCGCTTCCTTCTCCAGGGCCCTCTCCAGCTCCCTGTCGATCGCCTTGCCGAAGGCTTCGGCCACCTTGCCCAGCACGCGGCTCATGAACTCGGCGCTCTCTGCGAAGGTGTCGGCGATCACGCCCGCCGCCGTCTTGACCGCGCCGGAGGCCGCACCGATCTCCATCGCCGAGAAGGCACAGGCGCGCGGCACGGTGCCGGCACCCGCGGACCGGAGCGCGCCGAGCACGATGAACGACGCCTCGCGGGTCAGTTCCAGCGCCGTGACGCCGGTTTCCGAGGCCGAGATCATCTTCTTGCGGTAGGTCTCGGCGGCCGCGACACAGGCCGCCATCGCGTCCTGTGCCACGCGCATCCTGTGCACGCAGTCCAGCACGTGCTCATTCTGCAGCGCCTTCTGCGCCGCCTTGATTGCGTCGGAAACGGCGTTCATCTCCTTCGTGGGCACTCGCTCTCAAGGCCGCGGCAGGAGGGAAAAATCAGCGCGGAAGAACCGCGCCGGGGTTAAGGATGCCCAAAGGGTCGAGCGCCGCCTTGATCGCGCGCATCGCCGCCAGCTTCACCGGGTCGCCGTAGCGTTCAAGGTCCCCGGTCTTCAGCCGCCCGATGCCATGTTCGGCGCTGACCGACCCGTCCATGGCGTGGACGAGGTCGTGAACGCAGCCCTTGACCGTCTCGCGCAGGCCCTCGAAGTCGCTCCGGCGGGCGCCCTGCGGCGGGAAGACATTGTAGTGCAGGTTGCCGTCGCCCAGATGGCCGAAGCAGTTGATGCGGAACGGGCCGAGTGCCGCGACGGCCCGGTCGGCCCGGGCGATGAAGGCGGGCAGCACCGACAGCGGCAGGCTGATGTCGTGGGAGGAGACGGCGCCGATCTTGCGGTTGGCTTCCGGGATCGCCTCGCGCAGGTGCCAGAAGGCCGCGGCCTGCGCGGCGGACTGGGCGATCAGACCGTCGCGGACCAGGTCGGCCGCCTCGGTGACCAGCGCCTCCATCGTGTCCGACGGGTCCAGGCCCCCTGGCAGGCCGAGGTCAAGAAGGACGGTCCAGCCGGGCGGGGCGGCGAAGGGCTGGCGGATGTCGGGCAGGGTTTCGGACAGAAAGCGGAAGCCCATACCGGACATCAGCTCGAAGGCCGAGACCAGGCCGGGCAGCCGTGCCTCCGCCCGGTGGAAGAGGTCCAGCGCCGCCGCAGGGCTGTCCACCACCAGCAGCGCCACGGCGCGGCTGGCGGGCGGGGCGACAAGTCGAAGGCTGGCAGCGGTGATGATCCCGAGCGTGCCTTCGGACCCGATCATGAGGTGGCGCAGGTCGTAGCCGGTGTTGTCTTTGCGCAGCCGTCTGAGCCCGTGCCAGACCGTCCCGTCCGCCAGCACCACCTCGAGCCCAAGGCAGAGGTCGCGCGCGTTGCCCCAGCGCACCACATTCACCCCGCCGGCGTTGGTGGCGAGGTTGCCGCCGATGGTGGCGCTGCCTTCCGAGGCGAGCGACAGGGGGAACAGCCGCCCCGCGGCGCCGGCGGCCGCCTGCGCGGCGGCAAGCGTGACGCCAGCCTCGGCGATCAGGACGTTCTCCTTCGGATGCACCGCCCTGACCGCGGCCATGCGCTCCAGCGACAGAATCACCGGCAGTGGCCCGTCGGACATCAGTTGCCCGCCGACGAGCCCGGTCCCGCCGCCCCAGGGCACGATCCCGACCCGGGCGGCGGCGCAGGCCTGAACGATCTGCGCCACCTCGCCGACCGTCCGGGGCCGCGCCAGCGCCCCCTGCCCTGTCCAGCGCCCGCGCGGTTCGGTCAGGTGGCGGGGTTCGGGGTCTGACAGCGTGCCCGGCGGCAGCCGGGCGGTGAGGGTGGCGAGGAACGCGGGGGAGGCGGGAGCAAGCATGGCGCGAGCCTAGGCGACCTGCACGGCTGGCGAAACCTCTGCCGTCAGCCGTAGGGCGGGGTTCACCCCGCCGTCCGTCGCGAAAGGCGGGGTGAACCCCGCCCTACACCGCCGAGCCGCCCACGGTCAGCCCGCCGATCATCATCGAGGGCTGGCCGACGCCGACCGGCACCCACTGGCCGTTCTTGCCGCAATTGCCGATCCCGGGGTCGAGGGCGAGGTCGTTGCCGACGGCGCGGATCTGCTTGAGCGCGGTGGCCCCGTCGCCGATCAGGGTGGCGCCCCTGACCGGGGCGCCGACGCGGCCGTTTTTCACCAGATAGGCCTCGGTGCAGTTGAACACGAACTTGCCGTTGGTGATGTCCACCTGCCCGCCGGCGAAGCCCACGGCGTGAATGCCCTCCTTCAGGTCGGAAAGGATATCAAGGGGTTGCGCGGTTCCCGCCAGCATGTAGGTGTTGGTCATCCGCGGCATCGGGATATGGTCGAAGCCCTGCCGCCGGCCGTTGCCGGTGGCCTTGGCCCCCATCAGCCGGGCGTTCTGCCGGTCCTGCATGTAGCCCACCAGGATGCCGTCCTCGATCAGCACGGTGCGGCCCGAGGGCGTGCCCTCGTCGTCGAAGGTGATCGAGCCGCGGCGGTCGGGCATCGTGCCGTCATCCACCACGGTGACGCCCGGGGCGGCGACGCGGGTTCCCATCAGGCCGGAAAACGCCGAAGTGGCCTTGCGGTTGAAGTCGCCTTCGAGCCCGTGGCCCACGGCCTCGTGCAACAGGACCCCGGTCCAGCCGGGGCCGAGGACCACGTCCATCACCCCGGCCGGCGCCGCCACGGCGGCGAGGTTCACCCGGGCGACGCGCAAGGCCTCGTCCGCCACGCCCTGCCAGTGCGCGCGCGCCATCAGGCCCGACAGCCCGAACCGCCCCCCAGCGCCCGCGCCGCCGGTCTCCCGTCGGCCGTTCTCCTCGACGATCACCGAGATATAAAGCTGCGCCATTGGCCGGATGTCGCTGAGCCGCAACCCCTCCGGCCGCAGGATTTCCACCTCCTGCAAGGAGGCCTCCAGCCGGGCGGAAACCTGCATAACGCGCGGGTCGCGGTCGCGCAGGAAGGCGTCGATCTCGCGCAGCACCTCCACCTTCACGCCAAACGCCGCATCGGCCAGCGGATCGGCATCGGTATAGAGCTTGCGGTTGGTCCCGGCCGGCGGGCCGGCCAGCACGCCGCCGCCCGCCCCCACGGCGAGCCGCGCCGTCGCGCCGGCCCGGCGCAGCGCGGCCTCGCTGATCTCGGTCGAATGCGCGTAGCCGGCGACCTCGCCGCGCACCGCGCGCAGGCCGAAGCCCTGCGCCGCCTCGTAAGCCGCGGTGCGGATGCGGCCGTCGTCAAGCACCAGCCGTTCCGACCGGCGACGTTCCAGGAACAACTCGCCGTCCTCGGCCCCCGCCGTGGCCTCGCGCAGCGCGGCCAGCGCCGCGGCCTCGTCCAGATGCGTCTCGAACGGGCGGAAGGGGGCGTCGGCCATCGGGTTCACCGCGTGTGGGGTCCGGCCAGAGGTAGGGCGCCGCGGCGACGGCCGCAATGGCAGGCTCGACGGGCGAGAGGGGACGGGACCGGACAGGCCGGGCGGCGCCGGTTCCTTCACCCCGCCCGGCGCCCGCTTTCGCCACCGCCGCGAGAAAGGCAACCCTTGCCGGCGCAGCCCCGATGTGATTTCAGGATCGGCAGAACCACAGGGCTGCCGGACCCGCGCCGGGGGCCTGAAAACGCGGCCCGTCAGGGGCCGCAGGCAACGGACGGGAACCGGACATGCGGCGGATCGGGACATTCTTTGCGTATCTTGGCTTTGCGTATCTTGGCGGATTTGCGGTCGCCGGAATGGCGGCGGCGCAGGACCTGCCGATCATCGGCCAGCCGGTCGACAGGGGGATCAACTTCCAGCCCTCGGCGACCGAACTGAAGCACGACATCGTCTGGCTCGACACGATGCTGCTGTGGATGATCGGCGCGATCACACTGTTCGTGGTGGCGCTGCTTCTCTGGGTTGCCTTCCGCTACAACGAACGCCGCAACCCCACCCCGGCGCGCTTCACCCACAACTCACCGCTCGAAGTCACCTGGACGGTCATCCCGATCGTCATTCTGGTGTTCATCGGCGCCTTCTCGCTGCCGGTGCTGTTCAAGCAGCAGGAGATCCCGCAGGGCGATCTCACGATCAAGGCCGTGGGCAACCAGTGGTACTGGAGCTACGAATACGTCGATGACGGTTTCACCTTCGACAGCTACATGATCGGCGCGCCGGCGACCGAGGGCGACTACCGCCTGACGCCCGCGGTCGAGGCGCAGCTGGTCGAGGCCGGCTATTCCCGCGACCAGTGGCTGCTGGCCACCGATACCGCGGTGGTGGTGCCGGTGAACAAGGTCGTGGTCATGCAGGTGACCGCCACCGATGTGATCCACGCCTGGAAAATCCCTTCCTTCGGGGTGATGCAGGACGCGGTGCCCGGTCGCCTGGCCGAACTGTGGTTCAAGGCCGAGGTCGAGGGCATCTACTTCGGCCAGTGCTCGGAGTTGTGCGGCATGGCGCATGCCTACATGCCGATCACGGTGAAGGTGGTCAGCGAGGCCGCCTATGCCGAGTGGCTGGCCGGGGCCAAGGCGGAATACGCGGGCGAGCCGCGGCCGCTGGCCGTCGCCGCAGCCGACTGAAGCCGGACCAAAGGACGGCGGGGGATGACCGACGCGAGCCTTCAGGCCTATGCCGCAGAGCCCCGCGAGGCGGGGTTCGGCGACTACGTGGCGCTGTTGAAGCCGCGGGTGATGTCGCTTGTGGTCTTCACCGCGCTGGTCGGCCTTGTCGTCGCGCCAGCGTCGCTGCATCCGGTCGAAGCCTTTGCCGCGATCCTGTTCATCGCGGTCGGCGCCGGGGCCTCCGGCGCGCTCAACATGTGGTGGGACGCCGACATCGATGCGGTGATGCGGCGCACGGCGAAGCGTCCGGTGCCGTCGGGCAAGGTCGCGCCGGGCGAGGCGCTGGGGATCGGGCTCGCCCTGTCCGGCCTGTCGGTGGTGATGCTGGGGCTGGCCACCAACCTGCTGGCCGCGGGGCTGCTGGCCTTCACCATCTTCTACTCTGCCGTGATCTACTCGATGTGGCTGAAGCGGGCGACGCCGCAGAACATCGTCATCGGCGGCGCCGCCGGGGCCTTCCCGCCGGTGATCGGCTGGGCCTGCGCCACCGGGTCGGTCGGCACCGAGGCCTGGCTGATGTTCGCGCTGATCTTCATCTGGACGCCGCCGCATTTCTGGGCGTTGGCGCTGTTCATGAAGGAGGACTACCACAAGGCTGGCGTACCGATGCTGACCGTGACCCACGGCCGCAAGGCGACCCGCGCCCACATCCTGGCCTATACCCTGCTGCTTGTCCCGGTCTCGGCGGCGGCGGCGCTGTCGTCGATCGGCGGGCCGGTCACCATCGCCGCGGCGATCCTGCTGAACGGCTGGTTTCTCACCGGCGCCTGGCGCATCCGGCGCCGCGACGAGGCCATGGCCGAGGCCGACGGCTACCGGGTGGAGAAAAGGGTGTTCCGCGCCTCGTTGTTCTACATCTTCCTGCATTTCGCCGCCTTCGCCACCGACGCGGTGCTGCGCGGGTGGCTGGCATGACGCTGCGCCCGACGCATGAGCTGCACGCCCGCCGCTTCGGCCGCAACCTCGGCCTGGGGCTGGTGCTGGGCGGGTTTGTCGTGGTCGTCTTCGCGCTGTCGATCGTCAAGATCACCCGCGGCGAGCCGATGCAGGCGTTTGACCACGTTGCCCGCCCGGAACTGGCCACCGCGGCCGGGGCGGCGGCGCCGTGACCCCGCAATCGTCCACCGCGCTGAAGCTTGCCGGGGTCGCGGCGGTGATGGCCTCGCTGAGCTTTGCCGCGGTGCCGTTCTACGACTGGTTCTGCCGCACCACCGGCTACGGCGGCACGCCGGTCACCGCCGCCGCGGCGCCGGGCGCGGTCGGCGACCGCACCATCCAGGTCCGCTTTGACGCCTCCACCGGCCCCGGCCTGAACTGGGACTTCACCCCCGTCGTCCGGCAGATGACCGTGCGGCCGGGCGAGACGGCACTGGCCTTCTACGAGGCCACGAACCTTTCGGACCGGCGCATCGCCGGTACCGCCACGTTCAACGTGACGCCCAGCGCCGCCGGCGGCTTCTTCACCAAGATCGCCTGCTTCTGCTTCACCGAACAGGTGCTGCAACCGGGCGAGACGGTGCAGATGCCGGTGACCTTCTTCGTCGATCCGGCCATCGCCGACGACGCCGAAGGCCGCTTTGTCAGGACGATCACGCTGAGCTATACATTCTACGAAACCGACCTGCCGGAAGAACAGGCCGCGCTGCCCGCCGCAGTGCTCCGCTGAGACCCAACGAGGGAACCATGGCCCACGCCAAGAACCACGACTACCACATCCTCAAGCCCTCGATCTGGCCGTTCCTCGGCGCGCTCGGCGGCTTCACCATGCTGCTGGGCTTCGTCCTGTGGCAATCGCCGCAGGTGCAGAGCCCGCAGCCCTGGGTCTTCCTGATCGGGCTGGTGCTGGTCCTCTACGTGATGTTCGCCTGGTGGTCGGACGTGATCCACGAAAGCCACGTCGGCGACCACACGCCGGTGGTCAGCATCGGGCTGCGCTACGGCTTCATCATGTTCATCATGTCCGAGGTGATGTTCTTTTCGGCCTGGTTCTGGGCCTTCTTCAAGAACGCGCTCTACCCGATGCACCCCGATGGCCTGTCGCCGGGGGTGGACGGGGTCTGGCCGCCGGCCGGGATCGAGACCTTCGACCCGTGGCACCTGCCGCTGATCAACACGCTGATCCTGTTGTGGTCCGGCGCCGCCGCGACCTGGGCGCACCACGCCCTGGTGCACGAGAACAACCGCCGCGATCTGGTCAACGGCCTGATCCTGGCGATCGGGCTCGGGATCCTGTTCACCATCTTCCAGGCCTACGAATACAGCCACGCCGCATTCGGCTTCTCGGGCAACATCTATGGCGCGACCTTCTTCATGGCGACCGGCTTCCACGGCGCGCATGTGATCATCGGCACGGTGTTCCTCGCGGTCTGCCTGGTGCGGGCGCTGAAGGGCCACTTCACACCGGAGCGGCACATCGGCTTCGAGGCGGCGGCCTGGTACTGGCACTTCGTCGACGTGGTCTGGCTGTTCCTGTTTGCCGCGGTCTACATCTGGGGGTCGGCCTGAGGCCGCCCCGGTCCGCAGGTGCAGATGACCGATGACAGGGGGCGCGGGCGGCCGGTCCGCGCCTTTCGCGTCCGGTGAGGCGCTTCGGCTTCCCCCTCGTCCTCGGCCTCTGCGGCTGCGCCGTGCTGCTGTCGCTGGGGGTCTGGCAATTGCAGCGGCTGGAAACGAAGGAAGCCAGGCTGGCCGAGATCGCGGCGAAGATCGGCGCCGATCCGGTGGCGGTACCCGACCGGCCCGACCCTGCCCGCGATGCCTACCTGCCCGTCACTGCGGCGGGACGGCTGACCGGAGACGAGGCGCTGGTGCTGACCAGCCGCCGCGACGACGGCCCCGGCTTCCGCGTCATCGCGGTCCTCGAAACGGACGAGGGCCGCCGCCTGCTTCTTGACCGCGGCTTCCTGCGCGAAAATGCCCGCGACACCCCCCGGCAGACGGCCAGCGTCGCCGTGACCGGCAACCTGCTCTGGCCCGACGAGGTCGACGGCTTCACCCCCGCCCCGGACCTCGGACGGAACCTCTGGTTCGCCCGCGACCTCCCCGCGCTGGCGGCGGCGCTGAACACCGAGCCGGTGCTGATCGTGGCCCGCGGCCCCACCGGCGACGGCATCGTGCCCTGGCCGCCGGACACCGCCGGCATCGCCAACAACCACCTCGGCTATGCCGTGCAGTGGTTCGGGCTGGCGACCGTCTGGGCAGGGATGACTCTGCTTTACCTCTGGCGTATCAGGCGGCGTCCGTCGGACGGGGCGGCGTGAGGGGGGACATGCGCTACATCTCGACCCGGGGTCAGGCCCCGGCGCTCAGCTTCACGGACGCGATGATGACCGGGCTGGCGCGCGACGGCGGGCTCTATGTGCCCGAGACCGTTCCGCAGCTGGCGCCCGGGGACATCGCGGCGCTGGCGGGCCTGCCCTACGAGGACGTGGCCGTGCGCGTGATGCACCCCTTCCTGGGCGGCGCCTTCACCGACGACGAGTTCCGCGCCCTGATCGCCGCCGCCTACCGCGGCTTCGGCCACCCCGCCCGCGCGCCGCTGAAGCAACTCGCGCCCAACCACTTCCTCTTGGAGCTGTTTCACGGGCCGACGCTGGCGTTCAAGGACTTTGCCATGCAGCTCATCGGCCGGATGATGCAGGCGGTGCTGGCGAAGTCGGGGCAGCGGATCACCATCGTCGGCGCCACCTCGGGCGACACCGGCTCGGCGGCGGTCGAGGCGTTCCGGGGGCTTTCGAACGTCGATCTCTTCATCCTCTTCCCGCACGGCCGGGTCAGCGAGGTGCAGCGCCGGCAGATGACGACGCCGCGCGAGGCCAATGTCCACGCGCTGGCGCTCGACGGCGATTTCGACGATTGCCAGGCCCGGGTGAAGGACCTCTTCAACGACCACGAATTCCGCGACGGGGTGGGGCTTGCCGGGGTGAATTCGATCAACTGGGCCCGCGTGCTGGCGCAGACCGTGTACTACTTCACTGCCGCGGTGGCGCTGGGCGCGCCGCACCGGCCGGTCAGCTTCACCGTGCCCACCGGCAACTTCGGCGACATCTATGCCGGCCAGATCGCGCGTTCGATGGGTCTGCCCATCGAGCGCCTTATCATTGCCACCAACCAGAACGACATCCTCGACCGCGCGCTGCGATCCGGGGACTACCGGACCGGCGGCGTGAAACCTTCGATCTCGCCCTCGATGGACATCCAGGTCTCCTCCAACTTCGAACGCGCCCTCTTCGACGCCCTGGACCGCGACGGCGCGGCCACGGCGGCGCTGATGGCCGACCTCGCGACCGGCGGTTTCCGCATCCCGCAGGGGGCGCTGGGGGCGCTGCGCGACCGCTTCGCCTCGGGGCGCGCTTCGGAGGAAGAGACCTCCGCCACCATCGCCCGCACCCGCGCTGCCACCGGCGAGTTGCTCTGCCCGCATTCCGCAGTCGGGGTCCATGTCGCCGGACAGCACCCCGGCCCCGTCCCCATGGTCACGCTGGCCACCGCGCATCCGGCGAAGTTCCCCGACGCCGTGGAGGCCGCCACCGGCCTCCGGCCGGCGCTGCCCGGCCGCATGGCCGACCTTTTCGACCGGCCAGAGCGCGTGACGCCTATCGGCAACGACCTTGCCGCCCTAAGATCCCTGATCCGCGAAAGGATCGCGCGTTGAGCCAGCTGACCACCCTGCCGAACGGCCTTCGCGTCACCACCGAGCACATGCCGGGGTTGCAGTCGGCCTCGGTCGGCCTCTGGGTCCTGGCCGGCGGGCGGCACGAGCGGGCGGAGCAGAACGGCATCGCGCATTTCCTCGAACATATGGCGTTCAAGGGCACGACACGCCGCACCGCGCTGCAGATCGCCGAGGAGATCGAGGATGTCGGCGGCTACATCAACGCCTATACCTCCAAGGAAACCACCGCCTACTACGCCCGCGTGCTGACCGCCGATGTGGGCCTTGCGCTCGACGTCATCGCCGACATCACGCTGAACCCGGCGTTCAACGCGGCGGATGTGGAGACCGAGCGCCATGTGATCCTGCAGGAGATCGGCCAGGCGCTGGACACGCCCGACGACATCGTCTTCGACTGGCTGCAAGAGGCGGCCTACCCCGCCCAGCCCTTTGGCCGCACCATCCTTGGGCCGGCGGACAAGGTCGCCGCCTACACGGCCGACGACTTCCGCCGGTTCGTCTCGGAACGCTACGGGCCGGACCAGATGATCCTGGCCGCCGCGGGCGGCGTGGACCACGACGCGCTGGTGGCCCAGGCCGAGACGATCTTCGGCGGCCTCGCACCGCTGGGCACCAGCCTGATGGAGGCGGCGCGCTTCGCCGGCACCGAACGGCGCGAGGTCAAGGACCTGGAGCAGGTGCATTTCGCGCTGGCGCTGGAAGGCCCCGGCTACCGCGACCCCCGCGTGCATGCGGCGCAGGTCTACGCCATGGCCATCGGCGGCGGCATGTCGTCGCGGCTGTTCCAGAAGATCCGCGAGGAACGCGGCCTGTGCTATTCGATCTTCGCCCAGGCCGGCGCCTACGAGGACACCGGCTCGATCACCATCTACGCCGGCACCTCGAAGGACGAGATCGCCGACCTGACCCGCCTGACCGTCGACGAGCTGAAACGCTCCGCCGAGGACATGACCGAGGTCGAGGTCGCCCGCGCCCGCGCGCAGCTCAAGGCCGGCATGCTGATGGGGCTGGAAAGCCCCTCGTCCCGCGCCGAACGGCTGGCGCGCATGGTTGCGATCTGGGGCCGCGTGCCGGACGTGTCCGAGGCGGTGGAAAAGATCGACGCCGTCACCGTGGGCGACGTGCGCGCCTATGCCGAAAGCCTTTCCGGCGGCGGCTCGGCACTGGCGCTCTACGGCCCGGTGAAGAAGGCCCCGGGCCTGACCGCGATCCGCAAGGGCCTCGCCGCCTGATGCTGGGCTTCCGCCGGAAGCTCACCATCGAGACCGGGCGGATGACCCTGCGCCTGCCGCAGCACGCGGACTGGCGCGCCTGGTCGGAGGTACGCCGCCACAGCGCCACCTTCCTCGCTCCCTGGGAGCCGGTCTGGTCGCCCGACCACCTGTCCCGCCGCGCCTTCACCAACCGGGTCTACTGGGCCTCCCGGGCGCTGGCGCAGGGCACCGCGGTGCCGCTGATGATGATCCGCCGCGGCGATCAGGCCCTCCTCGGTGCGATCACGCTCGACAACATCCGCCGCGGCCCGGCGCAGGCCGGAACGCTGGGCTACTGGATCGGCGCCGACCACGCGCGCCAGGGCTTCATGCGCGAGGCGATCGAAGCGCTGGTCCACCACGCCTTCACCACACTCGACCTGTCGCGCATCGAGGCCGCGACCCTGCCCGAGAATGCGGCCTCGCGACGCCTTCTGGAAAGCACCGGGTTCAAATACGAGGGCGTGGCGCAGAGCTACCTGCAGATCGGCGGCCGCTGGCGCACGCATGTGCTCTACGCCAACCTGCGCCACGACCGGCGCGGCAAGACCGACGCCGGCTGACCTCCCGCAAGGGATGCCCACGCGCGCTGCGCCTGGGCCTGCTCACAACGCCTGTCAATACCGCGATCGAGGACATGTGGGCGGAATTCCGCAGGATGGTAGAGCGGACCTGCCTCGCCCGGATCGACCGGTGCGGCAGCGTTGAGAACGAGGTGACCCCGTTTGGGCCAGACCCCTGTGGCGTGGCCATCGTCACCTCCGAAGCCGAGGGCACCGACCGCGTCGCCTGCATCTTCGACAAGGCCACCGGCAAGACGGAACCGACCTTTGCGTTCTGAGCGCCCTAGTTGTGGAACCTCAACAGGTTGTCCATCGGTAACGCGAGACGGCTGATGGGTGGCTTGGAGTTTAGACTGCCGTGCGGGCGGTGCCAATTGTACATGTGGGTCCATTCCGGGAGGTGGGATTTGCGCTGATCCGAGGT
>JANOGU010000019.1:0-3310 GCA_031406135.1 Rhodobacterales bacterium
GATGGTCTTCTTGAACTCGTCGACATTATCGAGAGCGGCCGGATTGGCCTTGATGGTCTCGAGAATGTAGTCGAGGGCATAGACCTTGGTGTTGGACTCGTCGTTATACTCGCCGAACATTGCGGTATAGCGCTCCACGAATTCGCGCATCATGTCCGAGGCAAGTTCGGGGGTCGAAGCGCCGCCGACCGAGATGAAGCCATTGGCCAGCTCGCCCGCGCCCTCTTGCAGCACGGCCGCGTCCTGCGCCGTTTCGGTCGAGATCAGCCCGGTATAGCCCAGCTCGCGCGCCGAGCGGATCAGTTGCGGCGCGTTGGCAGGCGACACGCCCGACAGGACCAGAAGGTCCGGCGCCGACTGGATGACCGGCAACAGGACCGGGGTGAAGTCGGTGGTATCGACCTGGTAGGTCACGCTGTCGGAAACCACTTCCAGCCCAAGCGCCTTCGCGGCCGCAACACCGCCGTCACGCTGCGACAACGGATCGGATTCGTTGGCGGCAACGAAGGCCACCTTCTTCACGCCGTTGTTTTCCATCAGGGCTTTGTAGATGGCCGGGCCAGACTGGTAGTTCGCGATCATGCCCAGAACGGCGTTGGACGCGGGCGCGGTGTACAGCTCTTTCGGGAAAGCATAGGGGAAGTAGATGATCCCGTTCTGCTCGGCCACCGGGCGCACGGCGGCCGCACCGTCATCAACGTTCGGGCCGACGACATAGTGGATGCCCGCCTGAGCCATCTGCTCCATGCCGGCAATCGCGCGCTTGGGGTCTTTCTGGTCGTCGAAAGAGACGATCTCGATGTCGTACATCGTGCCGCCGATGTCATAGCCGCCGGTCTCGTTGATCCAGGCGGCGCGGGTTTCCATCGAGCGCTGGTTCGAGGTGCCCCAGGCCGCGGCCGGGCCTGATGTGACGCCGACGAAACCGATCTTCAGGACCGGATTTTCGGCGAACGAGGTGCCAAGCATGGCGATGCTTGCAACGGCGGCAAGCGCAGAAGTCTTGAGAAGGGTACGGCGAAGCATGTGGCAAACTCCCTGTGAGCCAAAAGGATGGTTTTTCGCGCCCCGGTTCGGGGTCGTTGTCCATCGATCAGATATTTTGTTAACAATCCTGTCAACAAAAAATTTCGGAATGGTTTACGATGGATCGACCTTGATCGATGGCTTATTGTTCACTACCCAACTGTAGTTGCTGACAAACAGAGTGGACACTCTCAGATGGCTGCCGCGCCTCAACCGATCGAAGATGCATCGGTTGCCGATGAAATGGCTGAAGAAGACATCGTGGAGCGCATTTTCGATGCGGTCGTTCAGCAGCGCTTGCCACCGGGGACGAAGCTTTCCGAATCGGCGCTATGTGAGGCCTTCGGGGTGGGCCGAATGCGCATCCGCCGTGCGTTGCTCCTGTTGTCCAGTCGCGAAGTCGTCGACCTGCAGGCCAATCGTGGTGCCTTTGTTGCATCCCCCACGCCCCGGCAGGCGCGGGAAGTGTTCGAGGCTCGCCTGACCCTGGAACCGACAATCGCGCGACTGGCGGTCGCGCGGGCCACCGACGAGGACATTGAGAATCTGACCGCGCACCTGATCAAGGAACACGCGGCGCATCATGAGCATTCTCGCCAGGAGGCAATCCGCCTCTCGGGCCAGTTTCACCTGCTCCTTGCGCAGATTGCGGCAAATTCGGTCATGCTGCGGATGATGAAAGAGCTTGTCACGCGCACGTCGCTGATCATTGGAATATTCGGGGCGCCCAGCGTGGCGAACTGCCGTGACGATGACCACGAACGGATCCTGCGCGCCTTCAAGGCGCGCGATGGCCAGGCCGCGGCCGATCTCATGGCTGAGCACTTGGGCGTGATCGAGGGGAGCCTCGAACTTGGCACCAGGAATGGCGGCGCAGTCGACTTGGTCGATCTTTTTTCTCGGAAGAAGCAAGCGTAGGCACAGCTATTTCTGCTGGGTTCGCTTCGTCCATCGGTCCAACTAGCGACCTTTGAGCATGTCCGCATCTGATTGAATCGGATTGTGGAGTCCCGGTAGCGCTGTTTCGTGATTCACTCTTCCCACCGGTCCTGTCAGAAGAACTTCGCCGCTTAAGCTTAACGCGGCTCGGTTGTTGGTCTCTTCGGCGCGCTGCAAGGTCTTTTTCCTTACAGAACAACGATTTGCATCCTCTCTTCATAGAAGAGCACCGGGAAAGGCGCGGGCCCGATTCCTCTGATGGTGTGGACGGCTCCACCCCGACGGCATCGCGATGTGCCATGCTGGTGCTGTCGCAACCCAACAGAGGGAAGGAGCCGCCCACATGGAGATTGCAACACTGGGGATCGATCTGGCCAAGTCCGTGGTTCAGCTTCACGGCGTTGATGTTGATGGGGCGGTTGTCTTGCAGAAGAAGCTGCGGCGAGGGGCCGTGCTCGACTTTCTCGGCAAGCTGGATCCTTGCCTGATCGGGATGGAGGCATGCGCAACATCGCATTATTGGGCGCGTGCGATCGCGGCGCTTGGCCATGACGTCCGGCTGATCCCGCCCGCATACGTGAAGCCTTACGTCAAGCGGCAGAAGAATGATGCCGCAGACGCCGAGGCAATCTGCGAGGCCGTTTCCCGGCCCAACATGCGCTTTGTGCCGGTGAAGACCGAGGAGCAGCAAAGTGTTCTGGTCCTGCACCGGTCGCGCGACCTCGCGATGCGCCAGCGCACGATGTTGCTCAATGCGATCCGGGCGCATCTGGCCGAGTTCGGGATCATCGCGGCCCAGGGGCCAAGAAATGCTATCGAACTTGTCGGTAGCCTTCGGCGTGGAGAAAGCTTTCCTATCCCGGAGATCGCGCGGGCCGCACTTCTGGCACTGGCGGCGCAACTTGACAGCCTCGCGACAGCGATCCGGGGCATCGAGCGCCAACTTCTGGCATGGCACCGGCAGAACCCGGCCAGCCGACGGCTCGAGACGATCCCGGGCGTCGGCATCATCACCGCCACGGCGCTCTCCGCCAGCGTGCCCGATCCGGCCGTCTTCAAGTCGGGACGACAGTTCGCGGCCTTCCTCGGCCTTGTGCCGCGACAGAACTCGTCCGGGGGCAAGGATCGCCTCGGGCACATCTCGAAGATGGGAAACGGCTATCTGAGGCGCTTGCTGGTCGTCGGCGCCACCTCCGTGACCCGTAGGGCCGAAACCAACGACACCCGAACCGGTGCCTGGGTGAGGTCCCTCCTGGGGCGCAAACCGACCCGGCTCGTTACCGTTGCCATCGCCAACAAGACCGCGCGCACCGCCTGGGCCATGCTGGTGCGCCAAGAAGATTAC
>JANOGU010000030.1:0-9255 GCA_031406135.1 Rhodobacterales bacterium
CCCGGGTTATTTGGCAAGGATGATGCGCAAGGCAAGACAGTGCCATCGCCCCGGTCCGGCCAATGGCTTCATCCTTGCCCAAAACCCCCGGGGTCCGGGGCCGCGCCCCGGCGCTCTCCGCCTGACCGGACGGACATTCGGAAGCGCGACGCAAGCGCGCCCGCCAGGGCGCAAGATGGCCACGGGCGCTGGCCTCTCCACGCACAGCGCCTGGGGGATGCAAAGGGGGGGCATGCCCCCCCTTTGCCTGGCCCAAGCTGCGCAGCCGCGCGGGAGCCTCTCGCGTCGCGCCACGCCGGGGTTCGCGCGTGAGTTTCGGCCCCTTCCTCCTCCTGGCGCTGATGGAAGGCGCGCAGATCGCCGCGGTGCTGGCGCTGACGGCGGTAGGGTTGAGCCTCGTCTTCGGGGTGATGCGTGTGGTCAACGTCGCGCATGGCGAGTTCTTCATGCTGGGCGCCATCGGCGCCTGGGCGGTGGCGCAGCTGGTTCCCGGACCGCCCTGGGCCGGCTTTGTCGCGGCGCTGGCCTGCGCCCCCGTTGCCGTGGCCGGACTGGCGGCGGTGGCCGACCGGCTGATCCTGCGCCGGCTGAACTATTCGCCGGAGGCGACCATCGTGGCCACGATCGGGTTGCTCTACCTGATCCAGCAGGCGAGTTTGAGCTTCTACGGGCCCGACGCGCGGCCGGTGGAGGCGCCCTTTGCCTGGCGCATCCAGCTGCCCTGGTTCGGCTGGTCGGGCTACAAGCTCGTCGTCATCCTGGCCGCGCTGGCGATCCTTGCCGCCGTCTGGCTGCTGATGACGCGCACGAAGGCCGGCCTCGTCATGCGCGCGGCCCAGATCGACGCGGAGACCGCGCGCGCCTTCGGCATCGATACCGGGCGGGTCTATACCCTGACCTTCGCGCTGGGCGCCGGGCTTGCGGCGCTGGCGGGCGTGCTGGTGGTGCCGATCAGCCAGGCGCATTACCTGATGGGGGCCGATCCGCTGCTGTTGTCCTTCATCGTCGTCATCCTCGGCGGGCTGGGGTCGTTGCGCGGCACGCTGGTCGCGGCCCTGCTGGTTGGTCTGTCGGACGGGGTGATCTCGATGTTCTTCTCGCCGACGCTGGCGAAGATCATCGCCACCCTCCTTGTGGCCTTCGTGCTGGTGTTCCGGCCGCAGGGCCTGTTCGGGGCGCGGGCATGAGCAGGGCGCTGGCGCTGCACCTGTCGGTACTGGCGGTCCTGCTGGCGCTGGGCTTCCTGCTGCCCGCCTACCACCATACCAACGCCGCGCGGATCATGGTGCTGGCGGTCTTCGCCATCGGCTACAACCTCGCCTTCGGCTACACCGGGATGCTGAGCCTGGGCCATGCGCTGCATTTCGCCGCCGGGATGTATGCCACCGGGCTTTCGGTCACGCTCCTGGGCTGGCCGACGCCGGTGGCGGCGCTGGCCGGGGTCGCGGCGGGCGCCGCGTCGGCGGCGCTGACCGGGGTCCTGGCGCTGCGCACCGGGGGCGTCGCCTTCATGATCGTCACGCTGATGTTCGCGCAGGCGGGGTATCTGGCGTTGCTCTACTTCGGCGCCGTCACCGGCGGCGACGAGGGCTTTGTCGTGCCGGCCGCGGCACGGCGCCTGTTCGGCGCGGACCTGACGGCCGACCTGCCGCGTTACCTGGCCGCCTGGGGGCTGTTCGCCGCGGCGCTGCTCGGCTGCCTCGCGGTGGTCCGGTCGCCGTTCGGCAGAAGCCTCGTGGCGCTGCGCGAGAACGAGGAGCGGGCGCGGATGCTGGGCTACGACCCGTTCCGGCTGAAGCTCGCGGCGCTCACCCTGTCCGGCCTGATGGCCGGGGCGGCAGGGGCGGCCTACGCGCTGCTGTTCGGCTATGTCGGCGCGACCTTTGCCACCGTGCAGTATTCGATCCTGCCGCTGCTCTACGTCCTCGTCGGCGGCGCCGGCACGGTGCTCGGCCCGCTCCTCGGCGCGGCGGTGATGTTCTACCTCATCGACCTCGCCTCGACCGTCACCGACGCGCATCTTGCTGCGGTCGGTGCGGCGCTGGTCCTGCTGGTGCTTTTTGCCCCGCTCGGCGTCCTTGGCACGCTGCGCGAGCGGCGGCTCAGGTGGCTGCCGTGACGCTCCTGGAGGCGCGCGGCCTGAAGCGCCACTTCGGCGGCGTGCGGGCCGTGGACGGCGTGGACCTCGACGTCGCGGCCGGAGAAATCCATGCGCTGATCGGCCCGAACGGGGCGGGCAAGACGACGCTCGTCGGTCTCCTCTGTGGCCGCGTGGCCGCCGATGCCGGCAGGATCCGGCTGGCCGGCGAGGACATCACCCGGCTTCCGGCCCATGCCCGCGTACGCAGGGGCATCGCCTACACCTTCCAGATCACCGCGATCTTTCCCCGGCTGACGGTGTGGGACAACGTCGCACTGGCCGCACAGGGCCATGGCGCGCCCACGGCGCAGGCGGTGCCGGCGGTGCTGGCCCGCGTCGGCCTGGCGGCGCTGGCAGAGGACGTCGCCGGCACGCTGTCCTACGGCCACCAGCGGATGCTGGAACTGGCCATGGGCCTGGCGCTGCGGCCGCGGCTCCTGATCCTCGATGAGCCGACGCAGGGCCTCGCGGTCGGTGAGATCGCGGGCTTCACCGCGCTGGTCCGCAGCCTGGTGCCGGCGATGACCGTGCTGCTGATCGAGCACAACATGTCGGTGGTGATGGACCTCGCCACCCGGATCACGGTGCTGGAGGCCGGGCGCGTGCTGGCCAGCGGCACCGCTGAGGAGGTGCGCGCCAACCCGGCGGTGCAGGCCGCCTATCTCGGCACCGTCGATGCGTGAGGGTCGGCGATGCTGAGCCTTGAGAACGTTACCGCCGGCTACGGGCCGGTCGAGGTGCTGCGCGGGGTCACGCTGCAGGTGCCGGCAGGCCAGATCACCTGCCTGATGGGCCGCAACGGCACCGGCAAGACCACGACGCTGCGCGCGATCATGGGCCTCTGCCCGCCCACGGCCGGCCAGGTGACGCTGGCTGGCACCGCGCTCCAGAAGCATCCGGCGCACCGCATCGCGCGGGAAGGCATCGGCTATGTGCCGCAGGGCCGGCGGTTGTTCGGGCCGCTGACGGTGGCGGAAAACCTGACCATCGGGCTGATGACGCGCGGCTCGCCCGGCTCGGTGCGCGACCGGGTGCTGGCGCTGTTTCCCCGCCTGGCGGAGCGGCTCACGCAGGCGGCGCAGACCCTGTCGGGGGGTGAGCAGCAGATGCTGGCGATCGGCCGGGCGCTCTGCCTGGAGCCGCGGGTGCTGATGCTCGACGAGCCGTCCGAGGGGTTGCAGCCGTCGATCGCGGCGCTGATCGGCGCGGCGATCCGCACGCTGCGCGGCGAGGGCGTGGCGATCCTGCTGGTCGAACAGCGGGTCGAGGCGGCCTTGCGTCTGGCCGACAGCATCGTCTTCATGGGTCAGGGGGTGGTGGCGGAGACCCGCGCGGCGGCGGAACTGACCCCCGGCGCGGCGCCGTTCCGGGCGCATCTGGGGGTGTGATGTCTGAGCCGAGGGCGAGACTGGTCGCGGGCGTGGACGTGGGCGGGACGTTCACCGACCTCGTGGTGCAGGACCCGGCCACCGGCGCGGTGACGCTTGCCAAGGTGGCGACGACACTCGACCCCGGGAAGGGCGGGCAGGCGCAGGGCGTGCTCGACGCCTTTGCGGCGGGCGGCGTGGCGCTGGCGGAGGTGGCGCTCGCCGTCCACGGCACCACCGCCACCACCAACGCGGTGCTGGAACGCAAGCTCGCCCGCACCGGCCTGGTGACAACGCAAGGCTTCCGCGATGTGCTGGAACTGGGCCGCCGCACAAGGCCGCAGGCCTATGGCATGACCGGGCGGTTCACCCCGGTGATCCCGCGCGACCTGCGGCTGGAGGTGCCGGAGCGGATGGACGCGCGCGGCCGGGTGCTGACGCCACTGGACGAGGCGGCGCTGCGGGCCGCCCTTGCCGAGTTGCTCGCCAAGGGCTGCGAAAGCCTCGTCATCCACTTCCTGCACAGCTACGCCAACCCCGCGCATGAGTTGCGCGCGCTGGAGATCGCGCGCGCGATCTGGCCCACACCCTACGTCACCGCCGGCCACCAGCTCCTGTCCGAAAGCCGCGAGTTCGAACGCGGCGTGACGGCGGCGGTCAACGCGGCGGTGCAGCCGATCCTGGAACGCTACGTCTCGCGCCTGGCCGAGGGGCTCACGGCGCAGGGCTACAACAACGACCTGCTGATCCTCACCGGCAACGGCGGCATGGCCCCGGCCCGCACGGTGGCGGCCGAGGCGGTCAAGACAGTGATGTCGGGCCCCGCCTCGGGCGTCATGGCGGCGATTGCCACCGGGCGGCGGGCCGGGTTCCCCGACCTGCTGACCTACGACATGGGCGGCACCTCGACCGACGTGGCGCTGATCCGCGCCGGCCGCGCGCCGGTCAGCCACGAGGTCGAGATCGAATACGCGATGCCGATCCACGTGCCGCTGGTGGACGTGCGCAGCGTGGGGGCGGGGGGCGGCTCGATCGCACGGGTGGACGCGGGCGGCATGCTGCGCGTCGGCCCGGACAGCGCAGGCTCGGTGCCCGGGCCGATCTGCTACGGCAGGGGCGGCACGCGGCCGACCATCTCGGACGCGAACCTGCTGCTCGGCCGGCTCTCCCCGTCGCGGTTCGGCGGACGGATGGACGAGGTGCGCCGCGCCTTCGCCGAGGAGATCGGCGCGCCCTTGGGGCTTGCGGCCGAGGCAGCGGCCGAGGCGGTGATCCGGCTGGCCAATGTCCACATGGCGGGCGCGATGCGCATGGTCTCGGTCTCCCTCGGCGCCGACCCGCGCGACTTTGCGCTGTTCGCCTTCGGCGGCGCCGGGCCGCTGCATGCCATGGCGCTGGCCCGCGAGCTGTCGATCCCGAAGGTGCTGGTCCCCGCGCGCCCGGGCCTGACCAACGCCTTGGGCTGCGTCTGCGCCGACCTGCGGCAGGACTTCGTGCGCACGCTGAACCGCCCGCTGGACGCCGCCGACATGGCCGAGGTCCACGCCATCCTCGCCGCGCAGGCGGATGAAGGCCGCACCCGGGTGGCGGCGGCGGGCATCGCGCTGACCGGGGTGGAGGTGGCGCATGCCGCCGACATGCAGTTCGTCGGCCAGACCCACCTGCTGCGCGTCGCGCTGCCCTCCGGCATGCCGACCCGGGACGACCTGCAACACCTGTTCGACGCCGCCTACCATGCGCGGTTTCAGGTCGACCTGCCGGAGATTCGGGCGAACCTCGTCAACCTCACCACCGCCGTGACCGGCCGCCGGCCGGAAGTGGACCTCTCCCGCCTGATCGACCCCGCCGGGCGCAAGGCGACGCTCGCCGAGGCACAGACCGGGTCGCGGCCGGTGTGGTTCGACGGCTGGCGCGACACGCCGGTCTACTGGCGCGACCACCTGCCGGCCGAAGCGAGGCTGACGGGCCCGGTCATCATCGAACAGATGGACACGACGGTCCTCCTGCCCCCCGGCGACCGCGCGGCACAGGACGCGGATGGCAACCTGATCGTGGCGGTGGCGCCATGACCGCTCCCGGAGCGCTCCCGCCCTCTGTCGCGGCCCGAAGAGGGCCGCTCCGCCGGTTGGGCCACGCGCGGGGGCGGCCCCCCGCGACCCCCCCTTCCCCAAGCTTCGGCATCGGCGGCTCCCGGTGCAGAGCGGTGAGGGGGGCGCTGCCCCCCGCTGCGCTCCCCCCGGGATATTTGACAAGAGATGATGGGACGGGAGGCGCGCGCCCGGCATCGGCACGGATCCGGCGAGGCGAGGCCACGGCATGATCGACCCCGTCACCCTTGCCGTCATTCAGGCCGGGCTGCAGCAGGTCTGCGACGAGATGGATCTCGCCTTTTCCCGCGCCGCCTTCTCCCCGGTCATCGCCGAGGCCGACGACCGCTCGGACGGCATCTACGACGCGGTGGACGGCTCGCTGATCGCCCAAGGCGCCAGGGGCCTGCCGGTGTTCGTCGGCACCATGCAGTTCTCCACCCGCCACCTGATCGCGCGGATCGCCTCCGGCGAGACGCTGCCGCCGGAGCCGGGCGACATCTACATCGTCAACGACCCCTACCTTGGCGGCACCCATCTGATGGACGTGCGCTTCGCCATGCCGGTCTGGCGGCAGGGCCGCATCTTCTGCTGGCTGTCGAACACCGGGCACTGGCCGGATACCGGCGGCGCGGTGCCGGGCGGCTTCTCCGCCTCGGCGACGGAGGCGGAACAGGAAGGCCTGCGCCTGCCGCCGGTGAAGCTGTTCAAGAAAGGCGCGATGGACCCGGAAATCTGGGCCATCATCTGCTCCAACATCCGGGTCTCGGGCCAGCGCATCGGCGACGTCAAGGCGCAAGCGGCGGCGCTGAAGGTGGGCGAGACGCGGCTGCACGCGCTCCTCGACCGCTACGGCGACGCCACGGTCGCCGGGACCATCGCGGCGATGCGCGGGCTGGCCGAGGCGCAGATGCGCGCTTCCATCGCCACCATCCCGCAGGGAAGCTACCGGACCGAGGCCCATGTCGACAGCGACGGCGTGGTGAACGAGCCGCTGACCATCGCCCTGACAGTGACGCGGGCGGGCGACGGGCTCACCTGCGACTTCACCGGCTCCTCGCCGCCCTGCGCCGGGCCGATGAACTCGGTGCGGGCCACCACGCTGTCCGCCGTCTACCTCGCGCTGCGCCATATCTTCCCCGACGTGCCGCTGTCTGCCGGAGCCTTCGCCCCGGTCACGGTGCGCGGCATCGAGGGCAGCTTCCTCGACGCGCAGTACCCGCGTCCGGTGTCCGGCTGCGCCGCGGAGGTGAGCCAGCGCATCGCCGAGGCGGTGTTCCTGGCCCTGGTGCAGGCGATCCCCGACCGTGTGACCGCCGCGCCGGCCGGCACATCCGGCAACTTCGGCCTCGGCGGGCACGATCCCGAACGCGGGCGGGATTTCGTGATGTACCAGATCAGCGGCGGCGGCTATGGCGGCAACGCCGACCACGACGGGCTGACGAACGGCTGCTCGACCATCGGCATCTCCAAGGCACCGCCGGTCGAGATCATGGAGCAGCTGTACCCCGTGCTCTACCGCCGCTACGCGCTGCACGAAGGCTCCGGCGGCGCCGGGAAGCACCGCGGCGGCTTCGGGCTGGACTACGAGATCGAGCTGCTGCGCGGCACCGCAAAGGCGAGCTTCGTCATGGACCACGGCCGCTTTGGCCCGCCGGGCGTGCTGGGCGGGGGGCCTGGCGCGCCGAACCGGGTGGAGGTGATCCGCGGCGGCGAGGTCATGATCCCCGAGCACCTGTCCAAGGCCCAGGGCATCGCGCTTGCCCCCGGCGACCGCGTCCGCGTCCGCACCCCCGGCGGTGGCGGCTATGGCGACCCGGCGGACCGCGACCCGGAGGCTCTGGCCGAAGACCTCCGCCTCGGCCGCATCGCCCGCGCCTGACCGGACCATCCCCCGCGGCGCCTGGCTTGGTCGCCGGCACTGGCCGTGCATCGCAGGACGTGATCGGGCGCGCCGTCTTCCCGCGGCACGGGAGCTCGGCCCGACGGATCGGTGCCTGCGCCGGAGGTTCTGCGGATGTCGGGACGATGGTCGGAGCGAGAGGATTCGAACCTCCGACCCCCTGCTCCCGAAGCAGGTGCGCTACCAGGCTGCGCTACGCTCCGACCGTGGCGGCGGGTTATCCCGCGCGCCGGGCCTTGGCAAGAGGGCGCGGCAGCCCGGTCAGGACGACCGCCATCCCGTCAGGTGTCTCGCTGAAGAAGATCGCACCGTAGACCGCTTCCAACGGAAGCTGGCTGACCTGCATCAGCGCCACCACCACGGCGGGCGCGGATCGGCAGGCGGCGATGATGAGCAGCTTGGCGACGCAGCCGAAGCTTGCGAAGATCGCGAAGGAGGTCAGCGCGAAGAGCGCGCCCCGGGCCGTGTCGGTCATCGGTCAAGTCCGTAGGCGGGATCGCTGCACCGCATCGCCTGCGGTTCTGGCAGAAGGCGGTGGCGGGCTCAACCCGTCCCGCGGTTGCACCGGCCGGGCTTGCAGCCGATAGGGGGCCGATGACCGCCCGCTTCGCCTCCCGCCTCGCGCTGGCCGTAACCTTTGCCGCCGCCCTGGGCATCGGCCTCGTGACGCTGACGCCGGTGCCGGCTGCGGCTCCGCCGGGCGGCGACAAACTGCACCACATTCTGGCATTTGCCGCGCTGGTGCTGCCCGGGGCGGCGCTGCGCCCGCGCTGGGCGCTGTGGCTCTGCCTGTTCGGGCTGGCCTATGGCGGGGTGATCGAACTCGTGCAGCCCTGGGCGGGCCGCAGCCGGGAGCTGGCCGACTGGCTGGCGGACGGACTCGGCGCCATTGCCGGCGCTGTCGCGGGGCGGGCGTTGGGGCAGTTCCTGCCACCAGTGCGCCGGCCCGGCTGAGGCCGCGGTCAGCGGCCCGCGCGACGCCGCCTGAACAGCCGTCCGAGCCAGAGCAGCGGCAGGATCAGCAGGATCGCGCCCTTCTTGAGGAAGGCCAGCAGCAGCACCAGGATCCCGGCCCTGGCCGCCAGCTTGCCCGCGATCAGACTGCCGATCCCGACCGCCGCCACCGTGTCGATGCCGGGGTCGAAGTCGGCGTAGCGGCTGCCGGCGGTGAAGGCGATCAGCTTCAGCACCGCCGGCGCCGCCGCCTGCACCTCGGCCAGCTGGTCCATCCCGGCCACGAAATTCGCCACCATCACGCCCTGCCGCCCCAGCACGCGGATGTTGTAGTTCAGCGTCTCGGCCGCATCGCCCTCGAACCGCAGCCGCTTGGCCCAGCTGAGCCTGCGTTCGGCGGCGTCGTAATGCGGCGGCTCGGCCCAGCCGACGAGTTCCATGTCCGGGAAACCGGCCTCCTTGCGCGCCGCGTTCTCCGCTTCGGTGCCGGCCCGCATGTCGGCGGGCAGGCTCGCGAAGTCGATACTGCCCGCGTCGTCGTCCGGGATATGGCCGATCGGGTCGTATTGCAGCACGCCGGCCCAGGCGGCGGGGTCGAAGGGCGCGGTCAGGTCGGGAAAGGCGTCGCGGAAACTTTCGGCCGGGGCCGCGCCCGAAAGGGCCAGGGCTGCGGCAAGCGGAAATTGGGTCACCGCAATGCGATCCGGTATCAACGCCGGCAGTGCGGCACTGATGCCGGTTCGATGCAAGCGTCACGCCGGCGGTTGCGGCGGCGGGCGGCAGTCGGCAGTCTGGCCTCGGAGG
>JANOGU010000052.1:0-4537 GCA_031406135.1 Rhodobacterales bacterium
CGGCTACGACATGCTGCTGTCGGTGGTCACCGACACCGACGAGGAACGCATCTACCGCGACCTGCAGGCCCGCGGTGCGGTCGACGGCGTCATCATCCACGCGCCATCCACCGACGACCCGCGGATCGGCCTGCTGCACGAACTGCGCATTCCCTTCGTCGTGCATGGCCGGTCCTCCGGCGCCGTGCTGCCCTATTCCTGGGTGGACGTGAACAATCGCCGCGCCTTCCAGCGGGCGACCGAGTTCCTTCTGGACCTCGGGCACCGGCGGATCGGGCTGATCAACGGGCGCGAGCACATGGATTTCGCCGTCCGCCGCCGCAAGGGCTATGTCGATGCGCTTTCGGCGCGCGGCATCGGCGTCGATGAGGCGCTGATCTCGGCCGACGAGATGACCGAGAGCCGCGGCTACCTCGCCGCGGCCGCGATGCTCGATCGGCCCGCGCCGCCGACCGCGCTGGTGGTCTCGTCGATCATCTCGGCCATCGGCGCACGGCGCGCGGTGGAGGCGAAGGGCCTGCGCATCGGGCGCGAGGTCTCGGTCATCATCCATGACGACGATCTGTCGTATCTCAAGAACGGCGAGGATGTGCCGATCTTCACCGCCACCCGCTCCTCGGTCCGGCTGGCCGGGTCGCTGGCAGCGCAGATGCTGCTCGACATCATTTCCCAACCGGGAAACCCGCCGCAGAGCCGGCTTCTCGAGGCCGACCTGATCATCGGGCAATCGACCGGTCCCGCACCGGCCTGAAAGGCTCCGCAATGCTGCCCTCGCGCGCCGCCTTCCCGCCCGAATTCCGGCTTGGCGCCTCGACGTCGGCCTACCCAATCGAGGGCCATGGCCAGGGCGGCGCGGGGCGCATGCAATGGGACGACTTCGCGGCCACGCCCGGGAACGCGGTGCGGGCGGAACACGGGGCGCGCGGGCCTGCGGCCATCCGAGCCGCTGGGAAGCCGACCTCGACCTGCTGGCGGCTGGTGCGACCGCGGCGTCGCGGACTGGTTCGCCGATCATGCCGAGGTGCTGACCCGCCGGATCGCCTATGTTGCCCGCCATCTCGACGCCGTACAGAAGGTGATCGCTGAGGGTGTGCCGGTGAAGGGTCACTTCACCTGGTCGCTGCTGGACAGCTACGAATGGTCGCTGGGCTACGAGAAGCGGTTCGGCCTGATCCACGTCGATTTCAACACGCTGGACCGCACACCCAAGGCGTCCTACCACGCGCTGGCGGCGGCGCTGGTCCGCGGAGGCGTGACATGACCCTGACGCTCGTGGCCGACATCGGTGGGACCAACACCCGCGTGGCGCTGGCCGACGGGCGGACGGTGCGTGCAGCGTCGATCCGCAGGTTTCGCAACCGCGATTTCACCGGGATCGACGGGGTGCTGGCCCGCTACATGGCCGACGAGGCCGTGGCGGGTCTGACCGGTGCCTGCGTGGCGGCGGCTGGGCCGGTACAGGACGGCGCGGTCACGATGACCAACCTCTTCGACGCGGCCGGTGCGCCCTGGATCATCGACCGGACGCGGGTGACCGCAGCCACCGGGACGGCAGAGGTCGCGGTCCTGAACGACCTGCAGGCCCAGGGACAGGCTCTGGGCCATATCGCGGAGGCCAACCTGCGAGTGGTTGTGTCCGGGCCGCAGGCGGCGGGCGGGTCGATGCTGGTCGTAGGTCTCGGCACCGGGGTCAACGCCGCGCCGGTCCACATCACTCCGGCCGGCAGGATCGTCCCGCCGTCCGAATGCGGGCATGTGAACATGCCCGCCCGTGGTCCAGAGGGTCTGCGGCTGCAGGACTTCATCGAACGCCTGCTCGCGTCGCGCGGCGAGGTTGCCCATGCGGGGGTGGAGGAGGTGCTGTCGGGCCGGGGGCTCGCCAACCTGCATGCCTTCGCCGCGGCAGAGGCCGGCGGCGGCGCGGCGCTGGATTCGGCCGGCGTGTTTGCGGCGCTGGCGGCGGGGGACGCGGTCGCCGGCGCGACGGCGCGGCTCTACGTCTACATCCTCGGCCAGATGCTGGCCGATCTGGCGCTGATCCACTTGCCCTATGGCGGCATTTTCCTGATCGGCGGCATGTCCCGCGCCATGACCCCCTACTTTGGCCGCTTCGGCCTGACCGCCGCTTTCCGCGAGGACCGCCGCGTGCCGCTTCTGACCCGCGATTTCGCGGTCAGCGTGGTCGAGGACGATTTCGCTGCGTTGACCGGATGTGCCGCGTTTCTGGCCTCGGGAGGTGGCTGAACGGCGCGTCCCGTGCCGGCACTGAATTCTTTCCATGCGGACCCGCAGGGTTGCGCGATCACGGACATGGCCTTTCGACAGTGCGCGGCTGCCGTCTGCCGGAGAGGTTCAGGGCGGGTCCGGTGGCCAGTAGATGCCCACCGCAAGCGCCGGTCCGGTTTCGCGCAGCCGGCGGATTTTCAAAGACCGGAACCCTGATCGGGGCGCAGGCCAGGCCCACCTCACGCGACGCGGCGTGCGGCTGTGGTGAGCCAGAGGGCGGCCAGCGCCAGCGACAGGACGCCGTTCCAGGACGCCATCGAGAGGCCGGCCATCGACCAGGCGACCTCGTCGCAGCGCACGAGGGGGGCGTCCAGGATCTGGGTCAGCAGATCCCCGGCGCTGATGTCGGCCGAAACACTGCCCGAGCAGGTGCCGGGTCCGGACCACCAGTGCTGCTCGACACCGGTGTGGTAGAGGCCCAACCCTGCGGTTGCCAGCGTCGCAAGCGCACCGAGCAGCGGCAGCAGCCGCCCGGGCAGGGCGAGCGCCATCCCGCCCGTCAGAATCGCCGCCGCATGCGGCCAGCGCTGCCACAGGCACAGTTCGCACGGCGCAAGCCCGCCGATATGCTGGAAGGCAAAGGCCCCCAGAAGCAGCGCGGCCGAACCACCGGCGGCGAGGAGGACGGACAGGCGATAGCTCGGCGACATGGCGCCACCGACCACGCCCCCGGCGTCGCGTCAAGCTAGCGGGGAACCAAGCGCTTGAGCGGCAGGGTGCGGTGACCGTACCCTTTACCCGGCACGGAGCGAGGGGACGGCGATACAATGGCGCGGCGCGCGGCAGAGCGAGAACGTGGACTTCGAGCGCGGCGGCAGCGGTTCGCGCGGGCCGCGGCCTTCATCCGCTCGGTCGTGGGCTTCACCGAAGAAGCCTGGAAGCCGATCTTCCAGCGGCAAGCCGGGGGTCGGGCCTATCAGCCGGTGCAGGGCTTCTACGGCCAGACGAAGAGCGCCTGTGGCCCGGCCAACGCCGCAACCGGCCCATTCTACTGCCCGCAGGACCAGAGGATCTACATCGCCCCGGGCTTCTTTGCGGTCTTGCAGCAGGAACTTGGCGCGGGTGGCGACTTCGCGGTGGCCTATGTCGTCGCGCATGCGGTGGCACCCCACATCCAGGATCAGCCTGGCATCCTGGGCAAGGTGAACGCGATCCGCCAGCGCAGCAGCGAGGCGGACAGCATCGCCCTGTCGGTCAGGATCGAGCTGCAGGCCGATTGTCTGTCGGGTGTCTGGGCCAGGTCCGTCGAGCAGCGCTTCGACGCCCTCGAGGCCGGCGACATCGAAGAGGCGTTCAACGCCGCCCAGCGGATCGGGGATGATGTCCTGATGAAGCGGGCCGGGCAGGCTGCGCAGCCGCGCATGTTCAGGCACAGCAGTGCCGCCCAACGGTCGCGCAGGCTCAAGATTGGCTACAGCTCCGGCCAGATCGACGACTGCGACAGCTTCAGCGCCGACCGGCTCTGAACGCGCGTTGACGTGGCAGTGGCCGGCGGCTATTCCGGCGCCGGGCCCGAGTGGCGGAACGGTAGACGCAGGGGATTCAAAATCCTCCGCCCTTGCGGGTGTGCGAGTTCGAGTCTCGCCTCGGGCACCATTATTCTCGATAATATCGTTTTAAAATAACTACTTAAGCTTAAATTTTGGTTTTACGTCCACCTTTCTGCCCACCTTCTGGCCAACATCACGTCGAAGGTCAGGCGGCTAAGGGTGGTGGGTTCAACGGGTCGACGCAACATTTCATTCTTCAGGTAAAGATGGAGTGTGAGCCATGATGACCTGGCAGCCGCGGGCGCGTGAAAATCACCTGGATCATTATGGGGCGGGGCACCGGTCGGACAGTGGGCCGAGCATGGGGAGCGCGGCCCAGATGGTCATCAACGATAGGGATAGCCCGCCTTGTCCATCGTGTCGGCGTATTTCTTGAACGCCTCCACGACCTTGGCTGAGCGTGGCGAAGAGGCGGCGACCCAGCTAGGCAAAGCGCCAGACCCGGTCTCACACCCCTTCCAACCGGGCCCGCGCGCGCCCTGCGGCGGCACCGATCAGCCGATCAGCGATGATGGCAATTGCGGCGACGGCGAATCCGGCCACGAGGCCCCGCCCGACGTCGGCTGTCGCCAGTGCGGCATAGACCTCTTGCCCATCCACCTGTTCGTAAGCTTCCACCTTCACCTTGATTTGTTGTTGATTGAGAAGATGAACTTTGCATGCGATCACGACTGCTCAACATAAGATTTCTAAATGTTCTC
>JANOGU010000061.1:0-4446 GCA_031406135.1 Rhodobacterales bacterium
CCGCCAGCCGCGCCAGGGTGCCGGTCTCGTCGGTGCCGACAAGGCGGGAGAAGCCCACGACATCGGCGACAAGGATGGCGGCGAGGCGGCGGGTCACGGCGGGTTCTCCTGTCTGAGGGGGAGATTAGCGCCCATTCCTCATGGAAGCGACAGAGACAAGATCGCCCGCAACTTCGGCTCGGGAATATCGATCTCGCTTTCCTCAAGGCACGGCTCTCCCCCGGTCTTCGCCGGAACGCATGACAACCGGGCCGTTCGCGACGGTGGTGGATCAGGCGACGGCCGCAGTTCCAGGATCAGATGCAAGATGTCGGCAAGTGCCTTGGCCCAAAACAGACATGGGGGACTGCGCGGCAAAGGCCCACACTGGGCTCGGAGCCGTCATCTGCGCGTTGTAGGCCACCTGGAACAGCAGGTCTCCCAACTCGTCCTTCAGCCCCGCCCAGTCGGCTCGCGCGATGGCGTCGGCGACCTCATGCGCCACTTCCAGCGTATGGGGGGCGATGGAGGCGAAGTCCTGCTCGCGGTCCCAGGGGCAGCCGTCCGTCGCGCGCAGCCGGGCCATGATGGTCAGCAGCCGGGTGACGCCGCTGTCGGTCGCTGTATCCGTCGGCATTCGGCAGGTCCTCCCGCGCCTTTCGTAGGATGCGGGAGGCGATGCAGCCAGAGCCCGCGCTACTTCGTCTTGGTGAACTTCAGCGTCGGGCCGTGGCCGCCGGAATCAAGCTTGTCGTGGGCCTCCTGCATCGCGTCGTCCACCGTGGATGCCGTGATCGCGGACTTGAAATTCTTCTTGTAGTCGTCATACGCCGCCTTCAGCGCCTTCTTCTTGTCCTCGCCTTCGCCCCGGCCCTCGACCTCCATCACCTTGTCGGCCAGCGCATCGCCGCCCTTCTGGGCGGCTTTGACGTGCTCGTCCTCATGCGCGAGAAGCGCGGAGATGTAGGTCTCCCAAGCCTTCTTGTCCTCGTCGCTGAGGTCCTTGTCCGAGGCGAGCTTGGGATACTTGATCGTCGGCGAAATCGTGATCTCGCCGCCCACGGCGCGCACGATCCAGGCCTCGCCCTTCTTCGGGGGTTTCTTGGTGTCCTGCTCTTCCTCGAACTTGTAGGTGTTCGGCAGAACCGCCGGGGTCGAGGTCGATCCGGCGCGCAACTCGCCCTTCACCTTGGGCCCCTTCTTTTCGACGTCGGCCCAGATTTCCTCGAGGGTCGTTCCGGCGACCGTATACGGCGCCTTCTTGGCAGTTTCGACCTTGGCTTTGACGTTTCCGGCCATCGGCTGTTCCTTTGCAACGGGCTTTTGACAATTGCTGGCAGGCTAGCAGCTTGCCTGCCTTGGGCAAGCGGTTGTAGAGGCCTTCTCGCCCGTGGCATCACCTGCAGCGAAGGAGCCCGCCATGCCTGTCCTCAACCGCATCGCAGCACTTGCCCCCGAGATGACCGCCTGGCGGCGGCACCTGCACGCGCATCCCGAGCTTGCCTTCGACTGCCACGCGACCGCCGACTTCATCGCCGCCCGGCTGGCGGAAATCGGCGTGGACGAGGTGCACCGCGGCATCGCCAGGACGGGGATCGTCGCCCTGATCCGGGGTCAGCGCCCGGGGCCGTGCATCGGCCTGCGCGCCGACATGGACGCGCTGCCCATCGCCGAGACGACCGGCGCCGCCCATGCCTCGACCATCGCCGGAAAGATGCACGCCTGCGGCCATGACGGGCACGTCACCATGCTCCTGGGCGCCGCCGCCTACCTTTGCGAGACGCGGGCCTTCGCCGGCACCGTGGCGCTGATCTTCCAGCCGGCGGAGGAAGAAGGCGGCGGCGGCGAGGCGATGGTGCGCGAGGGGATGATGGACCGCTTCGGGATCGAAAAGGTCTGGGGCATCCACAACCAACCGAATGCGCCGTTCGGGCATTTCACCACCACGCCCGGGCCGATCATGGCCGCGGTCGATACCGCCACGGTGACGGTGCGCGGCAAGGGCGGCCACGGCGCCAACCCGCATGAATGCACCGACCCGGTGATCGCGGTGGTGGCGATGGTGCAGGGGATGCAGACGATCCTGTCGCGCAATGTCTCGGCGCTCGACGAGGCGGTGGTCTCGGTGACCCAGATCCACGCCGGCACCGCCTCGAACATCATTCCCGAGACCGCCTGGTTCCAGGCCACGATCCGCAGCTTTCGTCCCGAACTGCGCGAGATGCTGCGGACCCGCGTGCACGAGATCGTGGCCGGCCACGCCGCGGCCTTCGGGGTGACCGCGGAGGTGGACTACGACTGGGGCTACCCGGCGACGGTGAACCATGCCGCCGAGACCGCCTTTGCCGCCCGGGTGGCCGCCGAGGTCTCGGGCGAGGCGGCGGTCAACGCCGCGGCACCGCGCGAGATGGGCTCGGAAGACTTCGCCTATATGCTGCAGGCCCGGCCCGGCGCCTATCTCTTCATGGGCACCGGCCCGGGCGCCGGGCTGCACCACCCGGCCTTCGACTTCAACGACGAGGCCGCCCCCATCGGCGCCTCGTTCTTCGCCCGCCTCGCCGAGCGCGCCCTGCCACTGGACTGACCGGCGGCGCAACGCAACATTCGCTTGGGTTGCGCCCTATCCCGTGCGACACTGCCGCCATTCGGACGGAAAGACTTTCAACACGTCAATCGAAGGAATGGATAGATGGGCAAGCCCAAGGCGGAAGACATCGTCAAGGAGGTCGGTGCGAACCTCGACTCCTGGTACAAGAAGAATGCCGACAGGATCAAACTGATGGGCGACCTCACGCTCGACTGTCAGGCGTGCAAGACCAAGGACGCAAAAGACCTCATCGGCAAGGACATCGACCTGAAGCTGAAGAGCCTCCAGACCGACCTGATGAAGCTCAACAAGGACAACAGTGCGCTGTTCAAGGACGTGGAGAAGGCCGAGAAGCAGGACATCGGCAAGAAGGTCAAAGAAACGGTCGAAAAGAAGATGACGATGTACAACAAGGACGGAAAGACCCTCGTCTTTGATCCCAAATACGAGGACGGGGTGCCGTCCATCGGCGTCAAAGGGACGTTCTGAACCGTTCGTTCAGACCGACAGCCGCGGCACCGAGATGGGCGAGCCCTGCGTGCCGCGTTCGCGGTACGGCGTGGTCTTGTAGTGCGCCCGGTAGCATTTCGAGAAATGCGACGGGCTGGCGAAGCCGCAGGCCAGCGCCACGTTGATCACGCTCATGTCGGTCTGCATCAGCAGGTTGCGCGCCTTTTGCAGGCGCAGTTCCATGTAGTAGCGCTTGGGGCTGCGGTTGAGGTAGCGGCGGAACAGCCGTTCCAGTTGCCGCGTCGACATGCCCACGTCCTCGGCCAGGTCGGCGGGAGAGACCGGCTCCTCGATCGCCTGCTCCATCATCTGGATGACCTGGCTGAGCTTGGGGTGCCGCACCCCGATCCGGGTCGGGATCGACAGCCGCTGGGTGTCCTGGTCGGTGCGGATCGAGGAATAGATCAGCTGGTCGGCCACCGTGTTGGCGATGTCCTCGCCCTGGGCGGTGGCGATCAGCTTCAGCATCAGGTCGAGCGAGGCGGTGCCGCCCGCCGTGGTCATCCGGTTGCCGTCGATCACGAAGACCGACTTGGCGAGCTTCACGCTCTCGAATTCCTCGGCGAAACCGTCCTGGTTCTCCCAGTGGATGGTGGCCTTGCGGCCGTCCAGCAGCCCCGCCTTGGCCAGCACATGGGCGCCGGTGCACAGGCCGCCGAAAGTGACCCCGCGCCGCGCCTCGCGGCGCAGCCAGTTCAGGATGCCGCGGGTCGTGGCGCGCTGCACGTCGATGCCGCCGCAGACCAGCACGATGTCGTCGCGCTCGACCTCGTCCAGCCCCATGTCCAGCCGGAACTCGGCGCCGTTGGAGCAGGCCACCGTCCCGCCGGCCCCGGCCTCGCCCGCCAGAACCCAGGAGTAGAGATTGGCGCCCGACACCCGGTTGGCGATGCGCAGCGGCTCGATGGCGCTGGCAAAGGACAGCAAGGTGAAACGGTCCAGGAGCAGGAAGACGAACCGCTTCGGCGCCGCCGCCTTGGGGGCGGCGGTGGCCTTGCGGAGGGCAGTGGACATTGTGCGACCTGTTTCTGTCGGTTTCCGGCAGGAAATCAGGAAACCCGCCCCGCCACAAGGGCCAGACCCGTCGATCCGGCCTGACCGGGGCGCGGGCCTCCCTGGCGGCCAAGTTTCCTTGCGCCCGTCCGGACCCCCGCCTATAAGCCGCGCGGCGCGCGCCCCGGCGCGGCAGCAGCGGAGTCGGCCATGACCAAGGGATGGACCAAGCAGGACTGGCGCGGCAAGCCGCGGGTGCAGATGCCGGACTATCCGGACCGGACCGCGCTGAATTCGGTCGAGGCGCAGCTGGCCAAGTATCCCCCCCTGGTCTTCGCCGGCGAGGCGCGCAAGCTCAAGAAGCAGCTGGCGCTCGC
>JANOGU010000081.1:0-1603 GCA_031406135.1 Rhodobacterales bacterium
CTTTGGGCTTCAAGGAGCTTGCCCTGCTGCGTGAGCTGGTTGAGGCGCCCGCGCAGCTCCTCCTTGATGTACTCCACCGCCTGGTTGAGCGTCGGGCGCGGCGTGACGTAGTGGCTGTTGGCGTAGACCTTGATCCGCTCCAGCGGCCGCGTGGCCTTGCCCGTCAGCGGATCAAACTCGGTGATCTTGTCGACCTCGTCCCCGAAGAACGAGATCTTCCACGCCCGATCCTCCTGGTGCACCGGCCACACATCCAGCGTATCCCCCTTCATCCGAAAGGTCCCCCGCCCGAACGCCTGATCATTCCTTTTATACTGAAGAGCGACCAAGTCCGCCGCCACCTGCCGAGGATCCCGCGCCTCCCCCTGAGCCAGCTCAAACGTCATCGCCGTATAAGTCTCAACCGAGCCAATGCCGTAAATGCACGACACGCTAGCGACGATAATCACATCATCCCGCTCCAGAATCGCCCGCGTAGCCGAATGCCGCATTCGATCAATCGCCTCGTTGATCGAACTTTCCTTCTCGATGTAAGTGTCCGTCCGCGGCACATACGCCTCGGGCATGTAGTAATCGTAGTAGCTCACGAAATACTCGACCGCGTTGTCCGGGAAGAAGCTCTTGAACTCGCCATAGAGCTGCGCCGCCAGCGTCTTGTTGTGCGCGAGGATCAGCGCGGGGCGCTGCACCGCCTCGATCACCTTCGCCATCGTGAATGTCTTGCCCGAACCGGTGACGCCGAGCAGGACCTGGTCCAGCTCGTTGTCCGTGACGCCCTGCACGAGATCCGCGATCGCCTGCGGCTGGTCGCCGGCGGGCTCATAGTTCGAGGCGACGCGGAATTTGCGTCCGCCCTCGAACTTGTCCCAGTTGCGCTCAGGCCGATGCGGCGTCCAGACATTGGAGGCCTCCGCCAGCGCGACCGCGGACATCTTCTGCGCCTTGAACTCCGCCATCGGCGCCTCGCTGACGCCCGATCGCCGCTTGTGCTGCGGGGCGGACCCGGACGCAGTCGGTTTCTTGGCCGTCTTGCCGGCGGCCTTCGGGTAGGATCGGGAGGGTGGTTTCGCCATGGCCCGAATATGGGCCGTTCCGTTTGCGTTCGCCAGAGCCCTGGCCGGCGCTGCTGCCATACCCTGGCAAGAGCGGGCTAGTTCTTCTCGTCCGCCTCGTTAACGACGACGCCCACGGCCGCACCAACCGCCGCGCCGACCGGGCCGGCGATGATCAGCCCGGTGGCGGCGCCGGTGGCGGCGCGCTGTTCCATGTTAGTACCGCAACCTGCCAGCGCCGCCGCAGAAAGCGCCAGAATGCAAAGCGCGAGGGTGTTCCCGTTCGACATGCACGACCCCTTGTGTGGAGCGGCAAGCCTAGCCGAAGCACCGCCTCGCGCACAGCCTTTTCGGGGCTGATCAAAGACCAGCGAGAGTTCAGTTGTTCTTATCTTCCTCGACTTCGTTGACCAGAACGCCGGCAGCGCCTCCAACAACAGCACCAACCGGACCTGCAACGATCAGCCCGGTGGCCGCGCCGGTCGCCGCCCGTTGCTCCATATTCGTTCCGCAGGCGCCAAGCGTGGCGAGGCCAAGCAGCGCAAGGGCGG
>JANOGU010000099.1:0-9191 GCA_031406135.1 Rhodobacterales bacterium
CTTGCGCAAGTCCGATGCCGTCAGTTCCACCCGCGTGATCTCGATCCCTGCCATCACCACCCTCCCCATCAAAGGTTAGTGAATCAGAGAAATACCCCCGAGGGAATCCCCCAGAGTCAGACCAAGCAACCGTTGGTATGATTCCTCAGATAGGCTGCTGCACCTTGCCGCGCAAGTTCTACCAGCGGGTCAGTCGGACACTAACTTCCGCAACATTCTGTCTTTCTCCCGCCTGGCGCTTTCCGGCGATGAGCCGGCGGAAAGAAAGGAACGAATATTTGGGCGACCTACATCGTTCTTCATTCGCAGCGTTGGATTCGAAGAGGAAATGCTCGTAAGATTGTGTGAGAATCTGAATTTCTTCATGACTTACTATGACTATAATTCTCCTCGAGTATTGATCCATGACGATATTGAAGTTGTGTCGTCGAGTTCTCGCCTGCGCTACCGGAGAGGTTCTTTCCCTGACAGTATTGATGCAGTGGCGGTTGACGAAAACCTCTTGAGTTTTTGGTCTGAGTCGTTTTCAGGAAATGAGATTCTTCAGTTCATGCTTCATTTTCGTATCATGGAGTATGCGTCAACTTCATATGCTGCGGACAATCTGCGTAGGCGAGTGCTGAGGTCGATTAGTCGCCCTGATCTACGTTCGAACCCTACAACGGTTGTCGAAGAAATCCTTGAGTTGGTTAATGGAGCTGACGCGAAAGT
Organism: Rhodobacterales bacterium; assembly: GCA_031406135.1. Classification (GTDB taxonomy): domain Bacteria; phylum Pseudomonadota; class Alphaproteobacteria; order Rhodobacterales; family Rhodobacteraceae; genus JANOGU01. The sequence goes on from JANOGU010000099.1 coordinate 712, forward strand.
TCAGGATGATCACTCGCGCTTTATGAACACAGTGCGAGAGAATGTTTCCCCGGAGGTTCTTTGGGCTGAGATCGACAAAGATCGAGAAAAATTCTCACAGAGACAGACCTGCGATGGTGGCTTTTGCCTTGAGCCGCTCATCGACAATGCGGCATCCTTTGACAACTTTAGGGTCAAGGGTGTTGAGAACTTTGCGCGCCAGATTAGGGAGATTAGAAACGTTCTCTCGCACGGGAAGGACTTTCCTAAGGATGGCGTTTTCCGCCCAACACGTCGCAACCTGCGACTCTTGCGTCCTTGGGTGTCGCTGATGGCGCTTGCTTCCGGGGAGGTTGTGCTCAGTCGTCTGTCCCGTTGACTTGATAGACGATCTGTTAGCACTTATTTGTTTGAGTGCTCCGTGCTTAGGTGGAGGAACCGATGAGCGGTGGCGGCTAAAACTCTGATTTTGCTGAGTCTGTGACGTTAGGCCTGCTCGTGCTCTTGCGAGCAGGCAGAATCACCTCGCAAACTTCTTGTCCTTCACCCCCATCGGCTCCACCGAGCCCGGCCCGAGCCGCCGCACCTTGTCCGTCTCGCCGGCCTCGAAGTTGCCCTCGAACCATTCCACATGCCCCTCGCCTTCGAAAGACAGGATGTGCGTGCAGAGCCTGTCAAGGAAGAACCGGTCGTGGGAGATGATGACGGCGCAGCCGGCGAAGTCTTCCAGCGCGGCTTCGAGGACGTGTTGCGCCCAAACAAAAACAGGAAACCCCGCCCCGGGCTTGACCCGGGGGCCCGCTTGCAACCCGCACCACTGCTGTAACCGGAGACCCCGGTACAAGCCCGGGGCGCGGGGTCTCCCTGACTCCTCTGACTCCAACTGGCACAGACACGCTCCCGCGGCTGCAGGGTTTCCACATCGAGGTCGTGGCTGGGTTCGCCCGGCAGCAGCACGTTGCCGACGCGCCGCCCGGGCCGCGGCGCCCCCCTCCCCATCCCTCCCCACGCGGGGGAGGGAGGCGCCCGGCCGGGACCGGGATGCCGGGGCCCCGCGGTGGCAAGGGTCAGCGCCGGCCGATGTCCACGTAGTCGCGCTGCGCCGGGCCGATATACAACTGGCGCGGGCGGCCGATCTTCTGGGTCGGGTCGGCGATCATCTCCTTCCACTGGCTGATCCAGCCGACGGTGCGCGACAGCGCGAAGATCGGGGTGAACATCGAGGTCGGGAAGCCCATCGCCTCCAGAATGATGCCGGAGTAGAAATCGACGTTGGGGTAGAGCTTCTTGGTGATGAAGTAGTCATCCTCCAGCGCGATGCGCTCCAGCTCCTTGGCCACCTGCAGGAGCGGGTTGTTGTGAACGCCGAGGAGATCGAGCACCTCGTCGGCCGACTGCTTCATCACCTTCGCCCGGGGGTCGAAGTTCTTGTAGACCCGGTGCCCGAAGCCCATCAGCCGGAAGCCCGAGGACTTGTCCTTGGCCCGCGCGATGAATTCGGGAATGCGGTCCTTGCTGCCGATCTCGCGCAGCATTTCCAGGCAGGCCTGGTTGGCGCCGCCGTGGGCGGGCCCCCAGAGGCAGGCGATGCCGGCGGCGATGCAGGCGAAGGGGTTGGCGCCGGAGGAGCCGGCGAGGCGCACGGTGGAGGTGGAAGCGTTCTGCTCGTGGTCGGCGTGCAGCATCATGATCCGGTCCAGCGCCTTGGACAGGATCGGGCTGGGCTCATAGTCCTGGGTAGGAACCGCGAAGCACATGTGCAGGAAGTTCGAGGCGTAATCGAGCTTGTTCTTGGGATACACGAAGGGCTGGCCGATCGAATACTTGTAGGCCATCGCCGCGATCGTCGGCAGTTTCGCGATCATCCGGATCGCCGCCACCTCGCGCTGCCAGGGGTCGTTGATGTCGGTCGAGTCGTGGTAGAAAGCGCTCATCGCGCCGACCACGCCGACCATGGTGGCCATCGGATGCGCGTCGCGGCGGAAGCCGCGGAAGAAATAGTGCATCTGCTCGTGCACCATCGTGTGGTTGGTCACGCGCTGCCGGAAGTCGCCGAGCCGGTCGCCGGTGGGCAGCTCGCCGTACAAGAGCAGGTAGCAGACCTCGAGGAAGCTCGACCGTTCGGCGAGCTGCTCGATGGGATAGCCGCGGTAAAGCAATTCGCCCTTGTCGCCGTCGATGTAGGTGATCGCGCTTTCGCAGGCGGCGGTGGAGGTGAAGCCGGGGTCGTAGGTGAAAACATCGCCCTGGGCGTAGAGCTTGCCGATGTCGATGACATCGGGGCCGATGGTGCCCTTGCGCAGCGGCAGGTCGATGGTCTTGTCGCCCAAGGTCAGCTTTGCGGTGTTCGTCTCTGCCATCGCGGTCCCCATTCCGTGGCCGGATCGCTCCGGCAAGTGGCTGTGACCCGGGGGGCGGAGGTCAGGACGCCACGTCCCCCAGGCGCGCGATCGTCTCGTCCCGGCCGAGCACGAGCATCATGTCGTAGACGCTCGGGCTGACCGTCCTGCCTGCGAGTGCTGCGCGCAGGGGCTGGGCGAGCTTGCCGAAGCCCAAGCCTTGGTCCGCGGCAAACCCGGTCAGCATGGACTCCAGATCAGGCTTGGTCCAGTGAACAGTTTGCAGGCGCGGCGTCAAGAAGCTCAGTATACTGCGGGATACTGAATCGAGCACCTTTTCCGCTGAATTGTCCCGATCCAGCGGACGGCTTTCGAGAAAAAATCGCGATTTTTCAATAATTTCGGGAAAAATCTTCGCAGATTGCTTGAGGAAGGGCAGGGCGCGCAGCATGCCGTCGCGCTGGCGGTCGCTCAGCGCTGTGGCGCCGGTCGCGGCCAGGAACGCCTCAAGTTCTTGCAGCAGCGCAGCATCGTCGGCCCGCGCCATCTGCTGGCCGCAGACATGTTCCAGTTTCTTGAAGTCGAGTCGCGCCGGAGACCTGCCGATGCCGGCAAGGTCGAAAACCGCCATCGCCTCCCGCGACGAGAAAACCTCCATGTCGCCCTGCGCCCAGCCGAGGCGGGTGAGGTAGTTGCGCATCCCGGCCGCCGGGTAGCCCATGGCCTGGTAGTCCTCGACGCCAAGCGCGCCGTGGCGCTTGGAGAGCTTCTTGCCGTCGGGTCCGTGGATCAGCGGGATATGCGCCCAGACCGGGACCGCCCAGCCCATGGCGTCATAGACCATCTGCTGGCGGGCGGCGTTGACCAGGTGGTCGTCGCCGCGGATCACGTGGGTGACGCCCATGTCGTGGTCGTCCACCACCACGGCCAGCATGTAGACCGGCGTCCCGTCCGAGCGCAGGACCACCATGTCGTCGAGCGTGTTGTTGCGGATGGTGACACGGCCCTGGACCCGGTCGTCGATCACGGTTTCGCCCTCGCGCGGGGCGCGCATCCGAATGGCGTAGGGCTTGCCCGGCGGGTGGCTGGCGGGGTCGGCGTCGCGCCACGGGCTCTGGAACACGGCGTAGCTCGCGCCCTCGGCCTCGCGCGCCGCCTTGAAGGCGGCGATCTCCCCGGGGGTGGAGAAGCATTTGTAGGACGTGCCGCGCGCCAGCATCTCGCGGGCGACCTCGGCGTGGCGGTCGCGGCGGGCGAACTGGCTGACCGCCTCGCCGTCCCAGTCGAGGCCGAGCCAGGCGAGGCCCCGCAGGATCGCCGCCGTCGCCTCGGGGGTGGAGCGCTCGCGGTCGGTGTCCTCGATCCGGAGCAGGAACTTGCCGCCGCGGCCCCGCGTGTAGAGCCAGTTGAACAGCGCCGTCCGCCCGCCGCCGATGTGCAGGTAGCCCGTGGGCGAGGGGGCGAAGCGGGTGACGACCTGTCCGGACATCAGGGACGTTAACCTTTCGGAAACCACGCCATGCGACCCATGCCCCTTAAGGCAATCGCAACGCGGGGCACAAGGTGGGGCGCTTTGGGGCGCTGATCGATACCCTCGCCGGCGCGCTCGCGGCGGCGCGCGGGCATCTGTTCCCCTTCGTCCCGGTGGCGATGGGCGCGGGCGTGGGCCTGTGGTTCGCGCTGCCGGCAGATCCCTCGGGCCTGGCGCTGACCGCGGCGCTGGCGCTGGCCGGTCTGGGCGCCGCGCTGTGGCGCGCGGGGCCCGAGGTGGCGCAGCCGTTCGGCGTGCTGGTCCTCGCCGCCGCGGCGGGGTTCCTCTGCGTCACGCTGCGGGCCGAGATGGTCCGCGCGCCGGTGCTGGACTGGCGCTATTACGGGCCGGTGCAGGGCCGCGTGGTGGGGATCGACCGCAGCCAGGGCGATGCGCTGCGCCTGACGCTCGACCGCGTGGTGCTGGAGGACGTCGCCCCCGACGCCACGCCGGCGACGGTGCGGGTGACGCTGCGCGGCGAGCCCGTCGAGCCCGTCCCGGGGACCACGGTCCTGATGACGGCGAGCCTGTTGCCGCCCAGCGGCCCGGCGGAGCCGGGGGGGTTCGACTTTCGCCGCCTGGCGTTCTTCGACCGCCTGGGCGCGGTCGGCTATACCGCGACCCCGGTGGTGACCTGGGCTCCGCCCGAGCCCGGGCGGCAATGGGTCGCGCGGGTGCGCGCGGCGCTGTCGGCAGAAATCCGTGCGGCGGTGCCGGGCGATGCGGGTGCCTTCGCCGCAGGCGTCCTGACCGGCGACAGGTCGGGTTTGAGCCAGGCGGCGGTGCAGGACCTGCGCGATTCGAACCTTGCGCACCTGCTGGCGATCTCGGGGATGAACCTCGCGTTCCTGACCGGGTTCGTCTTCGCGCTGATCCGCTATGGCATCGCGCTGGTGCCGCGGGTGGCGTTGCGGATCGATGCGCGCAAGCTGGCCGCGGTGGTCGCGCTGGCGGTGGCTTTCTTCTACCTGCTGCTGTCCGGCGCCAACGTGGCGACCGAGCGCGCCTTCATCATGGCCGCGGTGATGCTGGGCGCGGTCTTGCTGGACCGAAAGGCGTTCACCCTGCGGTCGGTGGCGCTGGCGGCGGTGGTGATCCTGGCCTGGCAGCCCGAAAGCCTGACCGAACCCGGGTTCCAGATGTCCTTTGCCGCCACCGTGGCGCTGATCGCGGGCTTCCGCGCCCTGCAGGGCCGGGTAGAGAAGGCCGAGGTGCCGGGCTGGGCGCTCTGGGTCTACACGCTGGTCCTGTCCTCGGTGATCGGCGGGGTGGCGACGGCGCCTTTCGCCGCGGCCACGTTCAACCGCTTTGCTGACTTCGGGTTGATCGCGAACCTGTTGACCGTGCCGGTGATGGGCGCCGGCGTGATGGGGGCGGGGGTGGTGGCGCTGCTGCTGTGGCCGTTCGGCCTGGCGGGTGTGCCGCTGGCGGTCGCGGGCTGGGCCAGCGCCTGGATTCTGGCGGTCGCCGACCGTGTGGCGGGGCTGGAGGGGGCGGTCACCACGATCCCGGTGCCGGCTGGCTGGGCGATCCCGGCGCTCAGCCTCGGCGCGCTGTGGCTGGCGATCTGGCCGGGCCGGATGCGCTGGGCCGGGCTGGCGCCGGTGGTGGTCGCGCTGTCGGCCTGGGGCACGGTGGACCGCCCGGCGCTGCTGATCTCTGACGACGGGAAACTGGCCGGCCTGCTCGGACCGGAGGGGCGCGCGCTGAGCGCGCCCAAGGGCGCGAGCTTTGCCGCCGAGACCTGGCTGCAGCGCGACGGCGACGGCGCCGGCCAGCGCGAGGCGGCGGACCGGCCGGGCTTTGCCGGCCCACCTGAAGCGCGGCGTTTCGATCTGGGCCCGGTGGCCGGTGTCGTGCTGTCCGGACGCGATGCGGGCGCGCGCGTGGCCGCCGCCTGTGCCACGGCCCGACTGGTGATCCTGCCGGAAGTGGCGGAAGCGGCGCCGCAGGGCTGCACCGTCATCGACCGGCGCCGGCTGCGCGAGACCGGCGCGCTGGCTGTCACGCTGACGGCCTCGGGAGAGCTCGCGCTGACCCCGGCGCGACGGCGCGACCGGGCGTGGAACCGCGAGGGCCGCACCGGCCCGGCGCGCTTCGCCTTGCGCACCGACTGACCGGTCAGGCCGTTTCGCGCAGGCGCAGGTCTTCGCCCCGCAGATAAGAAATGCCGGCGAGCAGCCCGCCCAGCGGCAGCGACAGCGCGAAGATCGCGAGGCCGGTGCCAATGCCGAAAGCGCGCAGCGCCGGTCCCGGTGCCGGCGGCTCCGGCGGGGCGAGCGGCGGCAGCGCGGCAAGGCCGGTGATCGGGTCGGGCTCCGGTGGCGGTGCGAGCGGCGGCTTGCGCGGCACCGGCGCGGGCGCGGCGGCGGCGCGCATCATCGTCCGGATCGCCAGCAGCGGGTCGTCCTCCGGCCCCAGAGGCTCCGCACCCAGCGCGACGCAGTGGGGCATTGCCGCCGGTTCGGGCGCCGGTGCGAAGTCCGCTTCGGGTGCCGGCACGGGTTCGGGTTCGGGGTCCGAGGCGCGCTGGGGCTGCTCCGGGCGTACCGGGCGCAGCGCGGTGACCCGCGTGGTGGAGGCAAGCTCCGGCCCGAGCAGCTTCGCCGGCTTCTCCGCCCCGCCGTCGTCGCCGAGCCCCAGCTCGTCGTGCTCAACCTCGGTTTCGGCGGGCGGCCGGCCGATCCGGTCGATGCGGTCGGCGCCGACCAGCAACCAGAGCCCGGTGCCGCGCAACGCCGTCACCACCGTCCGGCGCGGTGGCAGGACGCGCGCAGCCTCCTTCAGCCGGGTGACCATCGACGCGCCGAAGCCGCAGGCCAGGGCATGGGCGCCGCGTTCGAAGCGCTCGCCGATGCGCGCCAGGACCGGCCAGAGGAGATCGCGGCTGTTGGCCTTGGTGACGCGCCAGAAGGCGGCCAGGTCGAATGGCGGACGCTGCCGCCCGCCGGTCCAGATCGGCGGACGCTGGCGCTGGGTCTTGCCGCGCGGGCCATTGCTTCGTTCTGGGTCGGTCGATGCCATCATCGCGTTCAGAGCCTTCGTTGCCATCCAGATAAGCGTCAGTGAGGCCCGGCAAGAGGCGCAAATGCGGCAAAGCTCTGGCGTTGTCGCGAAACGCGCGACGAAGGCGGAACATCGCCGAAGTCGGGCGGCGGTAAGGAAACGGTCGGACAAGACCTGTGCAGACGAAAAGGGCGCCCGAAGGCGCCCGTCCCGGTTCCGGTGCCGAGTTCCCGGGGGATCAGCAGGAATAGTACATCTGATACTCGACCGGATGCGGCGTGTGTTCGTAGGCGTAGACCTCTTCCCATTTCAGCGCCACGTAGCCCTCGATCTGGTCCTTGGTGAAGACATCGCCGGCCAGCAGGAAGTCGTGGTCCTTGTCCAGTTCCTCCAGCGCCTCGCGCAAGCTGCCGCAGACGGTGGGGATGGCCGCCAGTTCCTCGGGGGGAAGGTCGTAGAGATCCTTGTCCGAGGCCGGACCCGGGTCGATCTTGTTCCTGATCCCGTCGAGGCCGGCCATCAGCAGGGCGGCGAAGGCCAGGTAGGGGTTGGCCGAGGGGTCGGGGAAGCGGGCTTCCACACGCTTGGCCTTGGGGCTCTCGGTCCACGGGATGCGCACGCAGCCGGAGCGGTTGCGGGCGGAATAGGCGCGCAGCACCGGCGCCTCGAAACCCGGGATCAGCCGCTTGTAGCTGTTGGTGCCGGGGTTCGTGAGCGCGTTCAGCGCCTTGGCGTGCTTCAGGATGCCGCCGATGAACCACAGCGCCTCCTGGCTCAGGTCGGCGTATTTGTCGCCGGCGAAGAGCGGCTTGCCGTCCCTCCAGATCGACATGTTGACGTGCATGCCGGAACCGTTGTCGCCCTTCATCGGCTTCGGCATGAAGGTGACGGTCTTGCCGTAGGCCATCGCCACGTTGTGGATGACATACTTGTATTTCAGGATGTTGTCGGCCTGGGCGGTCAGCGTGCCGAAGATCAGGCCAAGCTCGTGCTGGCAGGTCGCCACCTCGTGGTGGTGCTTGTCGACCTTCATCCCCATCCGCTTCATCGTGGACAGCATTTCGGACCGCAGGTCCTGGCCCTCGTCCACCGGGTTGACCGGGAAGTAGCCGCCCTTGTGGCCGGCGCGGTGCGCGAGGTTGCCGGATTCGTATTCGGTGTCGGTGTTCCACGCCGCCGCATCGGCGTCGATCTGGAACGCGACCTTCGACGGCGTGACCGAATAGCGCACGTCGTCGAAGATGAAGAATTCGGCCTCGGGGCCGAAATAGGCGGTGTCGCCGATGCCGGAGGACTTCAGATAGGCCTCGGCCTTGACCGCCGTGCCGCGCGGGTCACGCGAATAGGCCTCGCCGGTGTCGGGCTCGACCACGTTGCAATGCACGCAGATCGTCTTCTCGGCGTAGAACGGATCGACATAGAGCGAGGTCGGGTCGGGGATCAGCTTCATGTCCGACTGGTCGATCGACTTCCATCCGGCGATGGAGGAGCCGTCGAACATGAAGCCTTCCTCGAAGAAGTCCTCGTCCACCAGGTCGGCGATCCGTTCTACGCCGAGAAAACCGTCTGCGTGCATTGCAACGTGGTCGAGCCCGACACCGGCGAGGCCTACTCGCGCGACCCGC
>JANOGU010000129.1:0-16277 GCA_031406135.1 Rhodobacterales bacterium
CCAAGACCGTAACCTCGATCACTGACCGCCTATGGGCACAGGTCAACCAATAGGGCCGTTGGTATCACAGATTTCATATTGCGGCTAAGTCGCACTGGCGATGCCTAGGATACGCGTTCTAACACACTTGCGGCATCCCCCTTGCAGCTGCCCAGGAGTGCCGCCGTGGGTTCGATCTTGACTAGCGCCTTGCTGAACGTCCCCGCCGCCACGGCGCGGGCCTCGCGCTCGCCGCGGTCTTTGGTCCGCACCGCCGCCACGCCGGCGCCTGACGCTTGCCGCCGCCGCCCCGGCGCGCCTATAAGCCGCGCGACCCCGGAGGGCCCCATGCGCAAGGCCGAGATCGCCCGCAAGACGACCGAGACCGAAATCACCGCGGCCGTGAACCTCGACGGCACCGGACAGGCGGACATCGCCACCGGCGTCGGCTTCCTCGACCACATGCTGGCGCAACTCGCCCGCCACGCGCTCGTCGACATCCGCCTGACGGCCAAAGGCGACACCCAGATCGACGACCACCACACGGTGGAAGACTGCGGCATCGCGCTGGGCCAGACGCTGGCCCGGGCGCTCGGCGACAAGGCCGGCATCCGCCGCTACGGCGATTGCCGGCTGGCGATGGACGACACCCAGGTCGCCTGCGCGCTGGACCTGTCGGGCCGGCCGTACCTGGTCTGGAACGTGGCCTTCACCGCGCCCAGGATCGGCAGCTTCGACACCGAACTGGTGCGCGAGTTCTTCCAGGCCTTCGCGACCCACGGAGGGATCACCCTGCACCTCGACAAGCTGCACGGGATCAACAGCCACCACATCGCCGAGGCCGCCTTCAAGGCGGTGGCCCGCGCCCTCCGGCAGGCGGTGGAGCCCGACCCGCGCAGCCCCGGCATCCCCTCGACCAAGGGCGTGCTGTGAGCCTGACCGCGCTCGTCGACTACGACAGCGGCAACCTGCACTCCGCCGCCAAGGCGTTCCAGCGCATGGGGGCGGAGACGGGGGAGACGGTCATCGTCACCCAGGACCCGGCTCAGGTGGCCAGGGCCGACCGCGTTGTCCTGCCCGGCGACGGCGCCTTTCCGGCCTGCCGGCAGGCGCTGGCCGACCATGCCGGACTCTACGAGGCGATTGCCGAGAAAGTGGCGTCCGGCGCCCCGTTCCTCGGCATCTGCGTCGGCATGCAGATGCTGGCGACCTGGGGCCGCGAATACCGCGATACCCCAGGCTTCGGCTGGATCGCCGGCCAGGTGGTCCGGATCGACGCGCCCGGCCTCAAGGTCCCGCATATGGGCTGGAACGACCTGGTGATCGACCGCATCCACCCGGTTCTCGACGGCATCGCCACCGGCAACCACGCCTATTTCGTCCATTCCTACCACCTGCGGCTGGACGACCCCGCCGACCTGCTGGCGCACACCGACTACGGCGGCCCGGTCACCGCCATCGTGGCGCGGGACAATGTCGTCGGCACCCAGTTCCACCCCGAGAAGAGCCAGGCCACCGGCCTGCGCCTGATCGCCAACTTCCTGCGCTGGTCGCCGTGACCCCGGAGCGGCTCCAGGTCGAACTCGACGGGATCGCCGCTGCGATGGCGGTGGAAACCGACCGCGGCAAGGTCGCGACCTACATCCCCGAGCTTGCCGACGTGAACCCGAACCAGTTCGGCATCGCCGTGGCCCTGCCCGACGGCACGGTCCTGAAGGCGGGGGACGCCGACACCGGCTTCTCGATCCAGTCGATCTCCAAGGTGTTCATGCTCGCCGTGGCGCTCGGCCGCCTCGGCGACCAGCTCTGGGTCCGGGTGGGGCGCGAGCCTTCCGGCCTCGCGTTCAACTCGATCCTGCAGCTCGAACAGGAAGGCGGCATCCCGCGCAATCCCCTGATCAACGCCGGCGCCATCGCGGTGACTGATGCGGTTCTGGCCGGGCGGCAGCCGAAGGAGGTCCTCGGCGAGCTCCTGCAGTTCATCCGCAGCGCGGCGGGCGACAACGACATCCACATCGACAAGTCGGTAGCCGCCTCGGAACAGGCGACTGGCCACCGCAACGTGGCGCTGGCGGAGTTCATGGCAGCCTACGGCCGCATGAGGAACCCGGCGGCGCTGACCCTCGGCACCTATTTCCACCAATGCGCGGTGGAGATGACCTGCGCGCAACTGGCCAAGGCCGGGCAGTTCCTTGCCGGGGCCGGACCGCGCCTGGTCTCGCCCGCGAGGGTGCGGCGGATCAACGCCCTGATGATGATGTGCGGCCATTACGACGGCTCGGGCGAATTCGCCTACCGCGTCGGACTTCCCGGCAAGTCGGGCGTCGGCGGCGGCATTCTCGTCGTGGCGCCGGGCCGCGCCTCCATCGCCGTCTGGTCGCCGGGGCTGAACGCGCGCGGCAATTCGAAACTTGGCGCCGAGGCGGTGGAGCGTCTGGCGCGGGCGACGGGGTGGTCGGTGTTCGGCTAGGGCGGAGTTGAGCCCACTTTACCAGTTTTCTGCGGCGCGACGAACGTCGGGCTTCGCGAAGGGGCTGCATTGCGAGGTCCAGACGCATCACGCCCAGGCACCTCGATGGGGCGGTTGTGCAGGCGCTCGGATCGCCCGAATTTTGGGCAATTTCGCGGGTCTGTTCTGTCCCGAATACCTCGATCTCAACCTTTCGCCGCTAGCGTTCCTTGAAACGGAAGGAGCGGGTCATGCCGGGCTACATTTCAGAAATCCGCCAGGCCGGTGCCGTCATCACAGACTTTGTCGAGATCGCGGTTCCGACCGGAACCGACATGTCGGGATATTCGATTTACGTTTACAACAACGCGGGCGCCGTTCAGCAAGGGCCGCTGTCCCTGGGAACCGTTCAAAGCACCGTCGCGGGAAAGGACGTCTATGTCGTCAATAACGCGACCCCCGGTTTCGTCAGCCTTGATCTTTCCCAGGGTATCGCGCTGGTCGATGACGCTGGCAACGTGGTGCAGTTCATCTCGTCGGATGGCACTACGGTCACCGCTACGGAAGGGCCAGCCAGCGGTCAGACCAGCGCCGATATCGGAACACACCTCTTTGGGGAAAGCCTGCAATCCGACGACGGCGGGGCTTCCTACTACGTTCAATCGGCGCCGAACGCGGGCACGGTTCCCTGCTACGCCCCCGGCACGCTGATCGACACGCCGGAGGGCCCGCGCGTGGTCGAGGTACTGGAAATCGGCGATCTGGTGCTGACGCGCGACCACACACCGCAGCCGATCCGCTGGATCCGCTGCGGCGACCAGCCGCTGGAAAAGGCCGAGGTTGAGGCCAAACCAGTGCAGATCAAGGCCGGAGCCCTCGGCCGAGGGCTGCCCGCGCAGGACCTGATCGTCTCGCCGCAACACCGCATCCTTGTCGGCGGGGCCGGGCAGCTGGACGGGGCGTTCACCAGCGAGGCTTTCGTGCCCGCGAAATCCCTGACGGCGGTGCCGGGCATCCGCCACATGAAGGGCAAAGAGGACATCACCTGGATACACTTCGCCTGTGACCGGCACGAGGTTGTCACCGCCAATGGCTGCCTGACGGAATCGCTGCTGCTCGGGCCGATGGTCGTGAATGGGTTGACTGCCGCCGAACGCCGCGTGGTCATCGACATCTACGGACCTGCGCCCTCGCCCGACGCAGCCCTGAACGGCCCTCCCGCACGGGACTGCCTGACCGTGGGCGCAGTCAGGCGCCAGATCGCAAACCATCTCCAAGACAAGGGCCGCCGCCTGGCCAGGGAAATCCGGAAATGGGATCGCGATCTTGCGATGGAGAAATTCGAGGCCGAGCGGTTGCGCGAGGCGTCGTAGGCTCAATTCAGCAAACAGGCATACCATGTCGATTTCGGCAATAAGCGGCCATTGCCAGAAATTCGACGAACGGCGGCTCCGTCCGCTACGCTGTCGCCCGCCGCCGCCAGAGCCTGCCGTCAATCACCGACAGCCCCGCCGCGATCAGCGCCATGCCCGCCAGGTGCCGCCCCTCCAGCCGCTCGCCCAGCACCAGCGTGCCGAGCAGCACCGCCGAGACCGGGATCAGGAAGGTGACCAGCGACAGGTTCACCGCCCCGGCCCCGGCCAGGATGCGGAAGAACAGGATGTAGGCCAGCGCCGTGGACAGGACCGCGAGGCCCGCCACCGCCGCCAGCGCGGATGCCGGCGGCAGGTCCAGCGTCCATGGCCGGTCGAGGATCAGCATGACCGGCAACAGCATCGCCATCGAGGACAGGAGCATCCCGAAGGCCGTGCTCAAGGGCGCCAGCCCGATCTCCCGGAACCGCTTCCCCCAGACCGCGGAAAAGGCATAGGACAGCGCGGCGAGCAGGCACAAGGCCTCGGCCCAAAGCACGCCGCCTCCTCCCCAGCCGGTCAGCACCGCGACACCGGCAAGCCCGAAGCCCAACCCCGCCAGCTTCGCCCCGCTCAGCCGCTCGTCCGCGGTCAGCGCCGCCGCGACCAGCAGCGTGAACAGCGGCGTGGTGGCGTTCAGGATCGCGGCGAGTCCCGAGGGGATCGCGTTCTGGGCCACGACGAAACAGGTGAACGGCACGAGGTTGTTCAGGAACCCCATCACCAGAAGCGCCCGCCACGCCCGTGCACCTTTGGGAAACGGGACGCCAAACAGCGGCAGCACCGCTCCCAGCACCGCCGCCGCCAGCGCCACCCGCAGCCAGACCAGCGTCAGCGCCGGCAGGTGCGGCACGGCGACCTGCACGAAGAAGAACGACCCGCCCCAGAGCACGGAGAGGATCAGCAGGCGCAGCCAGTCGGCCGACGACATCGCGGGTGAGCTGTTCATGGTTCTGAGGCTGCCACGGGCCGCCGTTGCGCCGCGACCCGGAACCTGCGCGAAGCGCTGCCGCAGCGCAGGCCGTGCCGGGACGGAAAACCGACGCATGCCCGACCCGCGCGGGACGGAAAACCGCCGCCAGCTTCCCGCGTTTTCAGCGCTTGCGGTCCATCGCGCGAATTCAGCGAAACCGCTGCGCCGCAACGCGGCGCAACACCCTCACTTCACCCTCGACCAGGCCCCGCCTTCGCGGCAGATGCCGATGACGCAGCCGGACACGGTCAGCCCGTCGCCGGTGAGCTGCATCTCGGCGTTGTAAGTCTTGTCGCGGTCCGGCGTCCAGACCTTGCCGACGTCGTAGAGCCCGTCGTCATAGGCCACCATGTCCCAGACGATGCGCTTGCCGACGTTGGGGCTGTCCATCTCCTTGCCCGACGAATCGAACGACTTGATCAGCGTCCCGCAGAAGGCCGGACCGCAGGGCTTGATCTGGATATGGCCGGTGTTGCCGTTGTCGTCGGGTGAAGTCATCCAGATGCCCTCCACCGGATCGGCGGCGGCGATACTGGCCAGAAGCGCGAAGGCGGCGGCAAGGCCGAAAGTCTTCTTCATGGGGTTCCTCCCTCAAGGACGCCCCATCCGACGCCGGAATCACCGCGAATCGCAAGCCTGACGTGGGGTCGCGGGGTTGAGCGCGGCCCCCGGCCATGGCACAGCGACGGCCATGATCCTCTACCCCGCCATCGACCTCAAGGACGGCGCCTGCGTCCGTCTGCTGCGTGGCGACATGGGCACGGCGACCGTCTTCGGCGCCGGCCCCGGCGCCCAGGCCGCAGCCTTCGCGGCGGCGGGGGCGGAATGGCTGCACCTCGTGGACCTCAACGGCGCCTTCGCCGGGGCTCCGGTCAACGGCGCGGCGGTGGAGGCGATCCTGAAGGCCGTGGCGATCCCCTGCCAGCTCGGCGGCGGCCTCCGCGACCTCGCGACGGTGGAGATGTGGCTCGCGCGCGGCGTGGCCCGGGTGATCCTCGGCACCGCGGCGGTGGAGAATCCTGCGCTGGTGGCCGAAGCCGCCCGCCGGTTCCCGGGCCGCGTCGCCGTGGGGATCGACGCCAAGGGCGGCCGCGTCGCCACCCGCGGCTGGGCCGAGGTGACCGAGGTGCAAGCGGTTGATCTGGCGAGACGTTTCGAGGACGCCGGCGTCGCCGCGCTGATCTACACCGACATCGACCGCGACGGGGCGATGGCCGGCCCCAACATCGCCGCGACCGAGGCGCTGGCCCGCGCCGTCAGCATCCCCGTCATCGCCTCCGGCGGCGTCAGCCGGTTGGCGGACCTGCTCGCGCTGAAGGCCACCGGCGTGATCGCCGGGGCGATCTCGGGACGGGCGCTCTACGAGGGCGCGCTGGACCTGCGCGCGGCGCTGACGGCGCTGCGTTGAGGCTTGCCCCCGCGGCTTCATCTCTTCACAAATATCCCGGGGTCCGGGGCAGCGCCCCGGGGCTCTCCGCCCGCGCCGAGGCCACCATGCTCAAAACCCGCATCATCCCCTGCCTCGACGTGGCCGATGGCCGCGTGGTCAAGGGCGTGAACTTCGTCAACCTCGTGGATGCGGGTGATCCGGTGGAGGCGGCTGCGGCCTATGATGCGGCGGGGGCGGACGAGCTCTGCTTCCTCGACATCCACGCCACGCATGAAAACCGCGGCACCATGTTCGACCTCGTCACCCGCACCGCCGAGCGCTGTTTCATGCCGCTGACGGTGGGCGGCGGGGTGCGCACGGTGGAAGATGTGCGCGCGCTGCTGCTCGCCGGCGCCGACAAGGTCAGCTTCAACTCCGCCGCGATCGCCGACCCCGGCGTGGTCGCGCGGGCCGCCGACCGCTTCGGCGCGCAGGCCATCGTCGTGGCCATCGACGCGCGATCCGTGGCGCCGGGACGCTGGGAGGTTTTCACCCATGGCGGCCGCAGGCCCACGGGGATCGACGCGGTGGCCTTCGCGCGGACCGTCGCGAAAACGGGCGCCGGGGAAATCCTCCTCACCTCGATGGACCGCGACGGCACCAGGGCGGGGTTCAACCTGCCGCTGACCCGCGCCGTCGCCGATGCCGTGGACATCCCCGTCATCGCCTCGGGCGGCGTCGGCACGCTCGACCATCTGGTCGAGGGCGTCACCGAAGGTCATGCCTCCGCCGTCCTCGCCGCCTCGATCTTCCACTTCGGCACCTTCACCATCGGTCAGGCCAAGGCTCACATGGCCGCGGCCGGCATCCAAGTGAGGCTGACATGACCCACACCCTCGCCCGCCTCGCCGCCACGATCGCCGCGCGGAAAGGCGCGGACCCGGGGTCGTCCTGGACCGCGGCGCTGCTGGCGAAGGGGCCGGAGCACTGCGCCAGGAAGTTCGGCGAGGAGGCGGTGGAGGCGGTGATCGAGGCCACGAAGGGCGACCGCGCCCGGCTGACCGCCGAGGCAGCGGATGTGCTCTACCACCTGATGGTCATGCTCACGGCGCGGGAGGTTACGCTGGCCGAGGTTCTGGCGGAACTGGAGCGGCGGGAGGGCGTCTCGGGGTTGGACGAGAAGATGGAGCGGCCGGAATGAAGACCGAAGTCAGAAACGTCCTGCAACCGGGCAAGACCTACCGGGTCGATGCCGCCAAACACGCGGCCGCCGAGGCGGCCTTCCTCGCCGTCCTGCCCGAAGCACCGCCCGGCGCCACGCCCGACACGATCATCGCGGGCATGAAGGCACACCTGCCGCGGGACCTTTTCCCCGGCGGCGAAAAGGCCGGCTGGTGGGGCAAATGCGTGCAGCTCGACCTCGAGGCGCGCGGCCTGGTCCGGCGCGGCGCGAAGCCGCCGGTCCGGCTCTGGAAGGCGTGACCCGACCGCGTCAGGCGACCGACGCGATCCCGAGCCGCGGAATCTCGATCGCCGGGCAACGATCCATCACCACCTCGATCCCCGCGGCGCGGGCCTCACCGGCGGCGGCGTCGTTGACGATGCCGAGCTGCATCCAGACGACCTTTGCCTCCGGGTGAGCGGCCAGCGCATCCGCCACGACCGGCGGCACAGCTTCGGCGCGACGGAAAATGTCCACCATGTCGATGGGCTCGGCGATCTCGGCGAGCGACCCCCGGACCACCTCCCCCAGATGCACCTGGCCCGCCAGACCCGGGTTGACCGGGATCACCCGGTAGCCCTGTCGCTGCAGGAACCGGGCGACGCCGTGGCTGGGGCGGTCGGGGTTTTGCGAGAAGCCCACCAGCGCAATCACGCGGGTCGCCGCAAGGATGCGGGCGATGTCGGCGTCGGTCATCGGGAGGTTCCAGAAAAAGGCGCCCGGGCCAGGGGCCGGGGCGCCAGGTGCGGAACGAGGGACAGTGGATCCAGGACGGGGTTCCGGCCCGCCCCATGATCCGGATATGGGGTCGGCAGGGCGGGATTTGCAGGGCCGCTAACGCAGTCGTGAAGCGGCATGCAAGGCCACCGCCGCGGCGTTGGAGACGTTGAGCGACCCGAACGGGCCGGCCGCGGGAATGCGCACCAGGGCATGGCAGGTGTCGCGCGTGCGGTCCCGGAGCCCCGGGCCCTCGGCGCCAAGCACCAGACCGAGGGGACGGTCGCCAACCGGCGCCAGCCCCTCGTCCAGCGTCAGCGGCGCTTCGCCGTCCAGCCCCAGAAGCGTGTAGCCCGCATCGCGGCAGTCCTGCATCGCCTCGGCCAGGTTGGTCACCCGCAGATAGGGCTGGCGCTCCATCGCGCCCGAGGCCGCCTTGGCCAGCGCGCCGGTCTCCGGCGCCGAATGGTGCCGCGGCGCCACCACGGCACGGGCGCCGAACACCTCGGCCGAGCGCAGGATGGCGCCGGCGTTGTGCGGGTCGGTCACCCGGTCAAGGAAGACGAGCAGCGGCCGGCCCGGGCCGGAGATCGCGATGTCGGCGAGCGGCCCCCAGTTCAGCGGCCGCACCTCCAGCGCCGCGCCCTGATGGACCGAGCCCTCGTCGAGCGGCGCATCGAATTTGCGCGGGTCGTGAATCTCCGGCTCCGGCCCCTGCGCCAGCGCATCGGCCAGCTTGTCGGCGGCGTTCTTGGTCAGCACCAACCGAAGCTTCTCGCGCCGCGGGTTCAGCAAAGCGTCGCGCACGGCGTGAATGCCGAACAGCCAGACGGTCTCGCGTGCCTCGCGCTCGCGGCCGCGTTCCTTGTCGATCACCCAGTCGGGTTTCTTGCTCATGCGCCCCCATGCCCCGCGCGGCCCGCGCGTGCAAGGGCACGACCGCAGCGACGCCCGCAGCTTGACGCCGCGACCTTGACGCCCCGGGGGGCCTTCGCTAATCCCCCCGCCCAGTGGGCGATATGCTACAAGGTGTGGCAGCGGACTGTAACTCCGCCGAGGCGACTCATGCCTGGTTCGATTCCAGGATCGCCCACCATCTTCCCGTCTTTCCAGGGCCGGACCCCCGGGGCTCTGCCCCGGACCCCGGGGTATTTTGGCAAGGATGATGCAGGAGACCGAGGGCATGGATTTCGATCGTCGAGTGAAAATCGCACCCTCGATCCTCGCCGGCGATTTCGCGGCCTTCGGGGCGGAGTGCGAAGCGGTCGAGGCGCAGGGTGCGGACTGGGTGCATGTGGACGTCATGGACGGCCATTTCGTGCCCAACCTGACCTTCGGCCCGCCGATGGTGCAGGCGCTGCGCCGGCACGTGAAAGGCACGCTCGACGTGCATCTGATGATCGCGCCGGTGGACCCGTTCATCGCCGCCTTCGCCGCGGCGGGTGCCGACATCCTGACCGCGCATCTGGAAGCCGGGCCGCACGTCCACCGCACCTTGCAGGCAATCCGGGCGGCCGGCTGCCGGGCCGGGCTGGCGCTGAACCCTGGCACCCCGGTCGAGGCGGTGGCGCATCTCCTGGACGGGATCGACCTGCTGTGCGTGATGACGGTGAACCCGGGCTTCGGCGGCCAGGCCTTCCTCCCGGCGATGGAGGGCAAGGTGCGGTCTTTGCGCGCCATGGTCGGCGACCGGCCGGTGCATATCGAGATCGACGGCGGCGTGACCACGGCCAACGCCGCGATGCTGCGGGCGGCCGGGGCGGATGTGCTGGTCGCGGGCTCGGCGATTTTCAGGGACGGCTCACCCGCCGATCCGGCGCCCTACGGCCGCGCCATCCGGGCGCTGCGCGAGGCGGCCGGTGCGTGACCTCCTGTCCGGCTGGGCGGTCGTCTTCGATCTCGACGGCACGCTGATCGACTCGGCGCCCGAGATTCACGCCGCGGCGCTGGAGGTGCTGGCGGCAGAAAGCCTGCCGCGGCTCGATTTCGCGACGGTGAAGGGCTTCATCGGCCGCGGCGTGCCCGACCTGATCGGCCGGATGCTGGCGCATCTCGGCACCCCGGACCCGGCGCGGCAGGCGCGCATGGCGGCGGCCTTCATGGGTGGCTACGAGGGCGCGGTTTCAGTCACCACGGTCTCTCCGGACGCGGCGCAGGCCCTGGTCACGCTGGCAGGGCAGGGCGCGGCGCGGCGCCCCGCCTTCGCCTTTGCCGACTGGGCGGACTTCCCCGAGCGGCTCGCCGCGTTTTCGGTCCGGCCGGGCGAATTGCCCCTTGCAGCCCCGGCGCCGGCTTTATAGATGATCGCCACCGAAACGGACGCGGGTGTAGCTCAGGGGTAGAGCATAACCTTGCCAAGGTTAGGGTCGAGGGTTCGAATCCCTTCGCCCGCTCCAATCGGTCCCGCGGCGCCATGAGGGGAACCTCCCGGGCGCCGCTGCCGTTTCCGGCCTCAGCGCATCCACAGCCCCTCGCGCTTCAGCGCATTGCGGATCATCTGCTCGCGCCGCGGCAGGTCGGCGCGGTCGAACAGGGCCCGCGCCTTGTGGCCCTTGCCCTGAAAGATGAATTGCCTGAAGGGCTCGTAGCCCTTCAGCACCTTCTTGATCCGGTTCGGCGTCGCGACCGCTTCCAGCACCTCGACAACCCGGTCGGATTCGCGCGCGTAAAGCAGCGGCAGGGCGCGCCAGTGGCAGGTGACATCGCCGTCGAGCCCCGCCAACTCCGGCCCCGGCCGCCCGCCGCCAAGGCTGGCGATGACCAGCGGCAGGGCAATCTGGTCGAGCCAGGGGTCCATCTCCTGACCCACCAGCTCCGCTGGCGGCGCGTCGCGGATCGCCTGCGCAAACTCGGTGAAGCGGGTGCCGAAGGCCTGCGGATCGGCGCCAAAGAACCAGCCCGCGTTGAAGTAGAGATGCCGCTGCCAGTATTCTTCCGGCTGGCCGAGGTCGAGTGTCGGCCCCATGTCGAGCCCGAATTTCGCGTAGAGCGCCTCCCAGATCGCGGCATGGCCCGGCCCATAGAGCTCGATCTTCGGCCAGGTTCCCTCCCGCCGCATCGAGGCCGAGGGACGGGTGAAGTCGAAGGCGACCCGTGATAGCGGCCCGAGCACCAGCGTGTCGGTGTCGAGAAACAGGAACGGCCCCGGCGGCAGTGCCGCCAATCCCTCGATCTTGTTGCCCGGCGGGTAGCTGCTGCCGAACACGCCGCTGGCGAAGGGCACGATCTCCGCTCCCAGTTCCTCCAGCGCCGCCCGCAGGGCCGGATCGCGCAGCCGCGGGTCCTCGCGCCAGCGCGGCCCGGGCTGCGGCTCGATCAGGATCAGGCGGCCCCGGAAGTCAGGGTCCATGGCCCGCAGCGAGGCCGCCAGCAGCAGCGCCTCGTAGGCCAGCCGCCCGCCCTGCACGACAGCGGCGATGGTGAAGGCTTGCGTCTGTCCTGCCCCGGCGGCCATGCTGTCCCCGCGTGCCCGCGGCGGTTGTGGCACGCGCGGCGATCGGCTCAAAGGGGGGACGGGCATGGTCAGGATCGGAATGGCCGCGGCGCTGGTCGCCGGGCTGGCGGCACCGGCCAGCGCGCAGAACTTCACCACCGCCGCCGAAATACGTCCGATCCTCGAGGCGACGCGGGCGAACTGGGTGGCGGTGCGCGAATACGATGGCCGCGACCTGGTCTATTTCACCCATCTCATCGCCTGGCGCTGCGGTCTGACCGAAGTGAAGTTCACCATCAACGACGCCAGCCAGATCTACGTCTGGCCGCTGGAGCCCTGCTACGAGGGCACCGCGCAGCCGAACGCGATCAAGGCGGAGGAGTACCTGCCTTACGTCGAACTGCCCCTCGGTGCCGCGCAAACCATCGCGGTGGTGATGACGCTCGACGACGGGTCCGTCCTGTCGGGCGGTTATGGGCGGGCGGCGGTGCTGATGCCCTGAGGCGCGAAGCGCAGCGACAGGCAGGACATGCCGCCATCGAGCCTGGCGCATTCCGAATTGCCGATCTCGCGCAGCGCGTAGCCCGCGGCGTCCAGCCGGTCGCGGGTGGCGGGGAAGCCCTCGGCCATCAGTACCAGGTCGTTGAACCGGATCGCGTTGGCCGCCGCCTCCTCGCCCAGGCCGGTATGGATTACCCGGTAGCCGGCAAAGCAGCCGGAGGCGGCCAGCCGCGGGGTGGCGAGAATGGTTTCCGCGTCGAGCAGCGCGCAGTCGGTCTTGAAGTGCAGGACGCCTGGCGGTGTGGCCACCTCGCGCAGCCGGTACCCCCAGCCGGCGACGATCCTGGCCAGTTCGGCGATCCCGGCCGCATTGGTCCGGGCCGAGCGGCCGACCAGAATCTCGGTCTCGGTGGTCAGGATGTCGCCGCCCTCGATGAAGCTTTCCGCCCCCTCGATCCGGCGGATGCCGGGCCAGAACCGCGCCAGAACCGGCGCCATCTCCGCCGCCTCGCCCAGCCGCGAGGGCGCGCCGGGGCGCATGACCACCGCGCCCTCGGGCAGGCAGAGCGCGGTGTCCTCGACGAAAAGGCTGTCGGGATAGGCCTCCAGCGGATCGAGCACGGTGACCTCGGCGCCGGTGGAGCGCAGCGCCGTAACGTAGTCGGTGTGATGCGCCTGCAACCGGACGAGGTCGGGCGCGCCGGTATCCACCGCGCGCAGGCCCGCGGCGATGGACGCGGCCGGGCGGCGGCAGATGGCGCGGGTGAAACGGAAGGACCGGTCGGACATGGGGCACCTCTGCGGCGCTCCATAGGCGAGGCCGGGGCCGTTGGAAAGCGTCCACGGACCTGGGGCGAGGCGGGCTTGCCGGCCGCGCTTACTCTGACTGCGGAGGGGGGCGCTGCCCCCCGCTGCGCTGCCCCCGGGATATTTGGCAAGAGATGATGGGACAGGGGGGGAGGCGCAAAGTGTCTTTCGGCATCATTCTTGCGCCAATACCCCACGGGGGTCCGGGGGTGTGAAACCCCCGGGGGACGCCGCCGGTACCGATCCTCCCGGCTGAGGCGCGACGCGGGCGCCTCCGGTCAGACGTCGAGCCGGCCCATCCGGCCGCCGCGGCGGCGGGCGAGGCGGGGGGCGCGGGCGGGCAGGTCGTCCAATACCTCGCGGCGATCCGCCGGGGTCAGCCGCGACCAGGTCGCGATTTCCTCGATGGTGCGCAGGCAGCCGATGCAGAGCCGTTCCTCGGGATGGATCACGCAGACCTTCACGCAGGGGCTGTCCACCTCGTCCCTCCGCCAGATGGCATCGCCGTCCGCGAACTCAACCTTGCGCATGTCGGTCACGGCGGCGTCCGTCCTTCGCTGTCGATCCGCGCCAGCCGGTCCAGCGCGCCTTGCAGGATATACGACGCCGCCACCGCATCGATGACCTCGGCGCGACGTTTTCGGGACGTATCCGCCAGCAAGAGTGCCCTTTCTGCCGCAACCGTCGACAGCCGCTCGTCCCAGAACAGCACCGGCAGCGGGCTCAGGGCCGAGAGGTTGCGGGCGAAGGCGCGGGTCGACTGGGCGCGCGGGCCCTCGCTGCCGTCCATGTTCAGGGGCAGGCCGAGCACCAGGCCCACGGCCGCGCGCGCGCCGGCAAGCCGCAGCAGCGCTCCGGCATCGGCGGTGAACTTCTCCCGCCGGATCACCGTCAGCGCGCTGGCCACCTGCCGCCGCAGGTCCGACACCGCGACCCCGATCGTCTTGGTGCCGAGGTCGAGGCCGACCAGCGCGCCACTGCGGGGCAGGGCGGCGGCGAACTGTTCGGGCGTCACTCCGCCACCCCGGCCTGGCGCGCCGCGGCGAGAATGACCGCGAGGTCGGCGTCGCGGCCGGCGAAGGTGGTGGCCGCCTCGGCGTAGACCGCCTTCGCCCGCGCCCGCTCGCCCAGCACCCCCAGCGCCGCGATCAGCCGCGCCCAGTCGGCAGCGCTGCCGCCCTCGGCCGCAAGCCGCCCTTCCAGCCGCGCCACCATGCCCGCGGCCATGGCCTGCCGTTCCTCCTCCGACATTTCCGCCGCCGCCGCGAGGTCCGCCGCCGTCGGGCCAGCGGCTGCCGCGAGCGGCACCCAGTCCACCCCGGCGGCGGCGGCGAGGGGCTGCATCCGGGCCGCGACGTCCGCCCGCCAGGGGCTGCCTTGCGGCGCAACCTCAAGGTAGCGGCGCCAGAGCCGGAAGGCGAGGTCCGGCCGGCCGACTTGCATCTGGCCGATCCCGGCCAGGTAGAGCGCGACGTCCTGAGCGTCGTCGGCGGAAAGCACCTGCGCCAGAACCGCATCGGCCTCGGCCGTGACCGTGCCGCCGGCGGCGGCGACCATCAGCCAGGCGAGCATGGCCCGGTCAGACGGCGTCGCGGCGTCGCCGAGAACCGCCACCGCCTGCGCCTGAGCCTCCCGCGCGGCGGACAAATTGCCCAGCCCCGCCTCGTTCACCGCGAGGAACCGCAGGCTTTCAAGATCGTCCGGCTGTGCTGCAACCCGTGCCCGCCGGTCCTCTACCTGCGCCACCAGTGCTGCATCCACGGCGACCGGCGGCAGCGCCGGCGCCGCAGCCTCGGCCGCGACCTGCGACGGCCGCGCGGCGGCGAGCTCGGCCGCCGCGGCCAGCCGCGCCCGCATCGGCAGGTCGGGATAGCCCGGCGCGCCCAGGCCAACGAAAATTGGCGTCAGATGCACAGAGTACCCACCAATACGGACCGTAATCGCGAGCTCGTCGGAAAGCGCCTCGATCCGCTGCTCGCCAAGACCCGCGTATTTCAAGAGCGGTGCCGTACCCACGTAGGTCAACAGCGTGAATACCGGGACGGCGACCGACAGCGCGAGGACCGGGCCGCGCGGCCCGACCGTCGCGGCCGGCGCCGCCGGCCGGTCGGCCGCCAGAAGCCGCCGCGCCACCTCCGCACGGAGCCGCGCCGCCTCCTCCGCCGGGATCACGCCGCGAGCGGCGTCCCGCGCGATCTCCTTCAGCTGGTCGCGGTAGACGCGGGCGTTGGGCGCGGCCTCCGCCTCCGGCACGGCGCTCTGCGCGGCTCGCGCCAGCAGCGCCGCCGCCATCACCGCCATCGCCGTCGCCACCACCCAGATCATCCGCCCCACATAGTCGGTCCGCCGGCCCTGGAAAACCCCGCCGCCCCCGTCACCTGGCCGCATGTCGCTTTTCGCCCCATTGCGCCGCATGGCGGCGCGGATGCATAACCGCCCCGTTCCAGAAGGGGCCACCACGCCGGGGAGCCGCCATGCAGCGCTATTCCGTCTTCGCCATCGCCCGCGAGGCCTTCCGCGGCCACCGCGGCTGGGACCGCGCCTGGGCCAAGGCCACGCCCAAGGCGGCCTACGACGCGGTGATCGTGGGCGCCGGCGGCCATGGGCTGGCCACCGCCTACTACCTCGGCAAGAATTTCGGCCTCACCAACCTGGCCGTGGTGGAAAAGGGCTGGCTCGGCGGCGGCAACACCGGGCGCAACACCACGATCATCCGCTCGAACTACCTGCAGGACCCCTCCGCCGCGATCTACGAGAAGGCGCGCTCGCTCTACGAGACGCTGAGCCAGGACCTGAACTACAACGTCATGTTCTCGCCCCGCGGCGTGATGATGCTGGCGCAGACCCACCACGAGGTCCGCGGCTACCAGCGCACCGCGCATGCCAATGCGCTGCAGGGCGTGACGACCGAGTTCATCTCCCCGCAAAGGGTCAAGGAGCTCTGCCCGATCATCTGCCTCGACGGGCCGCGCTACCCGGTGCTCGGCGCGCTCTGGCAGGCCCGCGGCGGCACCGCGCGGCACGACGCGGTGGCCTGGGGCTATGCCCGGGCGTGCAGCGCCATGGGCATGGACATCCTGCAGAACTGCGAGGTCACCGGCGTGCGCTCCGAGGCCGGGCAGGTCACCGGGATCGAGACCACGAAGGGGTCGATCGCCACGAAGAAGCTCGGCCTCGTCGTCGCCGGCCATTCCGGCCAACTGGCGCAGATGGCCGGCTTCCGGCTTCCGATCGAGGCGGTGGCACTGCAGGCTCTGGTCAGCGAACCGATCAAGCCCTGCATGGACGTGGTCGTGATGGCCAACACCGTGCACGGCTACATGAGCCAGTCCGACAAGGGCGAGATGGTGATCGGCGGCGGCACCGACGGGTTCAACAACTTCACCCAGCGCGGCTCGTGGCACCACATCGAGGA
>JANOGU010000133.1:0-34954 GCA_031406135.1 Rhodobacterales bacterium
CACGGCGCGGGAGACGATGTTTTCCGAGGCGATCAGTTCGATCTCGTCGCGCTGACGGCCAAGCTCCTGGCCCACCGCGGCGGCGATGGCGGGGTCGCGGGTCGCGAGGCTGTCGGTGAAGAAACCGGCGTCGCGGTGGGAGGCGGTCATGGGGGGCTCCTTGGTTAGCCGGTCCAGCCGAGGCCGGCGGCGACGCTGTTCATGGACTGGATCAGCGGCACCGCCGCGCGGGCCGACGGCCGGGTGCGGGCGTCGCGCAACAGCTCCACCTGCAGGCGGTTGATCCGGTCGAGCTGCGGTCGGAGCCGGGCGAACCTGTCGCGCATGATCGGAAAGCGGGCGCCGATGGCGGCGCTGCCGGTCAGGTCGCGAATGGCCGCAATGGTGCGGGCATGTTCCTCGCGGACCTTCGCGAAGACACGGTCGCGGGTGGCCGGATCCTCGACCAGTCCGGCATAGGATAAGGCGATTCCCATGTCGGACAGCAGCAGCGATTTCTCGACCTCGTCCACCATCAGCCGGAACAGGCGGTGATGGGCGAACATCTCGGCCAGAAGCCGGTCGCCCTCGGGCCCTCGCACCTGCCGGAACGACGCGACGGCGGCTCCAAAGCCGTACCAGCCGGTCAGGAGGTGGCGGTTCTGCGACCAGGCAAAGACCCAGGGGATCGCCCTGAGGTCGGCGAGGCTCTTCGCGCCGAACCGTCGCGCCGGGCGCGAGCCGATCTTCAGCATGGCAAGCTCCTCGACCGGGCTCGCCTGCTGGAAATAGTCGATGAAGCCGGGAAGGCCGAGAAGGTTGGAATAGGCCGTCTGCGACATGCCAGAGAGCGCTTCGAGCGCATCGACATGTTCGGGGTTGGCGGCGGGCTGCACCCGGGTCTGCATGTGCGCAAGGACAGAGGAGGCGAGAAGCTCGAGCTGGTTCAGCGCGGTGCCGCGATTGGCGTATTTCGAGGACACCACCTCGCCCTGTTCGGTGATCCGCAGGTGGCCGTGGATGGTGCCGACCGGCTGCGCCGCTATCGCCCGCTCAGTCGGCGCGCCGCCGCGGCTGACCGACCCGCCCCGGCCGTGAAAGAAGACCGGGCGGATGTCGTGGCGGGCGAGGGTCTGCGTGATCCGGCGCTGCGCCTTGTCGAGCTCCCAGATCGAGCAGACGAAACCGCCATCCTTGTTGCTGTCGGAATAGCCGAGCATCACCTCAATCGTGCCGCTGCGCGACTTGATGCTGCCATGGGCAAGCGGCACCTTGAGAAGATCGTCGAAGACCGCAGGCGCTTGGCGCAGATCGTCGATCGTCTCGAAGAGCGGCACGACCCGCAGGTCGAGCTTCTCCGCCCCGAACCCGGCATGGCGCGCGAGCAGGTAGATGCCGAGGATGTCGTCGCTCGACCGGGTCATCGACAGGATGAACGGGCCGATGGCCTCGGGGTCGCAGGACAGGCGCGCGTCGCGCATCAGTGCCAGAAGGTCGAGAAGTTCGCGCGCCTCGGGGCCGAGCTTCGCCCGGTCGGTGACGACGAGGTCGAGCCTGCCGATCTCACGCCGCAGACGCTCTGACCAGGCCGTCGTGCCGTAGGCCGGGGCGTTTCCGTCAAGCGCCCAGATCTCGGCGAGGACCGCCGTGGTGGCGGTCGAGTTCTGCCGCACGTCAAGCGTCGCGGTGCGAAAGCCGAAAGCTTCCGCCTGCCAGCGGATCGGCCGCAGGTGGCGCTCGGCGATTCGGTCGGCGCCGATTGCGAGGAGGGTCGCGTCGAGGACCCGCAGGTCGGCCACGAACTGCCCCACGGTCGCATAGGCGTCCGGCCCGCCCTTCATTGTCGCTTCCAGCCGCTCGGCCATGACGGTCAGCGCCTGGCGGAAAAGCTCGCCCGGATTGCGGCCCTCATGCAGCGCCGGCTGTCCGGTCTGGCCGATGACGGCGCGCAGGCGCGCTTCCTCCGCCACCGGGATCTTCACGATCCGCGACGTGATGCTGATGCGGGCGGCGGCGGCGCGGATGCCGGTCAGGTATTTCTCCAGCACCGCCTGCCGCGACCGCTGGACCGCTTCCGCCGTCGCCTGGGCGGTGACGTTGGGATTGCCGTCGCGATCCCCGCCGATCCAGGAGTGGAACTTGATGCAGGGGGTGATCTCTGGCACCGCACCGAACCGGCTGCCGGTGGCCGAGACGAACCGCTCGACCACCTGCGGGACGGCATCGTAGATGCTGTCGCGGAAGAATTGCAGGCCCCACTCGATCTCGTCCTTGAGGCTCGGACGTTCCAGCCGCAATTCGCCGGTCATCCACAGAAGATCGATCTCGCTCTCGATGTCGAGCAGGATCTCCTCGCGTTCGCGCGGAGTCCACCGCTGGGTTTCGAGCGCGACCAGGTGGCGGTAGATGCGGCGGTGAATCTCCAGCACCGTCACGCGCTTGGCCTCGGTTGGATGGGCCGTCAGGGTCGGCCCGACCGAAAGCTGGCTGGCGATCTCGGCGAACTCGGACAGGGTCATCGCGGGGTCAAGCTCGGCCAGGACCTTGGCGAAGCTCCCCTCGACGGCGGCCGTGCCGTGCTGCGCCTCGGCGTGCCGCCGGTCGCGCATGGCGGTGTTCTCGTCGATGATCCGGGACAGCTGGAACCAGATGGTGATCGCCTGCAGGCAGGGGATCGCGGCGTCGCCAGGCGGCAGGTCGGAGCCGGTCCCCTCGATCAGCTCCGCCACATGCGGCGCCCGGCGGACGATGACATTGCGCCAGAGCCGGTGCAGATCGGTCCGAAGCCGCGCCGCGTAGTCGGCCGGGTCGGCGCCGTCGGGCGCCCTCGATTTCGCGGCGTCCGACATGGCTCAGGCGACCCGGTCGCGCGGGGTCTTTCCGCCGAAGAAATCCATCAGGTTGTCGAGCACACGGAAGCCCATAGCCTCGCGGGTTTCGCGGGTGGCAGAGCCGAGATGCGGCCACCGCCGCGTCACGAGGATTCTGGGTATCGTCATCGCCTCCTCCCGCTCAGGCGGCTTGCTTGCCCATGACCCGGGCCACGGTTTCGCCGATGACCGAGGGGTTTTCGGCCACGGTAACACCGGCGGCGGTCAGGATCTCCACCTTCTCCGAGGCGCTTTCGCCGAAGGCCGAGATGATGGCGCCCGCATGGCCCATGGTGCGGCCCTTTGGCGCGGTCAGGCCGGCGATATAGGCGATGACCGGCTTGGTCATGTGCTCCTGGATATAGACGGCCGCCTCGGCTTCCTGCGGCCCGCCGATCTCGCCGATCATGCAGACGACATGGGTGTCTGGATCGGCCTCGAACCGTTCGAGGATGTCGCGGAAGCTCGATCCGTTGATCGGATCGCCGCCGATCCCCACGCTCGTCGACACGCCGATGTCGCGATCCTTGAGCTGTTGCGCCGCCTCGTAGCCAAGCGTGCCAGAGCGGCCGACGATGCCGACGGGGCCGGGCAAGTAGATGTGGCCCGGCATGATGCCCAGCAGCGCCTTGCCCGGGCTGATCGTGCCGGCGCAATTCGGGCCGGTCAGCACCATGCGCCGTTCGCGCGGATAGCGCATCATGTAGCGCTTGACGCGGATCATGTCCTGCGCCGGGATGCCGTCGGTGATGCAGACGCAGTAGCGGATGCCGCCATCGGCCGCTTCCATGATGCTGTCTGCGGCGAAGGGCGGCGGGACGAAGACAAGGCTCGCATCCGCGCCGGTGGCCTCGACCGCCTGTTTGACGGTATCGAAGACCGGCACGCCGAAGACGGTCTCGCCGCCCTTGCCGGGCACCACGCCGGCGACGACGTTGGTGCCGTAGTCCAGCATTTCCTTGGTGTGGAACTGCGCCATGCGGCCGGTGATGCCCTGCACGACGACGCGGCTGTCGCGGTCGAGAAAGATGCTCATCAGTTCGCCCTCATCTTGGTGTTCTGCTTGCGGTCGTTCTTCCAGGCTGTCACCGCCCGCTCTGCCGCTTCCATGAGCGAGCCGGCGCGGATGATCGGCAGGCCAGAGGCCGCGAGGATCTTCTGCCCTTCCTCGACATTGGTTCCGGCGAGCCGGACGATGACCGGGACGTCGACGGGGTGCGCGGTCAGCGCCTGGACGACGCCCTCGGCCACCCAGTCGCAGCGGTTGATGCCGGCGAAGATGTTGACGAGGATCGCCTCGACGCTTTCGTCCGACATCACCAGCCGGAACGCCTTCGCCACCCGTTCGGGCGTGGCGCCGCCGCCGATGTCGAGGAAGTTCGCAGGCTCGCCGCCGGCGAGCTTGATTGTGTCCATCGTCGCCATCGCAAGGCCGGCGCCGTTGACGATGCAGCCGATATTCCCGGTCAGCCCGATATAGGCGAGACCGCGGTCAGCGGCGCGGCTTTCGCGCGGGTCTTCCTGGCTCTTGTCGCGCAGTTCGGCCACATGCGGGTGGCGGAACAGCGCATTGGTGTCGAAGGTCATCTTGGCGTCGAGCGCCAGAATGCGCTTGTCGGCGGTGATCACCAGCGGGTTGATCTCGACCATCGTCGCGTCAAGGTCGCGGAAGGCGCGGTAGCAGCCTTGCAGGGTGCGGACCATCTGCTGGGTCAGTTCCGGCGGGATGCCCAAGGCATAGGCAATCTCGCGCGACTGAAAATCCTGCAAGCCAACGGCCGGCTCGACGGTCGAGCGGACGATCGAGTTCGGCCGGTTGGCCGAGATCTCTTCGATCTCCATTCCGCCTTCGGACGAAGCCACGATCATGATGCGCTGAGAGCTGCGGTCCAGCACGAAGCCGAGGTAGATCTCGCGGTTGAACTCCACCGCGGCTTCGACATAGACGCGGTAGATGCCCTTGCCTTCGGGGCCGGTCTGATGCGTCACCAGCTTTTGGCCGAACATGTCATTGGTCGCATCCTGAATCTCGTGCTCGGAATTGCAGAGCTTCACGCCGCCGGCCTTGCCCCTGCCTCCGGCATGGACCTGCGCCTTGACGATCCAGCGGTTGCCGCCGAGCTCGCGGGCGCGGTAGGCCGCCTGTTCGGGGCTGTAGGCGAGGCCGCCCTGCGGCACGGCCACGCCGAACTTCGCGAGGATTTCCTTGGCCTGGTATTCGTGAATGTCCATCGTCGCTTCCTCTGTTCGCGGTTATTCGGCGGCCATGAGTTTCGTGTAGTACCCGCGGAGCCCTTCGGTCACGGCGGCGATATCGACCTCGGCCTCCATCTCGTTCATCGCGGTGGCGAAGCGGGTCGCGATCTCGGTGATCGCCGCCTCGGAAAGCTGGTTGAGGATGCCGATCCGCACCTGCACTGGCTCGGACAGCGTCGGCCAGATGCCGAAGCCCCGGGCGCGGCAGCCCTGCACCAGTTCCTTCTCGCGCCCCGCGAGCGCGGGCGGCAGGTTCAGCACGACAAGGCTCGTCATGTTCGACGTGACCTCGCAGCCCATTGCGGCAACGGCGCCCCGCAGCGCCCGTTCGTGATGCGCATAGTCGCCGGCCTTCTGCGACTTGCCATGCTGGAGATTGATGCGGAGCGCCTCGTGGAACGCGGCCACCGCATAGCCCGAATGGGTGCGGTGGTAGCTGCCTGCGGCCACATCCTTGCCGTCAACGATGCCCCAGTGCCGGGCCTCCAGCAGCGGATGGTGGACATAGCTGTAACAGCCGCTCGCCTTGACCTCGTCGATAAAACGATCCGAAAAGCTGACCGGGGCATAGGTCAGGGGCAGGCAGAGAACGCCCTTCTGCGGGCAGGAAGCCCAACCAACGACGCCCGGATAGTCATCTATGTCGAAATCCGCGATCCCGAGGGACGAGACCGCATCGACCAGCCCCAGCACCCCGTGACGCAGGCAGGCGTCTGAAAAGGCGCGGATGTCGTTGGTCCGGCCCGATCCGGTTTCCCAATGCGCCATGAAGGCCCATTTCGACTTCTTTTCCGCCAGGACAGGGTCGATCACATCGGCGGTTACGGATTTTGCGTGCGGCACTACGACCATCGTGACATTCGCCGGCCTCGGGTCAAACGGATTGGCGCGCAGATCCTCGCGGCTGGATGCCTTCATGCGGATGGTCAGGCCGTCCAGCCCGCTGAACGTGCCATTGGTGAAGGCGACCACCTCGTCGCCCGGCAGGATCGCGCTGAAAAGGCAGTCGAGCCCGCTGAACCCGGTTCCGCCCACACCGAACGTGTAGGTGTTCCGAGTGCCCCAGACCGTGCGAAGCATCTCCTTGCATTCGACCATGCCGCGCAGGACGTCGGCCTGCATGTGGTCGGCGAGACCGGCATTGGCGAAGCTGGCGAGCACGCGCGCATCCGTATTGCCCGGCCCTGGCCCGGCAGCCAGCGTTTCCGGGATCTCAAGCCGGGGAAAAATTCGGATATCGGTCATCTGTCAGCCCTGCCTCGCTTAAGAAACCACCTGGCCCCCGGAACAGGCCGACCGGCCTGCCGATGCGGGCCGACGGTTGTCCTGAAGGAGGAAGCCAGGTCGCAGGGAAGCCGGGCAGCACGTCATCTGAAGCAAGTCCGATCGCCCTCACGTTCCCCTGCGATCAACTTTCCTGATGCAGATGAAAGCCCTCATCGACAAATCCCGCAATATTCCTATATCCTGCTTTCGGGCATCTATTAGGATAGTGAAATACCTACCCATAGGTGTAGATATACGATCGTATACGATAGTTTGGCCTACCATTATGGGTAGGATTGGAGAAATTCGTGACACCCTGGACGAAAAACGCCAAGGAAATGCCGGTTACGATCATGTTGGCGGACGGCAATCCGCTGGTCCTGACTGCCATGTCCGAAATTTTCGAGCGGGATCCCCGATTCTCTCTCGTCGCCACCTCTGCGACCGCCGAGGGCTTTCTCGGCACGGTGATGCGGATGCCGGTGCAGGTCGGTGTGATCGACTGGAACCTGCCGGCCCTCGGTGGCGCCAAGCTGATAGACGTCTTGCGCGAACAACCGAACCCGCCGCGACTTGTGGTCTATGGCGACGAAAGCTCCGACACGCCGCGCAAGGCGATGTCGTCGGGGGCGGCAGGCTTCGCCGCGCGATCCGGGTCGGTCGAGCAGCTTCTCGAAACCTGCCTTTCCGCCGCCAAGGGGCAGATGGTGTTTCCCTTCCTCGACGTGCGCAAGCTTCGGCAGGACCCGATCGAACAGTTATCCAAACGGGAACGAGCGTTGCTGGAGGCGCTCTCAAAGGGGTTGACCAACCGCGAACTCGCCAAGGAATTTGACATCAGCACGAACACGGTCAAATTCCATCTGTCGAACCTGTTCGAAAAACTGTCGGTAAAGAACCGGACACAGGCCATCGCCTTCTACTATGCCAACCGGGCCTCGAGAGGGGATTTCTGACGGCCGGGAGACCGGAATGTCGTGAAAATTTTATTCTTGACGGGAAAGCCATCTTTGGCTGATGCCTAGCGGCCAATCCCGATCCCCCAAGCGCAAGGAGCGTTCAGATGTCTTTCCACGTCATCCAGCAGGCCCCCGCCCGGCTCAATCGCAGCGAGCTGGCGGTTCCCGGAAGCGCCCCACAAATGTTTGAAAAGGCAGCACAATCCGACGCGGACGTGGTCTTCCTGGACCTCGAGGACGCGGTGGCGCCCGATGACAAGGCGCAGGCCCGCAAGAACATCATCAAGGCCCTGAACGAGATCGACTGGGGCAAGAAGACCATGTCGGTGCGAATCAACGGGCTCGACACGCACTACATGTATCGCGACGTCGTCGACGTGGTGGAGCAGGCGGGTGAGCGGCTCGACCTGATCATGGTCCCGAAGGTCGGGACCGCGGCGGACGTCTATGCGGTCGACATGATGGTCACCCAGATCGAGGACGCGAAGGGCTACAAGAAGCGGATCGGTTTCGAGCACATCATCGAGACCGCGCTCGGCATGCAGAACGTGGCCGAGATCGCCGGGGCGTCGAAGCGGAACGAGAGTCTGCATTTCGGCGTCGCCGACTACGCCGCCTCGACCCGCGCGCGGACTACGATCATCGGCGGCGTGAATCCCGATTACTCGGTCCTGACCGACGTGCTTGAGGACGGCAGCCGCGCCGTGCACTGGGGCGACATGTGGCACTATGCGCTGGCGCGGATGATCGTCGCTGCCCGCGCCAACGGTCTTCGCCCGCTCGACGGCCCGTTCGGCGACTTCTCCGATCCCGACGGCTATCGTGCCGCCGCCAAGCGTGCCGCGGTTCTGGGCTGCGA
This sequence comes from Rhodobacterales bacterium, assembly GCA_031406135.1. GTDB lineage: Bacteria > Pseudomonadota > Alphaproteobacteria > Rhodobacterales > Rhodobacteraceae > JANOGU01. The sequence goes on from JANOGU010000133.1 coordinate 8,190, forward strand.
GGGCAAATGGGCGATCCACCCGAGCCAGATCGCGCTCGCCAACGAGGTGATGACCCCTTCGGAAAAGGAAGTGACCCGCGCCAAGCGTATCCTTGAAGCGATGGAAGTCGCAGCGAAGGAAGGCAAGGGCGCGGTGTCGCTCGATGGCCGCCTGATCGACTACGCGTCGATCCGCCAGGCGGAAGTGCTGGTCGAGAAGGCCAAGCAGATCGCCGAGTCCTGACCGGGTAGTCCCCCTGCGCGAGAGGGCGAAGGACCTCTTCGCGCGGGCCTGCGCGGCGGCCGATCCGGCCCGTGCGCTTGCCAGCGCCCCCCTGCCCCTCCCGGATCCGGGAGGGGTCTACCGCATGCGTCAAACCACACAACCTTCATCATCGCACGTCGCTGAACGACCACTGACGGACGAACCGGTTTGAGTCACGCCCTTGGCAACCAGAGAAGCGATCTCTGCGCCGAGTTTGAGCGGGCTGATCTGTCCGAAGTGGTGCACCACCAGCCCCCCGGTCCGATCCAAAAGCAGCATGGAGGGCGTCCCGCGCAGGTCGTATCTTTCCATGGTGACGGGCAGGGTTGAAGTGCCCGGCATATCGACCCCGACCGGGAACGTGATGCGATACTCGTGCAGGAAGGCTTTCAGTGAGACCGGCATCATCGCGGAATGGTGTTCGAACACGGTGTGCAACCCGATCACGGCCACGTCGTCGCGGGGGAAAAGATCGTGCACCTGTTGCGCGAGCGGCAGTCCGTACGCGACGCAGCCAGGGCACAGCATCTGGAAGGCCTCGATCACGACGACCTTGCCGCGCAGGTCGGGCAAGGAGACGGGCTTGGGCGTGTTGAACCATTGGTCCACAGACCAATCGGGCAACGGGTGCTGGGAATTCGGCATCAGTCCCTCCGGTCGTTGTTGGCCGCCGTGACGAACGGAAATGAGTCGCGACGACCGCGGAGACCGCAATCAGCGCATCGGCGTCCTTTTCGTAGACGGTCCGCAGATCCTTGCCAACGGCGGAATCCGCTTGCGTCATCTTGACGGCGACGCGCGCCAGTTTGACCGCGAGGTCATAACCCATTTGCGGCCTGTCCGTGAGCGGGGTTGGCAGCCAGGCATCGGCCATGTCGGTCTCCATGAGTGGATGGGCCGCGCCGCAGCGACGCGGCCCAATCAGTTGATGGCGCCGGGCAGGCCGAGATTGCCAGAGGCGACATCGAAGGGTGCTGCCAGACAAATGCGAACTCGTCTCGGTTGCCGCTACACGACGGTTCCCTGCTCGGCACAGAGGCCGCGCCACTCGGGCCAAGTGCGGCTGCGCGGGCGGTCTTGAAGTAGCGGAAAAAAGGAGCGTCTGGTCATCCCGGCAGGCTTGCAGGGCACCCAGGTCGGCTCAAGCCAAGGTCTTCTGACAACACCGGAAGCCCTGCCAACGCAGCGCAAAAGCGGGACGGAAAGCGGGATTGAAAAAGAGAAAACCCCGCAACCATTTAAGATTGCGGGGTTTTTCTGGTAGCTATGGTGCCCAGAAGAGGACTCGAACCTCCACGCCTTGCGGCACTGGTACCTGAAACCAGCGCGTCTACCATTCCGCCATCTGGGCAACGCGAGGGGGATTAATGCGGGCCGCGGGCGCTGTCAACGGGCCGGGCGCGGCAGCGATCACGTTTACGCGCAGGCTGAAACGCCTGTGGCCGTGCCGGCGAAGGGTCCGGTGTGACACCGGAGCAAACGCCATGCCGCTGAACCTGACACGCCGCGGCCTCGGCGGCCTGGCTGCCACCCTTCTGGCCGCAGGACCGCTGCGCGCCGAGGGTGGCGAGGCCTACAGCCTGATGTGGGACGTGTTGGCCGGATCGGGGCGTGAGGCGGAGGCGGCGCTGACCGCCATCGGCGAGGACCGGCGCCTCGACCTCGCGGCCGGGCTGATCCTGGCGCTGCGCTTCCGGCCCGAGCGCGCGGCGGCCATCGACGCCGCCCTGCGGGCGCTGACCGGCGCCGAGGGCGGCGACTGGTTCGGCTGGATGCTCTGGCAGGAGGCGCATCCGGAGGTGGTGCCGCACCCCGACTACGCCCGCTTCCTGCGCGAGGTTCACCTGGACATCGACCCGGCGTTCACTGACTTCCTGAAGCCGAGGTTCCTCGCCCGCGACCGGGCGAAGATCCGCATCGAGGAGATTGCCTGGGGCGGTGTGGTCAAGGACGGCATCCCCTCGCTCGACGACCCTGCACTGATCCCTGCCGCCGAGGCGGACTACCTGCGCGCCGACGACCTCGTCTTCGGTGTGGCGATCAACGGTGACGTGCGCGCCTATCCGCTGCGGATCATGGGCTGGCATGAGATGTTCAACGAGGTGATTGGCGGCGTCCCGGTGGCGCTGGCCTACTGCACTTTGTGCGGCGCGGGCATCCTCTTCGAGACCGATGTGCCGGGGCGGCAGCGGTTTGTCTTCGGCTCGTCGGGCTTTCTCTACCGGTCCAACAAGCTGATGTTCGACCGCCAGACGCACACGCTGTGGAACCAGTTCACCGGACGCCCCGTGGTGGGTCCGCTCGCGGACAGCGGGATCGAGCTCATGCGCCGGCCTGTGGTGATTGCACGCTGGGACGACTGGCTGCGGCTGCATCCGGGCACACAGGTCCTGTCGCTCGATACCGGCCACCGCCGCGACTACGGGTCCGGCGTGGTTTACAGCGAGTATTTTGCCTCGTCCGAGTTGATGTTCCCGGCGCTGTCGGACGGCCGACTGCGCCAGAAGGATTTTGTCTTCGGCCTGCAGCAGTTCGGCGCGGCCAAGGCCTGGCCGCTTGACGCCTTTGCCAGAACGCCGGTCATCAACGATGCGGTCGGCGGAGTTGCCGTGGTGCTGGTCGGCGATCCGGACGGGCGCACGGTGCGCGCCTATGAACGCGGCGAGCGGCAGTTCCGGAAGTCCGGGGCCGGCCTGCGCGATGCCGCCGGCGAATGGGCGCTGACCGAGGAGGCGCTGGTCGGCCCGTCGGGAGAGCGTCTGCCGCGGGTCGCGGGGCAGGTGTCCTACTGGTTCGCCTGGGACGGCTATCTCGGCGACGCGGCCGAGTTGTACGGTCCCTGACCTCGACGGCACGCCCGCTTGCCGCCGGGGTGCCGGGGCGGTATCCCTGCGCCACGCAGGTGAAGGGGCCGTCCGATGGGCAAGCTGGTCACGATCTACGGCGGTTCGGGGTTCGTCGGGCGCTACATCGCCCAGGCGTTGGCGCGCGACGGCTGGCGCGTCCGCGTCGCCGTGCGCCGCCCAAACGAGGCGCTGTTCGTCCGCCCCTACGGCACGCCGGGCCAGGTGGAGCCGGTGTCCTGCAACATCCGCGATGACGCCAGCGTGCGTGCGGCCGCGCGCGGGGCGCAGGCGGTGGTGAACTGCGTCGGCACCTTCGACAAGGGCGGCAGGAACAGCTTCCAGGCGGTGCAGGCGGAAGGGGCCGCGCGCATCGCCCGGATCGCGGCCGAAGAGGGGGTGGCGCATCTGGTCCATCTCTCCGCCATCGGCGCGGATGCGTCGAGCGACAGCGACTATGCCCGGACCAAGGCGGCGGGCGAGGCCGGGGTGCGCCAGCACTTCCCGGGCGCGGTGATCCTGCGGCCTTCGGTGGTGTTCGGGCCGGAGGATCAGTTCTTCAACCGCTTTGCCGCCATGGCGCGGCTGGGGCCAGTGCTGCCGCTGGTGGGCGCGGGGACACGGTTCCAGCCGGTGCATGTGGGCGATGTCGCCGCGGCGGCGGCCAGGGGGGCGAGGGGCGAGGCGGCGGCGGGTGTCTACGAGCTTGGCGGGCCGGAGGCGGCGACGTTCCGGGCGCTGATCGAGAAGATGCTGGGCGTTATCCAGCGCCGCAAGCTGATCGTCGGGCTGCCGTTCTGGGTCGCCGGGGTGATCGCCAGCGTCTTCGATTTCGTGACATTCGCCACCGGAGGCATCATCCCCAACCCGGTCATCACCCGGGATCAGGTCAAGGGCCTGCGGGTGGACAACGTGGTCGCGCCGGGGGCGAAGGGGCTGGCCGATCTCGGCATCGTGCCCACGGCGATGGAGGCGGTGCTGCCGGAGTACCTGTGGCGATTCCGCCCCTCGGGCCAGTATGCGGCGATCAAGGACAGCGCCAAGAACCTGAAGAAAGCCTGATCGTTGGGAGATTTCGCGAGCGCGGCGATCCTCGGGATCGTCGAGGGGCTGACGGAGTTCATCCCCGTGTCCTCCACCGGGCACCTCTTGCTGCTGGGCCGCTTCCTGGGGTTCGAAAGTACCGGCAAGACCTTTGAGGTGGTGATCCAGCTTGGCGCGGTGCTGGCGATCCTGACGGTCTATGCCGGCAAGCTGTGGCGGGTTGCCGCCACCATGGGGACGGACCCGGCGGCGCGGCGCTTTGTCGTTTCGGTGCTGCTGGCCTTCCTGCCGGCGGCGGTGGTGGGCGTGCTGGCGCATGACGTCATCAAGACGGTGCTGTTCGAGACGCCGGTGCTGATTGCCATCATGCTGATTCTGGGCGGTTTCGTGCTGCTGGTCGTGGACCGTATCGTGCCGGCCCCGCGGCACGAAGACGCCACCGCGATCCCGTTCCGCAAGGCGTTGGCAATCGGGGTGGTCCAGTGCCTCGCCATGATCCCCGGCGTCAGCCGGTCCGGCGCCACCATCGTGGGCGCGCTGATGCTGGGCGTGGGGCGGCGGGCGGCGGCGGAGTTTTCGTTCTTCCTGTCGATGCCGACGATGGCGGGGGCCTTTGCGGTCGATGTGGTGAAGAACCGGGACGTGCTGGACTTCGGCGCCTGGGCAGAGATCGGGCTGGGCTTCGCGATGGCCTTCGTGACCGCGGTGCTGGTGGTGCGTGCCGTCCTCGATTTCGTCAGCCGGCACGGGTTCGCGGTGTTCGGCTGGTGGCGAATCATTGTGGGGACGGCGGCGCTGGGGGGGCTCTGGGCCGGGTTCTGACGATATAGGGAACTTATGCTGACCTAAAATCCGTCGGCTCGTTCAGAATGCCTGCCATTTTCGGCGCTGAAGCGCAAAATAGGTCAATATGACTGCCTTTTATTTCGCACGAACCCCGCGTAAGAACCCCTGCGATCCGAGAACTCGCCAGAGGCGTGCCCGTGGCCAAGGAAAAGATGCTGCGCTTCGTGACTTTGGCGCGCGAGACGCCGGAGAAGCGCCCTGCGAGCCTGCGCGCGCAGGACTTCCACGAGATTTACCGGGAGTACGCGGCGGCCAAGGCGGAAGAGCAGGCGGGCCGATGTTCGCAATGCGGCGTGCCTTACTGCCAAAGCCATTGCCCGCTGCACAACAACATCCCCGACTGGCTGCGGCTGACCGCGCAGGGCCGGCTGGAGGAGGCCTACGAGCTTGCCCAGGCGACCAACACCTTCCCCGAAATCTGCGGCCGCATCTGCCCGCAGGATCGGCTGTGCGAGGGCAACTGTGTCATCGAGCAGTCGGGCCACGGCACGGTGACGATCGGCGCGGTGGAGAAATACCTCACCGACACGGCTTGGGAACAGGGCTGGGTGAAGCCGGTCCGCCCGACGGTGGAGCGAGCCGAGTCGGTCGGCATCATCGGCGCCGGTCCGGGGGGCCTCGCCGCCGCAGACGTACTGCGGCGGGCCGGGGTGCAGATCACGGTCTATGACCGCCATGACCGCATGGGCGGGCTGATGACCTATGGCATCCCCGGGTTCAAGCTGGAGAAACCCGTGGTCATGCAACGGGTTGAACAGCTGGCGGCGGGCGGCGTGCAGTTCGTGGCGAACTGCAACGTGGGCAGCGAGATTTCCTTTGACGCGATCCGCGGCCAGCACGACGCGGTGCTGATCGCGACCGGCGTCTACAACGCTCGCGACATCTCCGCGCCGGGCCGGGGGCTGGGGGGCATCGTCCAGGCGCTCGAATTCCTGACCGCCTCGAACCGCAAGGGTTTCGGCGACGAGGTTCCGGCCTTCGACGACGGCACGCTGAACGCCGCGGGCAAGCGGGTGGTGGTGATCGGCGGCGGCGACACCGCGATGGACTGCGTGCGCACGGCGGTGCGGCAGGGCGCGCAGTCGGTGAAGTGCCTCTACCGCCGCGACCGGGCGAACATGCCAGGCTCGCAGCGTGAGGTCGCCAATGCCGAGGAGGAGGGTGTCGAATTCGTCTGGCTGACCGCGCCCAAGGGGTTCACCGGCGACGGGTCGGTGGCGGGGGTGATGGTGCAGCGGATGCGGCTCGGCGCGCCGGACGCGACTGGCCGGCAGGTGCCGGAAGTGATTGAAAACGCGGACTATGTGGAGCCAGCGGAGCTTGTCATCATGGCGTTGGGTTTCGAGCCGGAGGACCAGCCGGCGCTGTGGGGGGTGCCGGAATTGATGGTCACCCGCTGGGGCACGATCAAGGCCGCCTACCAGACCCATGCGACAAACCTGCCGGGCGTCTATGCGGTGGGCGACATCGTACGCGGCGCCAGCCTCGTGGTCTGGGCGATCCGCGACGGGCGCGAGGCGGCGGCGGCGATCCTCGACTGGCTGGCGCAGCCGGCGGCGGTGGCGGCCGAATGACCGAAGCGTGATGTATGGACCCTGTCGGGAATCAGTATGGCTTTGGTCCCGACACCGCGGCCCTGAGCCGCACCAGACAGGACAGAAGGACTGACCGAATGATCCGTTTTTCCGCCTTTGCCCTCACTGCCCTGACGGCGCTGCCCCTGCCCGCCCTGGCGGGCTCCTTCACCCCGCCGGAGAGCTGCGAAACCTGGCTGACCGTGCAGTCGCGGGCCTGCCGGGTGTCGAACTACTACAAGTGCGGGGCCGATGTGGCCGGCGACCAGTGGCGGGCCGATTTCGACCAGGAGGGCATTTTCTTCATCAGCCACATCGACCGTGAAACCCAATGGGTGGAGAGCTTCGACCTCAATCCCACGGTCCGGCAGGTGCTGGACCCGGAACCCGAGGACCCGGCGAACTTCTCCGGGCTGCTGGCCACCGGGCTCGACACCTTTACCTTCCGTCTGAGCGACGACACCGGGATTCGCACCGAGGTCAGCGGCCACGACCGGCTGACCGGGGTGGAGACGGTGATCGACGGGGTGACCCTGAAGCAGACCGAATACGAGTTCACCGAGACCGACCTGAACGGCACGCAGTTGCGGCAGGCACGCGGAAACGAGTTCATCCACCCCGAATGGCGGCTGTTCTTCGCCGGCGCGGGCGAGTGGAACGGCGGTGACGGCTATGTGCCGATCGACGGGACCCCGCGCGATTTCATCTTTCCGGGAGAGCCGGGGTTCGAGGCGACGCAGCCGATTTATGACTGTGATGCGGTGCTGAGCGAGGCGGAGCCGGGCGGCCAAATCGAAAGGCTGATCGATGTCGCTGATTAGGATGGATGTGAACGGCTTCTACCGGTTCGGAAGCCACAAGGGACTGAGGCCCGTGGACGTCTGGGTCGGCCGCTTCGACGAGCCGGCAGACCTGGACTACCGGGTCAGCCAGCCGGTGGTGTCGATGGTCGTCACCTCGATGCGGCCGGGGATGCCGAAGATCGGCATCGCGCCTTTCTACCTGTCGGCCCTGCTCCCCGAAGGGATCGCGGCGATCCCGCCGTTCGACCTGCTCGAAGTCGATTTCGCGCAAAACTACCGCGACTGGCGGATGGCCTGGGAAATGGGCGAGGCGGATATCTGGGATGTGGGACCAGCCGAGGTCTATGCCGGGGCAATCCGGGCGATGGTGGAGAGCCAGAAGCAGATCCGGAGGCCGAATTGAACGGCCATTGCCTCTGCGGCGGCGTCACGGTGCGGTTGGGCGACCGGCACGACCCGCGCGTTGGCGCCTGTCATTGCCGGATGTGTCAGCGCTGGTCGGGCGGGCTGTTCCTGTGCTTCCGCGCCGACGAGGTGCAGGTGATGGGGCAGGTGGCGCGCTACCGCTCCTCGCCTTTCGCCGAGCGGGCGTTCTGCCCGGTCTGCGGCACGCATCTGTGGATGCGCGATCTGAATGCGGCTGGCGAGGTGGCGGTGGACGCGCCCTATGACCTGATGCCGGGCCTGTTCGAGGCGGCGCGCGATTGGCCGATGCGGTCGGAGATCTACACCGACCGCGCCCTGGCCAGCGTGGCGCTGGCCGGTGACCACCGGCGCGCGACGCGGGCCGAGTATGAGGCGAAGAACGCCCATATCGAGGGGGACCTGCCGTGAACGGGGCCTGTATCTGCGGTGCGGTGCGCTTTTCGGGAGAGCCGGTGCCGGGGCGGGGGATCGGCGTGTGTCATTGCCTGCGCTGCCGGACCTGGGCCGGCGGGCCGAACATGGTGATCCGCTGCGTCGGCGGCGTGGCGCTGGAGGCGGGTGAGGCGCTGGCCTGGTACCGGTCGAGCGACGATGGCGAACGGGGGTTCTGCGGGCGCTGCGGTTCGTCGCTGTTCTGGCGCGAGGCGGGCGAGCCGCGCGATTGGGCCGTGAACGTCAATGCATTCGGCGACGGCCACGGTCAGACCATCCGCGAGCACATCTGGATCGACGCGAAACCCGACTTCTACGATTTCGCCGGCACGGCGCCGCGGTTCACCGGGGCGCAGGCCATGGCGCGCTTTCAGCCGGAAGGAGACTGACGATGACCTATGATCCGATGGCCGAACAGGCAAAGCGCGACTGGCTGGATGCGCAGGGGCTCTACCGCCACGAGGACGAGCATTCGTCCTGCGGCGTGGGGCTGGTGGTGCAGGTCTCCGGCAAACCGTCGCGCAAGGTGGTGGAAAACGGGATCGCCGCGCTCAAGGCGGTGTGGCACCGGGGCGCGGTGGACGCGGACGGCAAGACCGGGGACGGGGCAGGGATTCACGTCCAGATTCCAGTCAAGTTCTTCTATGACGTGATCCGCCGCACCGGGCACGAGCCGGACATGGCCAAGCTGGTCGCCGTCGGCCAGGTGTTTCTGCCGCGCACCGATTTCGGCGCGCAGGAGCGCTGCCGCACCATCGTCGAGACTGAAGTGCTGCGCATGGGGCACTACATCTACGGTTGGCGGCATGTGCCGGTGGATACGTCGGTCCTTGGCGAGAAGGCCAACGCTACCCGGCCGGAGATCGAGCAGATCCTGATCCGCTGCGAAAAGGAGATCACCCAGGACCAGTTCGAGCGCGAGCTGTACATCATCCGCCGCCGGATCGAGAAGGCGGCGCTGGCGGCGCATATCGCCGGGCTCTACCTCTGCTCGCTGTCGTGCCGGTCGATCATCTACAAGGGCATGATGCTGGCCGAGCAGGTCAGCGTCTTCTACCCCGACCTGATGGACGAGCGCTTCGAGAGCGCCTTCTGCATCTACCACCAGCGCTATTCCACCAACACGTTTCCGCAGTGGGCGCTGGCGCAGCCGTTCCGCATGCTGGCCCACAACGGCGAGATCAACACGCTGAAGGGCAACGTGAACTGGATGCGCTCGCACGAGATCAGGATGTCGTCGGACGCTTTCGGCGCGGCGGCGGAGGACATCAAGCCGATCATCCCGGCGGGCACGTCGGACAGTGGCGCGCTGGACGCGGTGTTCGAGGCGCTGGTGCGGTCAGGCCGGTCGGCGCCGATGGCCAAGACGATGATGGTGCCCGAGGCCTGGTCGAAGAACACCACCGACATGCCGCGGGCCTGGGCCAACATGTATGCCTACTGCAACGCGGTGATGGAACCCTGGGACGGGCCGGCCGCCTTGGCCATGACCGACGGCCGCTGGGTCTGCGGCGGGCTGGACCGCAACGGGCTCCGGCCGATGCGCTATGTCGTCACCGGCGACGGGATGCTGATCGCGGGGTCCGAGGCCGGGATGGTGCCGGTGGACGAGGCGACGGTGCGCGAAAAGGGTGCGCTGGGGCCGGGGCAGATGATCGCTGTCGACATGGGCGAGGGCCGGCTCTACCACGACGCCCAGGTCAAGGACCGGCTGGCGAAGAGCCAACCCTACGGCGACTGGATCGAAAGGGTCACCGACCTCAACGCGCTCTTGAAGGATGTGCCGGAAGCGGCGCTTTACGCGGGCGGCGAGTTGCGCAAGCGCCAAATCGCGGCGGGCTATTCCATCGAGGAGGTGGAGCAGGTCCTGGCGCCGATGGCCGAGGACGGCAAGGAGGCGGTGGCCTCGATGGGCGACGACACGCCGCTGGCGGTGCTGTCGGCGCAGTACCGGCCGCTGAGCCACTTCTTCCGGCAGAACTTCAGCCAGGTGACGAACCCGCCCATCGACAGCTTGCGCGAAGCGCGGGTGATGAGCCTCAAGACCCGGTTCGGCAACCTCAAGAACGTGCTGGACGAGTCGTCCGCGCAAACCGAAATCCTCGTTCTGGAATCGCCCTTCATCGCCAACGCCGAGTTCGACGTGATGGTGAAGGCCTTCGGCGGGCAGGTCGCCCACATCGACTGCACCTTTGCTTCGGGCTCGGGCCTGGACGACCTTCGCCAGGGGCTGGAACGCATTCGGGCCGAGGCGGAGGATGCGGTGCGGTCGGGGGCCGCGCATCTGGTGCTGTCGGACACCGCGCAGGGGCCGGACAAGGTGGCAATGCCGATGATCCTGGCCACATCGGCGGTGCATTCCTGGTTGACGCGCAAGGGCTTGCGCACCTTCACCTCGCTCAACCTGCGGGCGGCGGAATGCGTGGACGCGCATTACTTTGCCGTGCTGATCGGCTGCGGCGCGACCACGGTGAACGCCTATCTGGCGCAGGACACCATCGCCGACCGCATCGCCCGCGGGCTGCTGGAGGGCACCCTGACAGACGCGATGCTGCGTTATCGGGATGCCATCGACGCTGGCCTCTTGAAGATCATGTCGAAGATGGGAATCTCGGTGATCTCGTCCTACCGCGGCGGGCTGAACTTCGAGGCTGTTGGGCTGTCGCGCGCGATGGTGGCCGAATACTTCCCGGGCATGCATTCGCGCATCTCGGGCATTGGTGTCTCGGGCATCGAGCAGAAGCTGGAGGAAGTGCATGCCCGCGGGTGGCTGCGCGGCGAGGGGGTGCTGCCCATCGGCGGTTTCTACAAGGCGCGGCGCACCGGGGAGAAACACGCCTGGGACGCGCAGGTGATGCACATGCTGCAATCGGCCTGCGAGCGGGCGTCCTATGACCTGTGGAAGCAGTATTCCGCGGCGATGCGGGCCAACCCGCCGATTCATGTGCGCGACCTGCTGGACGTGAAGCCGCTGGGCAAGCCGGTGCCGATCGAGGAGGTCGAATCGATCACCTCGATCCGCAAGCGCTTCGTCACCCCAGGCATGTCGCTGGGCGCACTTGGCCCGGAGGCGCACAAGACGCTGAACGTGGCGATGAACCGGATCGGGGCGAAGTCGGACTCAGGTGAGGGCGGCGAGGACCCGGCGCATTACACGCCGGAACCGAACGGCGACAACCCGTCGGCCAAGATCAAGCAGGTGGCGTCGGGGCGCTTTGGCGTCACCGCCGAATACCTCAACGCCTGCGAGGAGCTGGAGATCAAGGTCGCGCAAGGCGCCAAGCCCGGCGAGGGCGGGCAGTTGCCCGGGATCAAGGTCACCGACCTGATCGCGCGGCTGCGCCACTCGACCAAGGGGGTGACGCTGATCTCCCCCCCGCCGCACCACGACATCTATTCGATCGAGGACCTGGCACAGCTGATCTACGACCTCAAGCAGATCAACCCGCGGGCCAAGGTGACGGTAAAGCTGGTGTCGTCCTCTGGCGTCGGCACCATCGCCGCGGGCGTGGCGAAAGCCAAGGCGGACGTGATCCTGATCTCGGGCCACGTCGGCGGCACCGGGGCGTCGCCGGCGACCTCGATCAAGTTCGCGGGCTTGCCGTGGGAGATGGGCCTCACCGAGGCGCACCAGGTGCTGTCGATGAACAACCTGCGCGAGCGGGTGACGCTGCGCACCGATGGCGGGCTGCGCACGGGCCGGGACATCGTCATGGCGGCGATGATGGGGGCCGAGGAATACGGCATCGGCACCGCCGCGCTGATCGCGATGGGCTGCATCATGGTCCGGCAGTGCCATTCCAACACCTGCCCGGTCGGCGTCTGCACCCAGAACGAGGCGCTGCGGGCCAAGTTCACCGGCACGGCGGACAAGGTGGTCAACCTGATTACGTTCTATGCCCAGGAGGTGCGGGAATTGCTGGCCGGGATCGGCGCGCGGTCGATGGACGAGATCATCGGGCGCGCGGACCTGCTGGTGCAAGTCAGCCGGGGGGCGGCCAACCTCGACGACCTCGATCTCAACCCGCTGCTGATCACCGTCGATGGCAGCCAGAAGATCACCTACGACCGGTCCAAGCCGCGCACCGCGGTGCCCGACACGCTGGACGCCGAGATCCTGCGCGATGGCGCACGGTTCTTCGAGGACGGCGAGAAGATGCAGCTCAGCTACGCCGTGCGGAACACGCATCGGACCATCGGAACCCGGGCGTCTTCGCATATCGTGCGGAAATTCGGGATGAAGAACGCGCTGCAGCCCGACCACCTGACGGTGAAGCTCAACGGCTCCTGCGGGCAGTCGCTGGGGGCGTTCGCGGTGCGCGGGCTGAAGCTCGAGGTGATGGGCGATGCCAACGACTACGTCGGCAAGGGCCTGTCCGGCGGGCTGATCGTGGTCAGGCCACAGATGACCTCGCCGCTGGAGGCTTCGGAGAACACGATCATCGGCAACACCGTGCTGTACGGCGCCACGGCCGGGTTCCTGTTCGCCTGCGGGCGGGCGGGGGAGCGGTTCGCGGTGCGCAATTCCGGCGCCTCGGTGGTGGTGGAGGGCTGCGGCTCCAACGGCTGCGAATACATGACCGGCGGGGTGGCGGTGATCCTGGGGCGGATCGGCGCCAACTTCGGGGCGGGGATGACCGGCGGCATGGCCTATCTCTACGACCCGGAGGCGCGGGCCGAGGACTTCATCAACCTCGAGACGCTGGTGACCTGCGCCCTGGGCCACCCGCATTGGGAGGCGCAGGCGAAGGGCCTGATCGAACGCCATGTTGCAGAGACGGGCAGCCCGAAGGCGAGGCGCATCCTGAACAATTGGGCCGCGGAGCGGGGCAACTTCCTGCAGGTCTGCCCGAAGGAGATGCTGGCGCATCTGGCGCAGCCGCTGTCGGACGAGCGGCAGGCGGTACCGGCGGAGTAGGGTCCGGACCGGATGTGTGGCGGCCCCCCTCCCCTTGTGGGGGGGGAGGGGGAGGGGGCGCTTCGGTTCAACCCGCAGCCCCCCCACCCCATCCCTCCCCCACAAGGGGGGGAGGGAGGCGCTTGCTTCACCCGTTCGCGATCAGCCAGTCCCTCACCCGTTGCGCGGCGGTGAAGGACAGGTGCCGCCCGGCGGCCTCGAACACCGCCAGAGCCCCGGTGGAGGGCAGGATATGGCGGAGGGTTTGCATAAGGGCAGCCTATCCGCCGGCACAGCTTTTTCCGGCGTTGCAGCGCTGCGGCGACGCGCTAGACTCGCGCGCGATTGCTGGAGGAGACCCGCCATGGACACCGACACCGCGCCGGAGATCGCTGCCCGGCCCCGCGCCCGGTCGGGGCGCGAGGCGCGGCGTGCGGAACGGGCGGGCGGGCCGCAGGGCGTGGGTCGCCCGTTCATCCGGCGGGGCATCCCGACCTACGACGTCCTGTCGGAGGAGGGGCTGCAGCGGATCGAACGGACGGCGGAGCGCATCCTGGCCGAGATCGGCATCGATTTCCGTGACGACGACGCGGCGCTGGAGCTGTGGCGGCGCGCGGGCGCCCGGATCGACGGGCGGCGGGTGCGCTGCGAGCCGGGGATGCTGGCCGAGGTGCTGAAGACCGCGCCCGCGAGCTTCACCCAGCACGCCCGCAACCCGGCGCGGTCGGTGGAGATCGGCGGCAGGAACGTGGTCTTCTCGCCGGCCTACGGATCGCCGTTCGTGATGGACCTCGACCGCGGCCGCCGCTACGGCACCATCGAGGACTTCCGCAACTTCATCCGCCTCGGCCAGTCCTCGCCCTGGCTGCACCATTCGGGCGGCACGATCTGCGAGCCGGTGGATGTGCCGGTGAACAAGCGCCACCTCGACATGGTGCTGGCGCATATCGAGAATTCCGACCGCGCCTTCATGGGGTCGGTGACCGCCGAGAGCCGGGCGGAGGACTCCATCGAGATGGCGCGGATCGTCTTCGGGCGGGACTTCGTGGACGCCAACTGCGTGATCCTGGGCAATGTGAACGTCAATTCGCCATTGGTCTGGGACGCCACGATGACCACGGCGATGCGCGCCTATGCACGGGCCAGCCAGGCGGCGGTGGTGGTGCCGTTCATCCTTGGCGGCGCGATAGGGCCGGTCACCAACGCCGGGGCCATTGCGCAGGCGCATGCGGAAACGCTGATGGGCTGCGCGCTGACCCAGCTGGAACGGCCGGGGGCGCCCTGCATCTACGGCAACTTCCTGTCGTCGATGTCGCTGCGGTCCGGCTCGCCCACCTTCGGCACACCGGAGCCGGCCATCGGCTCGATGGTGATCGGCCAGCTGGCCCGCCGCGCCAGGTTGCCGCTGCGCTGTTCGGGGAATTTCACCACGTCGAAGCTGCCGGATGCGCAGGCGATGACCGAGGGCACGATGTCGATGCTGGCAGCGGTGCACAGCGGGGCCAACTTCATCCTGCATTCGGCCGGGTTCCTCGACGGGCTGTTGTCGATGTCCTACGAGAAGTTCGTGATGGACACCGACCTTTGCGGCGCGTTGCACAGCTATCTTGACGGGGTGGTGGTGGACGACAATTCGCTGGCCATGGGGGCTTTCGAGGAGGTCGGTCCCGGCAGCCACTTCTTTGGCTGTGCCCACACCATGGCCAATTACGAGACCGCGTTCTGGGACAGCGGTCTGGCCGACAACGAGCCGTTCGAGAAATGGCAGGCGGCAGGGTCGGAGGATGCCGCGATGCGAGCCAACAGGCTGTGGAAGAAGCGGCTGGCGGAGTTCGAGCCGCCGCCGCTTGACGCGGGTATCCGCGACGGGCTCCGTGACTTCGTGGCCCGCCGCAAGGGCGAGATGCCCGACGCCTGGCACTGAGCGACCATGTCCGCCGACCCGCTGCTGCAACCCTACCGGCTGAAGCACCTGGTACTGCGCAACCGGATCATGTCCACGTCGCATGAGCCGGCCTATTCCGACGACGGCCTGCCGAAGGACCGCTACCGTCTCTACCATGTAGAGAAGGCGAAGGGCGGCATCGCGCTGACGATGACCGCGGGGTCGGCCATCGTCTCTGCCGACAGCCCGGCCGCCTTTGGCAACCTGCACGCCTACCGCGACGAGGTCGTGCCCTGGCTGAAGCGGCTGGCCGACGACGTCCATGCCGAGGGCGCGGCGGTGATGATCCAGCTCACCCATCTCGGGCGGCGGACCGGGTGGAACAGGGCGGACTGGCTGCCGGTGCTGGCGGCCTCGCCGGTCAGGGAGCCGGCGCACCGGGCGTTTCCAAAGGAGGCGGAGGGTTGGGACCTCGACCGCATCGTCGCCGACTACGCGGCGGCGGCGCAGCGGATGCAGGCGGCCGGGCTGGACGGGATCGAGTTCGAATCCTACGGCCATCTGATGGACGGCTTCTGGTCGCCCGCGACCAACCGGCGGACGGACGACTACGGCGGCAGTCTGGACAATCGCCTGCGGTTCACCTGGCGGGTGCTGGATGCGGTGCGGGCGGCCTGCGGACCGGAGTTCATCGTCGGCATCCGGATGGTGACCGACGAGATGTGGGACGAGGGATTCGGGCCGGACGAGGGCAAGGAGATCGCCCGGCGGCTGGCGGGTTCGGGCAAGATCGACTTCCTGAACCTGATCCGCGGCCATATCGTCAGCGATGCGGCGCTGACCACGGTGATTCCGATCCAGGGCATGGCGTCCGCGCCGCATCTCGATTTCGCGGGCGAGGTGCGGGCCGAGACCGGGTTTCCGGTGTTCCATGCCGCCCGCATCCCCGATGTGGCCACCGCTCGCCACGCCATCGCCAGCGGCAAGCTCGACATGGTGGGGATGACCCGGGCGCATATGGCCGACCCGCATATCGCCCGGAAGGTGATCGCCCGGCAGGAGGACCGCATCCGCCCCTGCGTCGGGGCGACCTACTGCCTGGACCGCATCTACGAGGGCGGCGAGGCGCTGTGCATCCACAACGCCGCCACCGGGCGCGAGGCGACCATCCCGCACGACCCGGGCCGGTCGCCCGCGCCGAAGCGGGCGGTCATCGTCGGCGCCGGGCCCGCGGGGCTGGAGGCGGCGCGGATCGCCGCCGAACGCGGCCATCGGGTCACGGTAATGGAAGCCACCGGCAGGGCGGGGGGGCAGGTCAACCTGCTGACCCAGAACCCGCGCCGGAAAGAGATGATCGGCATCGTGGACTGGCGGCTGGCCGAGTTCGCCCGTCTGGGCGTCGAGGTCCGCTATGACGTCTGGGCCGAGGCGGAGGATGTGCTTGCGCTGGCGCCGGACGTGGTCGTGATCGCCACCGGCGGGCTGCCGCAGTCCCCGCCGCTGAAGGCCGGGGCCGGCCTCGTCACCTCCTCCTGGGACATCATCTCGGGCGCCATCAAGCCAGGGGCCGAGGTGCTGGTCTATGACGACGGCGGCGCGCATCCGGGGATGACGGCGGCGGAGATCGTGGCGCGGGCGGGGTCGCGGACCGAACTGGTCAGCCCCGAACGCTTCTTCGCTCCCGACATGGGCGGGATGAACCATGTGCCCTACATGCGCGCCTTCCACGAGACCGGCACGACGATCACCATCAACACGCGGCTGGCAGCGGTCCGGCGCGAGGGCAACCGGCTTGTGGCGACGCTGGCGTCCGACTACGCCGCCGGCTGGACGGCGGAGCGCAGGGTGGACCAGGTGGTGGTGGAACACGGCACGGCGGCCAACGCCGATCTCTATTTCGCGCTGAAGCCGCTGAGCCGGAACCGCGGCGCTGTGGACTACGGCGCGCTGACCGCGGGGCGTGACCCGTTTCCAACCCGAGGCGAGGGGGCGTTCTCGCTGTACCGGATCGGCGATGCGGTGGCCGCACGCAACATCCATGCCGGCATCTACGATGCGGTGCGTTTCGGGATGCTCTGGTAGCCATGGAGGGTTGGGCGTTCTGGGTGGCCGGGGTCGTCGCTGTGACCCTGGTGGGGATGGGCAAGGGCGGCGTGCCGCTGGTCGGCATGCTGGGCGTGCCGGTGCTGGCACTGACCATCTCGCCGGTCACCGCGGCCGGACTGCTGTTGCCGATCTACGTGCTGTCGGATGTGTTCGGGCTTTACGCCTATCGCCACGCCTGGAACCGCCGTGTCGTGGCGATCATGGCGGCGGGGATGACGGTCGGGGTCGGGATCGGCTGGGCCACGGCCAGCGTGGTGCCGGAGGCGCTGGTCACCGGGCTGGTGGGCCTGATCGGCCTGGTCTTCGCGACCTATCTGCTGACCCGCCGGGGGGAAGAACCGCCCGCGCGCCGGGCCGAGGTCGCGCCGGGGCTGTTCTGGGGCGCGGTGACCGGGTTCACCAGCTTTGTCAGCCATGCCGGCGCGCCGCCCTATCAGGTCTACACGCTGCCGCTGAAGATGGAGAAGGCGGTCTTCGCCGGCACCTCGACCATCGCCTTCGCCTATGTGAACCTGATCAAGCTGATCCCCTACTGGGCACTGGGCCAGCTGAACCCGGCCAACTTGCAGGCGGCCGCCATGCTGGCGGTGCCGGCAGTGGCCGGCGTCTTCGCCGGCGTGGCGCTGGTGCGGCACCTGCCGGACGCGCTGTTCTTTCGCATCGTGAGCTGGGCGCTGCTGGCGATTTCGTTGCGGCTGCTGTGGCAGGCCTGGGCCGGATAGGTCAGGCCGGGTTACCCTTGGCCGGCAGTTCTTCTGTCACCGCCTGAAACCCCTGGCCGCTGGCCATCAGGCAGGTCACGCCCTCTGGCGTGGTGACGGCGATGGTCCAGGTGCCGGTGGTTTCGGCAGCGTAGAGTTCCATCACCGAGTTGTTGCCGGCCAGGCCAACGGCGCGTCGGGTTTCGGCGTATTTCTCGGCCAGGTGCGCCACCACCTGTTCGCGCGGCCCGCAGGGCGGTCCGGCGCGCGCGCCCTGCGCGGCGAGGATGAGCAGGAGCCCGGCAAAGCCGAGCGAAATGGCAAAGTCCTTCTGCGTCATGGTCGTGCCTTTCCCGTTCCGGAGGGTTTCAGGCGCGTTCGACGCCATCCGCAACAGGGTCAGGCCAAGTCGCTGCCACGGTGTTAACGTCCCGCGCGGCTGGCGGGCGCGGTGACCGGCCTTGACGACGTGGTGCTTGACGGCGCGAATGCCGTCCTCATTCATGTCGGCACCGCGCATGTGCCGGCGGGCCGGTCGTCGGCGGCGCGGCACGGAGAACCACATGACGCTTCTGATCCTCGGACTGGTGCTCTGGACCGCCGCGCATCTGTTCAGGCGGCTGGCCCCGGCGCGGCGCGCGGCGATGGGAGACCCGGCCAAAGGTTTGGTCACGGTTGCCGTGCTGGGGTCGGTCGTGCTGATGGTGCTGGGCTACCGCGGCGCAGAGATCGTGGAGCTCTGGTACCCGCCGGCCTGGCTGCGGCACGTCAACAACCTCTTGATGCTGCTCGCGGTCTATCTCTTCGCCGCCTCGGGGGTGAAGACCGCGATCACCCGCGCCATCCGCCATCCACAGTTGACCGCGGTGAAGACCTGGGCGGTGGCGCATCTCTTGGTGAACGGCGATGCTGCTTCGGTGGTGCTGTTCGGCGGGCTGCTCGCCTGGGCCGTGGTGGCGGTGATCGCGATCAACCGGGCCGTCCCCCGCCCGGCCCCGAACCCGCCCGTGCCGGCGGGCAAGGAGATCGGCGCGGTGGTCGGTGCGGTGGTGGTGGTGCTGGCCATCGGCTGGCTGCATGCCTGGCTGGGCTATCCGGTCTTCGGCTGACGGCGCGGCGGGCGCCGAAACTCTGCCCGCCCTGAAACCGTGGGACCGGCATCGAGGAGAGACCGATGCCCGGCCGCGCGTTTCACCTGACCTCCACCTGCACCGGACCGGGCGGCTGGTCTCGGCCGACCTGCCGCACCGCTGGCGGATCACGGCGGAGGGCGACCTCAACGGGCAGGGCGAATGGCGGCTGGACTGGACGGCGGAGGGCACGCGGGCGGTCTACGACTGGCAGGTGACAGCCGACCGGCCGCTGTTCCGGCTCTTGTCGCCGCTGTTCGGCTGGCTCCTGGCCGCGAACCACCGCTGGGCGATGACGAAGGGCGAGGCCGGGATCAGGCGGGAACTGGTGCGGCGAAGGGGGGAGGGGGTGGCGTGAGCCACAGCCGCACCTTCAGTTGTCCCGGATCAGCCCGGCTTGACGGAGCCAGTTTCCGGGTCAAGCGGCGTCAAGCTCAGTCGATACCCAAGCGCCCGGGTCACGCCCAGTAGCGTGGTCAGCCTCGGGTTCCCTTCCGGCGACAGCGCCTTGTGCAGCGCCTCGCGGGTCACGCCGGCCTCCTTCGCCGTCGCGGTCATCCCCCGCGCCCGCGCGACAGTGCCGATGGCGTGGGCGATGAACCCGGGGTCGCCGGTGGCAAAGGCCTCGTCCAGCAACTCCTGCTGAACCTCGGGATCGGTCAAGTATTCGGCTGGGTCGAACACTTTCAGGTCAGCCAGCATATCTGGGCTCCTTTGCCAGTGCTTTCGCACGCGCGATGTCCCGCTCCTGCGAAGACTTGTCCCCGCCGCAAAGCAGAAGAATGACGTCATGCCGCGCCGGACACAGTAGAGGCGGTATCCAGGCCCGTAGTTGATCCGCAGCTCCGCAACACCGTCGAAGTACTTGGCATCACCCATATGGCCGGCCTGCACGAAAAAGAGCCGCTTGGCGATTCGCTGCCTTGCCCGGTCATCGCGCAGACGTTCGTACCATCGCGTGAACTCCTCCGTTTCGCGAAGTTCGAACATGGCGTGAACTATAGTTCACGTCCGCCCCGAATGCAAGTGCGGCGCAAGCGCGCTACTTCTGGCGAATGGACTTCCCATAGGGTGTCAGAATCACAAGCTCTTCAGGCTGAATCAAAGTTGTTCCAAGGTTCTCGCGTCTCAATGCAACAAGCAGTTTCCCAAAGACATTGTCGAAATCGGCATTCTCGACTTTCGGCCCGGATGTGATGAGCCGGTCAAAATTGAGCAATGCCCTCATCGCAGCGTCAGACCCAACTATGGCAAAGCGTGCCTTGGCCACGAAGTAGCGGCTCAGCGCATCATCAAAGCCGTCACCGCGGAGATGAGCAACGCCCATCCCACAAACTGCTTCGGTCATCTCAACGTAGACATCAAAGTGGCGTGCTCGGACCTGTTCAGTTCGGTCCCGCCACTTCTGGAAAACATAGAGCAAGAGACCGCCAATCAAGCCAAGAATTGCAGTTAGCAGAAGCTCTTGCATCACGCCGACAACCCCCCCGCCAGATCCGGCCGGTCGAGCGCGGCAAAGCCGTAGTGGCGCAGCCAGCGCAGGTCGGACTCGAAGAAGGCGCGCAGGTCGGGGATGCCGTATTTCAGCATGGCGATGCGGTCGATGCCCATGCCGAAGGCGAAGCCCTGCCACTGCTCGGGGTCCACCCCGGCCGCCGCCAGCACCTTGGGGTGGACCATGCCGGAGCCGAGAATCTCCATCCACTTCTCGCCCTCGCCGATGCGGAGCTGGCCGCCGACGGATGAATAGCGGATGTCGACCTCGGCCGAGGGCTCGGTGAAGGGGAAATGCGAGGCACGGAAGCGCAGTTCGACCGACGGCACCTCAAAGAAGGCGCGGCAGAACTCCTCCAGGCACCACTTCAGGTTGGCCATGGTGATGTCGCGGTCGATCGCCAGGCCCTCGACCTGGTGGAACATCGGCGTGTGCGTCTGGTCCATGTCCATGCGGTAGACGCGGCCCGGGGCGATGACGCGGATCGGCGCGCCCTGGGCCTGCAGTGCGCGGATCTGCACCGGCGAGGTATGCGTGCGCAGGACATGCGGGGGGCGGTCGTCGCCCGCGGCGCGGGCCATGAAGAAGGTGTCATGCTCCTGTCGCGCCGGATGTTCGGGCGGGATGTTGAGCGCGTCGAAGTTGTACCAGTCGCTTTCGACCTGCGGGCCTTCGGCAACCGAAAACCCCATGTCGGCGAAGATCGCGGTCAGTTCCTCCAATACCTGAGAGACGGGATGGATGGTGCCCATCCGGCGGGGCCGGGCGGGCAGCGTCACGTCCAGCCATTCCGCCTTCAGCCGCTCATCCAGCGCCGCATCCGTCAGCCCCGCCTTGCGGGCGCGCAGCGCGGCGTCGATCTCGTCCTTGAGTGCGTTGAGGCTTGCCCCGGCGGCCCTGCGCGCCTCGGGCTCGATCTTTCCCAGCGTCGCCATCTGCGCGCTGATCTCGCCCTTCTTGCCCAGCGCGGCGATCCGTACCGCCTCCAGCGCGGTCTCGTCTGCGGCCGCGGCGATGGCGCCGAGCCAGCGGGATTTCAGCGTGTCGAGCCCGTCCATGGCTGTCTCCTGCCGCGTCGCGGCGGTGCTAGCCAGACCGCCGCCGAGTTGCAAGCCGGGACTGCCGCGACAGGATGCTGGGCGGCCTTTGAGAACGCGATGCCGGCGTGCTAGCCTCGATCAGCCGCTGCGCCGCGCGCGGGGCCGATCGCCGGATTCGCGTCAGAGGAGGACTAGCCATGCCGTTCTACATGTTCCAGGGCCGCTACACGGCCGAGGCCATCAAGGCCATGGTGGCCAATCCGCAGGACCGCGAAGGTCCCGCCCGGGCGCTGATCGAAGCGCTGGGCGGCAAGCTGCACCACATTTTCTTCTGCTTCGGGACCGAGGACGTCGTGGCACTCATCGAAGGGCCGGACGACACGATGATGGCGGCGGGGTCGATGGCGATCGGGGCCTCGGGCGCGTTCTCGGGCGGATCGACGACCAAGCTGATGACGACCGCCGAGGCGATGAAGGCCATGGCCCAGGCGCAGGCCGGCATCCGGGCCTACATGCCGCCGAAAGCCTGAGCGCCGGATCAGACCGGCCGGTCAGGGCCGCAGGCGAGGATGACCGGGGCTATCAGGCCATCCCCGTCGGTCAGGAGGACGCGCAGCGCGTCAGGCAGGCCGCGGCGGGCGGCAACTTCGGTCATCGGAAAATGCGCCGCGGGCCTGCGGGGAATCTTTCGCGAATCAGCGGGATGCGCTCAACTTGCCGCCGGCGTGCATTTTTCGGGGGGGTTCGCATGGCGTTGTCTTGGAAGTCCGTGATCGTGGCCGTCGCGCTGGCGGGGGCCGGGGTGTCGGTGCGGGCAGATACACTGGATGTCACCATCACCAGCAACTACGCATACACGGTCGATGTCGAGTTCTACAGCCAGGACCGCAACGCTGCCTGGCCCGGCAACAACCAGGTCTGGACGCTGTCGGACTTCGACGCGCACACCTTCACTCTGCAGTGCAACTCGGGCGAGAGTATCTGCATGGGTGCCTGGTCGCGCGGCAACAGCGATACCTTCTGGGGCGTCGGCATGAACAACCAGCAGAGCTGCACCTCGTGCTGCTGGGTTTGCGGTGGTGGCGCGACAGACCCTGTGACGCTGAACGAATAGGCGGCGGACGGCCCCACGGTGCCGAGCATGCCGGCCGGGCCATCGGCAGGCAGGGGTGCCACCCGGGCCACACCTGGAGTTCAGTTGCTGCGCGACCACGCCTGCCTGAAACCGGCAGGCGTGGCACGGCGCATATGGCCCGGAGACGGTGCCTGTGCGCCTATCGCGGCCCGGGACACCGCGCCCTGCCGGTGCAGGCCGGGGCCTACACGATGCCGGCGGCAGAACCGGTCGGGCCACGCCGACGAAGCCCGCGGCGATTAAGACCGGCCAAAAGCGCGAGGCCCGCGGCCAGGAACGGCAGGGCCCCGGGCAGGGGGACCGCGGCAAGCTCGAAAACCAGTTCGGGGTTTGCGTAAGCCAGGCTCAGACCTTCGTCGGCGCGGATGATCCCGACGCCGGGGGCGTAGTATTTGAACTCGCGCAGGCCGGGATCGAGCGAGCTTGATTCGTAGATTTGCACGACGTCCATGAAGCTCCGTCCGCCCGATACGATCTGCAGACCGAGGGCCCAGATCAGGGCTTCGTCCAGTGCCTCGTCCGACGGGGCGAACTCTTGGAAAAAGTTGTCGCCGACAGTCAGGACGGCCGGCATCTGGAACCCGGGCAGAGCCCCGTTTTCGCCGGCGATCCAGGCGGAGCTGTTGTTCGTGCCGATCAGGTTGCCATCGGCGTCATAGAGGTAGTTGGTGACGTCCTCGCCCATGTACCAGACGTTGCCGTCGGCATCCTGCGCGAAGTAGTCGAAGGTTTCCTCGACCAGAACGCCATCGACAAAGGCCATGTCGTGCTGGACGGCGGTCTGCACGCCGAGGATCACCCGGCCCGCGCCGCCGAAGCTGAGCCGGCTTTCCTCGACCCCGTCCGCACCGACCGCGCGGAGCGTGGCGGTCCAGCCGGGGGAGAGGGGAAAATACGGATGGTCGATCGGTGCGCCGCTGGCAAAGGTGGCTTGGGCAAAGTCGGGAAGCGTGGTCGCGGCCAGCGCAGGGCCTGCCGACAGGGCGCCGGCGAGCGCCAGCGCGCAGGCAAGGCGCGGGCGCGCCGCCGGGCGGGCGAAGGGTGCGGTCAACATTCTCGTGAACCTCCTGTCTGCCGACGCAGTGCCGGACGGCGGCAAGGATGGCGGGATGCGACGGGCGCGGACATTCGACGGATGGCGGATGTCCGGACGGAACGGCCCCCCGACCCGGCATCCCACGGATGACGGATAGGCGGAGGGAGGCGCTTGCGATAGCTTATGACGCAGTTGCAGAGGATCACGCGTTGCCGGTTGCCGCCCGCCTTATCCTTTACACTCTCGGCGCGGCCGTCGTCCTGACGGCCGTGTTCGCCGGGCTTGACCGGGTCTTCACCGGCGAGCCGACCGGGGCGGGCGACGTGGCCACCGACTTCTTCGAGCTTCTGGTCCTGAGCGCCGCCATGGTGGCGAGCGCCGTGATCGTGGGGCGGATGCGGGACCTGGAGGGGGAAACCGGCCGGCTGCGCGGCGAACTGGCCGAGGCCGCCCGCGCCGGGCGGGCTTGGCGCAAGCAGAGCGAGCATCTGTTCGAGGGACTGTCGGCCGCAGTGGTGGCCCAGTTCGACCAGTGGGGGCTGACCGAGGCCGAGGCCGACATCGCGGCGCTGCTGCTCAAGGGCGCCGCGATGAAGGAAATCGCCGACCTGCGCCGCACCTCCGACGCGACGATCCGCCAACAGGCGCAGGGCATCTACCGCAAGTCAGGGCTCGCCAGCCGGGCCGAACTGTCGGCGTATTTCCTGGAGGATCTGTTCGACATCGCCGCGGCGCGTGCGGCGCTGGACAGCGAACAGGGACGGTCCAGGAACTGACCGCCAGACCCCGGCTATCGGACGCCGAATGCCAGGGCCAGCCGCTGGGCGGCCACGGCAAACCCGGGAACGGGCTGGCCGAACTCGTGCCGCAACGTGTCGTCGATCCGGACCTTGGGCGCGCTGAATCCTGCCGATTGCAGCGCCGACTTCAGGTAAGCAGGGTCGTGCTTGTGCCGCCCGGAGGGTCGCAGCATCCATCCGCCGGGGCTTTCAGTTGATTCCAGCGTGAGGATCAGCCAGCCGCCAGGCCGCAGGATCAGGGCGAAGTTGGTCAACGCCGGGGCCAGATCGCCGAAGTAGACGAGCACGTCCGAAGACACGATCAGGTCGAACGGGCCGGCGGGCAGGGTGGCGAGACTGGCGATGTCCGACAGGGTCAGCCGGTTGTAAAGCTTCTTCTTGCGCGACTCGGCCAGCATGCCAGGCGACAGATCGATCCCATGCAGCGACTGGGCATAGGGACGCAGCAACGATGCGCAGAGGCCGGTGCCGCAGCCGGCGTCGAGGATCGCCAGCTTGCGGGTTCTGGGGAGGGCAAGCTGGTCCAGCGTCCGCCCGATCAGCAGCGGCCCGCGATTTCCCAGCGACGACAGGTGGGCATCGTAGGTCTTGGCCATTCGGTCGAACACTTCCACCGTCATCGCGGCCTGCGACGTGGCGGAGCGGGTGCCGCGGATCGCGTCGGCCACGAATTCGAACTCGTGGCGGTTGTCGCGGCACAGCGGCTCGGCCCGATCGACGAGGCCGCGGGCCTGCCCGGCAAAGCCGCCGTCTGCGAGAAGGCTTGCCAGTTCGAGGATGAGCCCGCCGTTCGCCGGATCAGCATCGAACAGCGGCTGCCACAGGGTCACCGCCTCGTCCGGCTTGCGCTGCTTCAGCAGGATCACCGTGAACGCCATGACGCCTGGCCGGTCAAGCGGATCGCGCGGCAGGGCCGCCGCCAGGATGTTTCCAGCCGCCTCGAACCGTTCGAAGCCACAAAGCAGCCGGCCAAGGCGGATCTGCGGGCGGGGATCGTCGGGGGCGGCATCGGTGCGGGCGCGAAGCTGGGCGATGATGTCCGCCTCCAGCGCCCCAGCCTCGCGCCCGCCCGCGCGTTTCAGCATCAGGATGAGGTTGGCCGCGGTGAACACCGGCAGCCGCCGTGTCGCGAGGTGCTTGAGGCAGATTGCCGCCGCCGCTGACTGACGGCCTGCGTTGAGCGCCGCCTCGGCCCGGTCGAGCACCGCGTGACGGGCCGGACCGGACGCGGTGTCCTCATCATCGGGGAGCAGGAGAAGTGCAGGCATCTGGTTTCGGCAAGTGGATCGCGTGAACCTAACTCGAGCCGGCAAGCGATGGCCAGAGCGGCCATCCGCGGTCGGAGCCGCACTGAGGAAACGAAAGCCGCCGAACCCTTGCGGTGCGGCGGCGGCCGTCAGTCGTTGGCTGGGCTCAGGCCGCGGCGAGCGCGCCGCGGGCCCTTTCGGCGATGGTGTTGAAGGCTTCGGGCTCATCCACGGCAAGATCGGCGAGGACCTTGCGGTCGACCTCGATCCCGGCCTTGAGCATGCCGTTGATGAACTTCGAATAGGTCAGCGCCGGGTCGAACAGCCGGACCGCCGCGTTGATCCGCTGGATCCAGAGCGCGCGGAAGTTGCGCTTCTTCACCTTGCGGTCACGGGTGGCGTACTGGTTGGCCTTGTCGACCGCCTGGGTGGCGGTGCGGAAGTTGGTCGAGCGGGCGGCGTAGTAGCCGGCGGCCTGCTTGATGACCTTGCGGTGACGGGCGTGGGTGACATTGCCGGATTTGACGCTGGACATGTGACTGGCTCCTCAGCGGTCGTACGGCATGTATTTCTTGACGATCTTCGTGTCCTGTTCGCTCAGGAGCATGGTCCCTGTCGCGTTGCGCACGAATTTCGCCGACCGCTTGATCATGCCGTGGCGCTTGCCCGCCACGCCGGACTTGGCCCGGCCGCTGGCGGTGAAGCTGAAGCGCTTCTTGGCCGCAGATTTGGTCTTCATCTTGGGCATTTCGAACTCCGTTCGTTGCAGGCGCGACTCGGCATGCCACATTGGCCGGCCGCGCGGGTCTTTGTCGAAGCCCGGGCCTATAGGGTCAGGCGGGGAGGGGCGCAAGCCCCGTCAGGGCAGATAGCGGCCGACCACGCGCAGGAAGACGTCGGGAATCTCGGAAATCCGGTAACCGGGCGCGTTGGTCTGCACCGCATAGACGATCAAAACGCCGCCCACGAGCCCCAGGATCGTGGCCGTGCGCGGCGGCCGGCTTTCGGCGAAGGCGGACAGAAGCGAGGGGATCGACAGGGCCACAAGCACGATCCCGATGACGAGGATCAGGTCAGGGTC
>JANOGU010000134.1:0-6816 GCA_031406135.1 Rhodobacterales bacterium
CCGGCACCGTGTAGGTCATCGCCGGTTCGCCATTGATGGCGATGGTCAGGTCGGCGCGTTCGCGCAGGGCCTCCGGCACCTCACCCTGCGCCTCGATCCGCAGGGTCAGCATGATCTCCTCGTCGAGGATGGCGAAGGCGGGGGCATTGCGCACCACCAGCCGCAGGTCCCAGTCGCCGGGCTGGCCGGTCAGAAGCGTGTGCAGCGGCGCCGGCATCGCCGGGGCGGCGGGCAGATCGTGAACCTGGCCGTCGGTGATCAGGATCGCCCCGGCGATGCGGGCGCGGGGTTCCTCGGCCAGCGCCTGGGCCAGCGCCGTCATCACCTGGCTGCCGCCGTCGCCTTCGGCGTCGGCGACGCGGACGATGCGCAGTTCGGTGCCCGGCAGCGCCGCTACCTCCGCCTCGACCCGCGCCAGCGCCGCCGCGGTCTGCTCGGGACGGCCGGGGATGCGCTGGCTGGCGCTTTTGTCCACCACCGCGATGACGATGTCGCCCAGCGGCGCTCGGTCTTCCTGCTGCAGGGCGGGGTTCGCCAGCGCCGCCAGCGCCGCGGCGGCGGCCAGCGCGCGCAGCCACCAGCCGCTGAGCCCGCGCCAGAGGGCGAGCGCAAGCAGGAGGACAGCCAGCCCCGCCAGTCCCGCCAGCACGGTCCAGGCCAGCAGCGGATCGAAGATCACCGTGGTTGTCACTGGCCCAGCCTCTCAAGCAGGGCCGGAACGTGGACTTGGTCGGATTTGTAGTTGCCGGTCAGCACGTTCATGATCAGGTTGATGCCGAAGCGGATGGCGATCTCGCGCCGCTGCTCGCCGGCGTAGCCGCGGCCCACGGGAAACAGGGGCGCGCCGTATTCGTCGATCGCCCAGGCGCCGGCCCAGTCGTTGCCGCCGATCACCACCGGGGTCACCCCGTCGTTGAGGTTGCGGAACGGCATGCCCTCGGCCTGTTCGGCGTCGGGCGGCGAGGCTTCGACCCAGACCTCGGGGCTGTCGTGGCGGCCCGGGAAGTCCTGCAGCAGGTAGAAGGTGCGGGTCAGCACATGGTCCTCGGGTACCACTTCCAGCGGTGGGATGTCGAGCGGCGCGGCGAGCCGCTGCAGCATCTGCGACTCCGGCGTCTGGCCCGAACCGGCGATGTCGCCGTCGCGGGTGTCGAACAGGATCATGCCGCCGGTGGCCAGGAAGCGGTTCAGCTTCGCGTAGGCGGTGGCGGAGGGGAGATCCTGCCGGGTGGTGACGGGCCAGTAGAGGAACGGGAAAAACGCCAGCTCGTCGCGCTCCAGATCGACGCCGATGGGCTGTTCCGGCTCCACCGTGGTGCGTTCGTACAGGCGCTGCGACAGGCCGAGCAGCCCGGCCTTGGCGATCCGGTCCACCTCGGCGTCGCCGGTCAGGACATAGGCGAGGCGGACGGCGGTCGTGGCTTCCAGCGCGAAGGCCTCGGCCGCCGGGTCC
Organism: Rhodobacterales bacterium; assembly: GCA_031406135.1. Taxonomy (GTDB): domain Bacteria; phylum Pseudomonadota; class Alphaproteobacteria; order Rhodobacterales; family Rhodobacteraceae; genus JANOGU01. Next base: position 1,454 of record JANOGU010000134.1, read on the forward strand.
AGTTCAGGCACCGCGGTCTGGGCGCGGGTGCCGTGCGGCAGAACAAGGACGAGCGCCAGCATCGCCACCGCGACGCGCGCGAGGCGGCCGGACACGGCGAGCGCGGCGAGGATGTCGGCGAGCAGAAGTCCGAGCGCCGCCGCAAGAAGCGCGCCCTTCAGTGACTGTTCCGCCGGGGCCTCGAGCCCGGCGCGGGCGACGGAGGACGGCCATTCGGCGGCGGCGAAGGCTGTGCCGGCGCCAACGGCGTTGAGCGCATAGCGCCGATCTGCCCCGGCGTAGAGCCCGGGGGGCAGGGCGGCGGTGGCGCCCATGGCGCCCAGCGCTTCGGCAAGCGCCTCGCCCGGCACGCCGGCCTGCTCGCCGGCATCGCGCAGCACGCCGAAGGCGTCGAGGGCGACCTGCGGAACCATCACCTGCCCCGCCAGCGCCTCGGCATCAGGGACCGCCGGACGGGCCGAAACGGCAAGCCGCTCCAGCATCCGCACGAACAGGCCGGAGAGCGGCAGCGTCGACCATTCCGCGTTGGCCGTGACATGGACCAGAACGACCTGCCCCTGGCCCATCGCCTTGCGCGTTATCAGCGGCGTGTCGTCGGCCAGCGTGGCGATGGTGCGTTCGGCGAGGTCGGGATCGGGCTGGGCCAGGACCTGGGCCGTGACCTCCACCTCGGCGGGCGCATCGAGGCCGAAGAAGGGCGAGGTCTCGGCAAAGGGCGCCAGCGTCTTGGGCTCACCCCAGGACATCGCGCCGCCCACAGTGCGGCCGCCCTCGCGCAGGCGGACCGGCATCAGCGGGTCCTCTTCGCTGCGCGAGACGTCGGAGGCGGCCAGCCGCGGGCCGGCAAAGCGCAGGAGAAGCCCGCCGTCCTCCACCCACTCGGTCAGCTGCGTGGCCTCGTCCGGCGCGATGCGGGCGACGTCGGCCAACACGATGACGTCGGGGCCGGTGAGGATGACGTCGGCCAGTGTGCCCTCCACCAGTTCCGCGGCAGGGGCGAGGGCCTGGCGCAGATAATGCGTGGGAGACAGCAGCTGCAGCGCCTCGGCATCGGACTGGCCGGCGACCAGCGCGATCTTGCGCCGCTTCAGGCTGTCGTCGGTCAGCGCGACCGCGCCAGCAGAGCGGATGCCGACAAGCTCCAGGCGAGTGATGCGGTTGCGCAGTTCGGGGGGCAGCGACAGCGCCACCTCGGTCTCGGCCGCGCCGGTACCGAAGGCGACGGGAACCCGGGCCAGTTCGCGTTCGATCCCGGCGGGATCGGGCCCGAGCACGCTGAGCTCCATCTGCGTCTCGCCACCCGCCGGATGGCGCAGGGCGGCGATCTTGACCGCGCCCTCCTCGAACCGGGCCGGGCGCAGGGCAAAGATGGCCCGCGGGCTGTCGAAGACCGTGACGGCGCCCTTGGCGATGAGCGCCGCGAGCAGGTCCTCGCGGCCGGGGGCGTCGAGCCCGTCGGCGAGCCAGAAGCTGGTGAACGCCCCCTCGGGCAGCGCCGCGGACCATCCGGCGTAGTCGGGCCGCCACGGCTGCGGCTCCAGCCCGCCGATCTGCGGCGCCCAGGCCGCGGCGGTCTGGAAGGACGGGGCGGAGGGCCGGTCGGTCAGGCGCACTACAGCCACAGGACGGCCAGCACGGCCGGCCTCCTCGGCCAGCGCCGCGACGCGCTCGATCCGCCGCGGCCAGTCGCGCGCATCGACCCAGGAGCCGTCAACGAGGATCAGCAGCGGGCCGCTTCCCGGGTCCCCGCTCCGCGGGTTCAGGATCGGGCCGGCAAAGGCGAGGATGGCGGCCGCGATGGCCGCCATGCGCAGCAGCAGCAGCCACAGCGGCGTCTTGTCGGTCTCGTTCTCGTCGTCCTTCAGGCCGAGCAGCAGTGCCACGCCGGGGAAGCGCCGGCGGATCGGCGCCGGCGGGATGACCCGCAGCAGCAGCCAGAGCACCGGCAGGGCGATGAGCCCGAGCAGCAGGAGCGGCGAGGTGAAGCCGAGGGGGCCGAGCGTCCACATCAGCGCTTGGCCCGAAAGTCGACAGAAGATAGGGCAGCCGCCCGCACGCAGCGCACCTCGTGTCCGGTTTGTGCAAGCCCCCTCACCGCCCCCGCTCCAGCGCCCGGTACAGCCACAGCAGCGCTGGCTGCGCCGGCCCGCCGGTGTGGTGCGCCAGGTAGTGCCAGCCCATCGCCTCGGCCAGCCGGTGCAGGTGCGCCTTGCGCTCTGCCAGCCGGTCGAGGTAGCGCGTCCGCAGGTCGCCGGCGCGCAGGGTCTCGTGCCGCAGCGTCCCGCCCATCGATTCGAAGATGGTGCGCCCGTCGAACGGGAACTCCTCCTCCGCGGGGTCGAGAATCTGGACCAGAGCCCCCTTCACCCCGCGGTCGGCGGCGCGGGCCAGCGCGGCCTCCACCCCGTCGATGCGGCCGAGGAAGTCGGAGACAAAGACCGCCCGGCCGTGGCTGGCCATGCCTCCGGTCTCCGGCGTGCCGTAATCGTCCGGCGCCTCGGTCAGCGCCTGCGCCAGCCGCAGCACCTGCGCCCGGCCAGGTCGCGGCGGCGCGCTGTCGCCGGCCAGCCCGACCCGCTCGCCCCCGCGCAGCAGCAGGACGGCCAGCGCCAGGGCCAGAAGCCGCGCGCGGTCCGACTTGGGCGGCCGCGCCTTGTGGCCGGTGAAGGTCATGGATTTCGACGGGTCCACCCAGAGCGTCACCGTCTGGCTGGCCTGCCACTCGCGTTCGCGCACGAAATGCGCATCCGACCGGGCCGAGCGGCGCCAGTCGATCTGGCGCGCCGAATCGCCGGGCGCGGCGGGACGGTACTGCCAGAACTCGTCACCCATCCCGGCGCGGCGGCGGCCATGCTCGCCCAGCATGATCGTCGCCGCCAGCAACTCCGCCTCCGCCAGCAGCGGCGGCAAGGCTTCGCCCAAAGCCTCGGCGCGGGTGCGAAGGGCGACGAGGTCGGTCACGCGCGGCCCCTGCCGCGCAAACATATCCCTTCGCGGAAACTTGCGAAATTCACCGAAGAATCCTGACTGCGCATCATGCCGCGGACCCGAGGCGCAGCGTCGCTTCCACGGTGCGGTCAATCAGCGCACCGAGCTCCTCGCCGCGCGCCCGGGCGGCGAAGGACAGCGCCATGCGGTGCGTGAGGACGGCGCGGGCCAGCGCGGCAACGTCGGCAATGGACGGCGCCAACCGCCCTTCGAGCAGGGCCTTGGCCCGCACCGTGAGCATCAGCGCCTGCGCCGCCCGCGGACCCGGACCCCAGGTAAGCTGCCCGGCCAGCGCCTTGCCCTCGGGTTCGCCGGGACGGCAGGCGCGCACGAGGTCCAGGATCGCCTCCACCACCTTGTCGCCGACCGGCATGCGGCGGATCACCTTCTGCGCGGCCATCAGGTCTTCGGCGGTCAGTACCTGATGCACCGCGGCCTCTTCCACGCCGGTGGTGGCGATCAGGATGTCACGCTCGGTGGCGCGGTCCGGGTAGTCGACATCGACCTGCACAAGGAAACGGTCAAGCTGCGCCTCGGGCAGCGGATAGGTGCCTTCCTGTTCGATCGGGTTCTGCGTCGCCAGCACGTGGAACGGCCGCGGCAGCGGACGGTGGGCGCCGGCGATGGTGACCTCGCGCTCCTGCATTGCCTGGAGCAGCGCCGACTGGGTGCGCGGCGAGGCGCGGTTGATCTCGTCGGCCATCAGCAGCTGACAGAACACCGGCCCCTCGATGAAGCGGAAGGCACGCGAGCCGTCGGGGGCGGTGTCGAGGACTTCGCTGCCCAGGATGTCGGCGGGCATCAGGTCGGGGGTGAACTGCACCCGGTTGCCCTTGAGCCCGAGGACAGTGGACAGCGTGTCGACGAGCCGGGTCTTGCCGAGACCCGGCAGGCCCACCAGCAGCGCATGACCGCCGCAGAGGATGGCGGCCAGCACCAGGTCCACCACCTGACCCTGACCGATGAAGCGGCGGTTGATCGAGGACTTCACGTCCGAAAGCCTGGCGCCCAGGCGCTCGATCTCGGCCACCAGCGCCTCGGTCTCGTGCGGGGTCGGGGCCATGGCATTCTCCGGTCTGGCGTGGGGGGGCGTCGCAGAGGTATCGTGACCTGTGCGCAGGGCAAACGGAAGTGCGGGACAAGTGATCGTGAAACCGACCGCCGAGGGTGTGATGAAAGCCGCAGGCGCCGCCGGCAAGGGGCCGGCGCCGGTGCATCTGTGGAACCCGCCGTTCTGCGGCGACCTCGACATGGTGATCCGCCGCGACGGGCGCTGGGACTATCTGGGCACGCCGATCGGACGGCCGGAGCTGGTGCGGCTGTTCGCCAACATCCTGAAGCGGGAGGAGGGGAAGTATTTCCTCGTCACCCCGGTGGAGAAGGTCGGCATCCGGGTCGAGGACGTGCCCTTCGTCGCGGTGGACTTCCGGGCGGAGGACGGGGCGCTGGTCTTCCTGACCAACGTCGGCGACGAGACCACGGCCGGGCCGGACCGGCCGATCCGGGTGGAACGCGACCCGGGAACGGGCGAGCCCTCGCCCTACGTCCTGGTGCGCACGGACCTCTGGGCGCGGATCGACCGCAAGTCCTTCTACCGGCTGGTCGATCTCGGGGAGATTGACGGGGACTGGTTCGGGGTCCGGTCGGGCGGGGTGTTCTTCCCGGTGATCCCGGCGGCCGAGTTGCCGTGAGGGTTGCGGCGAACGTCACGCAGCTTATCACCGAGCCCTGCGCTGGACCGGCCGGCCCGGGCCTTTGATGCGGGGGGCGACGGGGTGGAGGTGAACGGTCCGCACGAGGAACCGCCCGGCTCTTGGGCCGCGGCGCTGGGCACCTTGCCGGTCACGCTGTTTACCACGCCGCCAGGGGACGGGGCGGGCTGCGAATACCGGCCAAGGGGCACTTCGGCCGAGGTACTGCGCTGGCTTCGGGCGCTGCAAATCTCTTGAAGCAAGAGATTTGCAAATTCCTTTCTTGAAGGAATTTGCGGCCACCGTGCTTGCGGCATGGGGCCTACGGGGGTTAAGCATCGCGAAGCCTGACGCGGAGCCCGTGCATGCCCACCGACGCCCCCGAGATCGAGACCGTGACGACCTGGAAGGTCGCCTGCGACGGCGGTCAGGGTGCCCTCGGCCATCCGCGGGTCTGGCTGACCATCCCGGAAGATACCGGCTGGGTCGAATGCGGCTATTGCGACAAGCGCTACGTGATCGACCGCGCCCATGCGGGCGGGGATCACTGATACCAACGGTTGCTTGGTCTGACTCTGGGGGATTCCAGTACCACCTGTTGCTGATACCGTCACAGTTGTTGTTCCACCATTACAATTGATAGTGCCTGCTGTTGATGAAGCTGACAGCGTTGATGCTGTAACC
>JANOGU010000138.1:0-5609 GCA_031406135.1 Rhodobacterales bacterium
TCGCGCGGCGCGCTGACCGACACGCCGTTCGGCGCCTTCCTGACCCCCGGCCACGCCGATGGCGCGGCGGTCGAGATCGTGATCCGGCCGCAGCACCTGAAGATCGACTTCGACCGCGGCGGGAGGGGTCCGAACCCCACGCCGCAGGACGGCAATGCCGCCCGAGGCACGGTGGTCCGTACCCGGTTCCTGGGCCGCGAGAGCCTGGTCGATTTCCGCATGGACCACGATGGCAGCCGGCTCACGGCCTCGGTCCCCAATGTCTTTCTGCCGGCCGCCGGCACGGCGCTGTGGTTGATGATCCGGCGGGACCGCTGCTTCGTCTTTCCGGCGGGGCGCTGAGAGCGAGGAGTCCGCACGACTTCAAGGTCCTGCGTCTCCTTGGCGGACAACGCAGCCCGCCGTTTCAAACCTGTGAGAGCTTGCCGTTGTCCATAAGCAGCTACCGCCCCAAGTCTTCCGAGACTCTCGGAGTGAGTATCCCAAGCCCTGTGGGCGCTCTGCGACTCCATTGTAGAATCTGCCGACCGTGATAATTTGCGACATGGCTTTGGTACCCCCCAGTTCAGATAAACTCGCAAGTCTGCTTTACTGTTCGGCGCGTGATCTTCGCGCGGCATGTCCAGAACTTGAACAGACGCTCTCTGACACTCGGGGCCTCGTGCTCATGCGCGCGCTTCGAGAGAGGCAGGATATCGAAGGCGCGATAGGGGAAATGGTTGCGTTGGACCCGACATTTGGTTCCCTTCGCACTGGGTGGGTAGATTTCGCTGGGGCCGGACATGAATTTGGGCCCCACGAGTTGCCGATCGTATTACTGGAGAACGTGCTTTCCGGAGAATCCGCAGGCGAAGTTCTTCGTCGGTTTCGAGCGTTCGTAGAGAAGGGGACCAGCAGTGGCGAGTGGTATGGAGCTATTTCAGGCGTTACTATCAGTGAAGCCTGTGAGATCGCGCCAGGTATCGACCTTGTTCCGTGGGCAGAGGTTCCAGATTGTCCGCAACGGACGCTATTGAGTGGAAAAGAATACCGCCCAGGAATTCTTGTTGGGCTACGACCCAAGTCCAATTGTGCTTTGCGCTTCAAGTTACCCGAGCGACGTGTACTGTTTTCGAGTGCTGCGGATCACCCAAGGTCAGCTGCGGAGTTGTCTGAAAGCGCTGACATACAACAGCGGGCCGAGAATGTCCGTAGGGCGATGACCGCCGTGTCCGGAGGAGCGGTCGCCATACTTGGCGCCTGGTTGCACGCCTCCGAGCTTGTGCTCCGGCAAACCTTGGGGACGGCCTTACTAATTGGCGATGCTTTGAACGACGTTGCCATGTTTGGTCCCTCCATCAAACCAGCGGCTTTGGACGCGGAACTCGCAAGTACGATTTTCAATCGCCTTGAGGGGTTTCACGGCAACGATGCTGAGGTATTGAAGACCGCACTTGACCGCATTGGTTTTGCATTGCGTCAGAGGGCGATGGCAAACAAGGCAATTGATCTCAGCATCGCACTTGAGGTTCTCTTGCTCCACGAAAAAAACGGCTCCAAAACTGAGCTCAGTTATCGATCCGCCGTTCGAGGAGCGCATTTTTTGGGAGGAAACAAATGGGAACGACTAGCCAACTTCAAGCACCTGAAGGATGTCTACGATCTGCGCTCGAAGGCCGTCCATAGTGGGCGGATTTCCGGCAGTGCCAAGGAAGAAAAAATACTCGAGAAAGCCGTGGAGTTAAGTGTTGGCATTGCGAGAAAGTTAATCGAGTTGGGGCGGTTTCCTAAATGGGAGGAAGAGTTTGTCTTTTCGTTCGGCGGATGAGCAGCAAATTCCTGCGCGTTTGATGGGGCGGAAACGGCCGGTACGCTCATTTTAGCCACCAGCCTATGGTCCGGAATTGCCCCAAAGCAGGCCGTCAGCCTGACTTTTGGAATGTCCGATCTGGGCTCAGAGCGGACATCCCGCGGTCTGCACGGTCTGTTGCCCGGCCCGAGGCGCCAAAGCCGATCAGAATTTCGCCAGGCACCGACCAGGCGATCAGGGCCGGGCACGGCAGTCGGCCAGTTCGCGGCCCTTCTCGCGCGGGAAGCTCTGGCCCGTGGGGTCGATGCGCAGGATGCGGTCCAGGCGGAAATGCCGGAAGTCCCGCCGCGTCTCGCACCAGGCGAGGAGGTAGCGGTAGCGGCCCTCGGTTTCCAGGGTGAGGGGGCGCACCAGGCGCTGCGTCTCCATCTCCTCGCGGTCGATGTAGGCCAGCCGCAGGCGCTGACGGTCGCGGATCGCGGCATGCAGGATCGGCAGGTGCGCCACCGGCCGCGGCGGGGCGTCGCCGGCGAAGACGAAAAGTTCGTCATCCTCCGGAAAGGCCGCCGCGGGCACGACCGAGGCGATGCGGGCGGCGAGGCTGCCGGCGGCCCGGGCGAGCCCGGCCTCGGACCCCTCGGCGACATGGGCGAGGCCCTGTCGCAGCGCTTCCAGTTCGGCCATCGACAGGGTCATCGGCGGCAGGGTGAGAGGGGCGCGCAAGAGGTAGCCCACACCGCGTTCGCCCTCGACCGGCAAACCGGAGCCCATCAGCGTTTCCATGTCGCGCCAGATGGTGCGGCCGGAGACGTCGAGTTCACGGGCGAGATCGGCCGACCGATGCAGGCGACCGTCGCGCAGAATCTGGATCAGGGCGTAGAGGCGGTCGGCGCGGGGCACGGGGTGATTCCTTGACAACTGACAGATAGCTGTCAGTTGGGTGGGCATCCAGCCGGAATTGCGCTTTCCCCCGGGTGCCCTGGGCGGCTAGGCCGGGCGCAGCAACGCCATCATCCGCAAAGGAGACACCGATGCAGGTCGGACCCTGGCAAATCCTGATCGTCGCCATCGTCGTGCTCGTGCTGTTCGGGCGCGGCAAGATCTCGAACCTGATGGGCGAGGTCGGCAAGGGCATCACCGCCTTCAAGAGAGGCGTGAAGGACGGCACCGAGGAGGCGAACGCCGCCGCCGCCGAGATCGCCAAGGACGTGACGCCGGTGCAGCCGTCGGCGGCCCAGCAGACCGCCGAGAAGGACAAGGTCTGAGCCGCCGATGTTCGACATCGGCTGGAGCGAACTGCTGATCATCGGCGTCGTGGCGCTGATCGTGATCGGCCCGAAGGATCTGCCGGAGATGTTCCGGCAGCTTGGCCGGTTCACCGGCAAACTGCGGTCGATGGCGCGCGACTTCCAGCGCACGATGGAACAGGCCGCCGACCAGGCCGGGGTCAAGGACGTGGCCAAGGACCTCAAGTCGATGGCCAACCCCAAGTCGCTGGGCATCGACGCGGTGCGCGATGCGGCCAGCAAGTTCGAGAAATGGGACCCGCTGAAACCTGCGGCGAAGCCCGCCGCGGCAAAGGCCGCGCCGGCAGCGGCGGCGGCAGCGATCGGGCCAGCCGCGCCCGCGGCCGCCGTCGGGCCGGCGACGCAGGCGCTGATTGACCAGAAGGCGGAGCGTCACCGCATCGCGATGGAAGCGGCCGAGAAGATGCGCGGCGTGGGCAAGGTGGCGGCGTCGCCGGCGGCGGCGCCGGTGAAGGCGGCGGTGACCCGCAAGCCGCGCGCGCCGAAGGCGGAGGCGGCCGCCGAAGCCGCGCCAGTGGCCGCACCCGCCGCGAAACCCCGCGCCCGCAAGCCGAAGGCTGAGGCATGAAGACCGACCAGATCGACGACAGTTCGGCGCCGCTGATCGAGCACCTGGCGGAACTGCGCACCCGCATCCTGTGGTCGATGCTGGCCTTCGTGGTCTGTTTCGTCGCGGGCTACATCGTCTGGCAGCCGGTGTTCAACTTCCTCTCCCTGCCGATGTGCCGGGTGCTGGCCGAGCGCGGGCAGGAATGCCAGCTGGTCCTGATCAAGATGCAGGAGGGCTTCTTCGTGGCCATCCGCATCGCGATGTGGGGCGGGTTCATCCTGGCCTTCCCGATCATCGCCTTCCAGATGTGGCGGTTCGTGGCGCCGGGGCTGTACCGATCAGAAAAGAACGCCTTCCTGCCGTTCCTTTTGGCCTCGCCGGTGATGTTCTTCCTGGGCGCGGCCTTCGCTTACCTTTTGATCCTGCCCTTCGCGTTTGACTTCTTCCTGGGCTTCCAGGACAGCGTGACCCAGGCCGCGGCCGAGGGCGGGAGCTTGAACACGCCGCCGGCGGGGGTGGTCTTCCAGGGCTCGATGGAGGCCTATCTGTCGCTGACGATGACCTTCGTGATGGCCTTCGGGCTGTGCTTCCAGTTGCCGGTCCTGCTGACCCTGATGGGCCGGGCGGGGATCATTTCGGCCAGGGGGCTGCGGGCGATGCGCAAATATGCGGTCGTGCTGATCCTGATCGTGGCGGCGATCGTGACCCCGCCGGACGCGTTCAGCCAGCTGATGCTGTTCGCCGCGATCTACCCGCTCTACGAGGTCTCGATCTTCCTCATCGCCCGGTTCGAACGCGACCGCGAGGCGCAGGCGCGGGCCGACGGGACCTGGGTGGAGGAAGACGAGGACGACGCGCCGGAGGATGGGGCGAAGAAGGCATGAGCGCGCCGCTGGAGCGGATCGCGGCGGCGCTGGAGCGGCTGGCGCCGGCACCGGCGCCCGCGCCGGATTTCGCGGCGGCCCAGGCCTTCGTCTGGCACGTGGGGCCGGACCGGCTGGAGCCCGTGGCCGTGGTGGCGCGGGTGGAGATCGCGCTGCTCGTCGGCGTGGACCGGGCGCGGGAGACGCTGCTGGCCAACACCAGGCACTTCGCCCGCGGCCTGCCCGCCAACAACGCGCTGCTCTGGGGCGCGCGCGGGATGGGCAAGTCATCGCTGGTCAAGGCGGTGCATGCGGCGATGCGGGCCGAGGGGCTGGACCTGACGTTGGTGGAGATGAGCCGCGACGACCTGCCCTCGGTGCAGCGCCTGCTCGGCCACCTGCGCCGGGCGCCGGAGCGGCGGTTCGTGCTGTTCTGCGACGACCTGTCGTTCAGCCATGACGACACCGCCTACAAGTCACTGAAAGCCGTTCTGGACGGCGGCATCGAAGGCCGGCCGGGCAATGTGGTGTTCTACGCCACCTCCAACCGCCGTCACCTGATGCCGCGCGACATGATCGAGAACGAGCGCTCGACCGCGATCAACCCGAGTGAAGCGGTAGAGGAGAAGGTGTCGCTGTCGGACCGCTTCGGCCTGTGGCTGGGCTTCCATCCCTGTTCCCAAGACGACTACCTCGCGATGATCCGCGGCTATTGCGCGGCCCATGGGGTGGTGATCGACGAGGCCACGCTCTGGGCCGAAGCGATCGAATGGCAACAGACCCGCGGCGCGCGGTCGGGGCGGGTGGCCTGGCAGTATTTCATCGATCTCGCGGCCCGGCGGGGGGTAAGCTTGGAATGACCGCGTAGGGTGGGCAATCTGCCCACCGTCGCCGGGCCGTGGTGGGCAGATTGCCCACCCTACAGGAACCCCATCGGATCGATCGCATCAACGCCTCTGCGAACCTCGAAGTGCAGGAAGGCGGGGCTGCCGGCGCGGACCACGGCGATCTGCTGGCCGCGCTTGACGGCGGTGCCCTTGGCGACCGTCAGGTTGTCGATCCCGGCGTAGACCGTCAGCAAGCCGCCCTCGTGCCGGACC
>JANOGU010000156.1:0-28962 GCA_031406135.1 Rhodobacterales bacterium
CTTCGCGGCGCAGGTGAACGAGGTGATGCGCGCCCACGCCGGGGCGAACCGGCGGCTGGCGGTCGACAAGATCATGGTCGCGGGGCTCAGGGCGCTGGAGGCCGCGGGCTTCGAGGTGATGGAAGGCGAGGAGGTCACCGAACGCGTCCGCGCGGTGAAGGGCCCCGAGGACATCACCGCCATGCGCTGCGCGCATCATGCCTGCGAGGCGGCCATCGCCGAGATGGAGGCCTTCGCCCGGGCCGAGGTGCCGAAGGGCAACGTCACCGAGGATGCGATCTGGGCCGAACTGCACCGCGGCAACATTCGCCGCGGCGGCGAGTGGATCGAGACGAGGCTCCTGACCTCCGGCCCGCGCACCAACCCGTGGTTTCAGGAGTGCGGCCCGCGGATCGTGCAGCCGGACGAGATCGTCGCCTTCGACACCGACCTGATCGGCGTCTACGGCCTCTGCATCGACATCTCCCGCACCTGGTGGATCGGCGACGGGCGGCCGACCGACGCCATGATCTCCGCCTTTCACCACGCCTGCGACCACATCCGCGGGAACATGGCGCTGCTGAAGCCCGGCGTGCCGATCCGCGACCTGGTGTTCGGCGGGCATCGGCTGGATGCGATCTACGACAAGCAGAAGTATTCCTGCCGGATGCACGGGGTCGGGCTCTGCGACGAGTGGCCCTACGTCCCCTATCCTGACGGCTGGGTCGAGGGGTCCTTCGACCAGGTGCTGGAACCCGGCAACGTGCTCTGCGTCGAGGCGCTGGTCAGCCCCGAGGGCGGTGATTTCTCGATCAAGCTCGAGGAACAGGTCTTGATCACCGAGACGGGCTACGAGAACCTGACGCGCTATCCGTTCGATCCTCGCCTCATGGGTGACGCATGATCCGCCTTGCCGGCCTCTCCGCCTTCGCCCTCCTCGCCGCCTGCGGCGTCGAGGCGACCAACCCGCTGGGGCAGGTGGGACTGTCCAACCCCGCCTCGATCTACTGCGCCGGACAGGGCGGCCGGGTGGTGATCCGCGAGACCGAGGCGGGGCAGGTCGGCGACTGTCACCTGCCCGACGGGCGGGTGGTGGAGGAATGGGCGCTCTACCGGGAGACCCATCCGCAGCTCTGACGGCAAGCGTCACACGGTGGGACATTTTTTTAGTTCTTTTAGATCAAAGGCTTGTACTGATTCGTTAGGGGTTTGTTAGGGTTTGTACAAAGTTTAACGGGGCGTTCGGCGGGGTTCGGCCGCCCCGGGATGGACAACGGGAAAGCGGAGCGCGCTCTGCACCTTGGGGCGGCGCCGGTCTTACTGGAGGTCCTGGTAGCGGCCTGTCGTCACCTCCCCGCTGTCGCCAACAAAGCGGAGATCGAGGCCCGCCGCCTCTGCCTCTACCCCATAACAGACCCAGGCCTCGCGCGGCGGCCACTGGCTGCAGTAGCGGTCCCCCTCCACCCGCCACCTGCCCCAGGAGGGCGCGCCGGCCACCTCGTAGAGCGTGCGGCCGTCGGCGAAGAAGTTCTGCGTCGCGCCACCGTCATACCCAAGCACGCGGGCGGAGAGCGCAGCGGTGATCCCGGGGCCGGTCAGCGGACGCCAGTCTTCTGCAACGGCAGGCGTGGCGAGCAGAAGGGCGCACAGCATGCGGATCATCTCGACTCCCCCTTCGCGCCGGTCTAGGCCACCGCCGAGCCCTGCCGCAAGGACCGCCGATGATCCCGCGTTACAGCCGCCCCGAGATGGTCGCCGTCTGGTCGCCGGAGACGAAGTTCCGCATCTGGTTCGAGATCGAGGCCCATGCCTGCGACGCGCAGGCGGCGCTTGGCGTGATCCCGAAGGCGAACGCCGAGGCTGTGTGGAAGGCGAAGGATGCGACCTTCGACCTGGCCCGCATCGACGCCATCGAGGCGGTGACGAAACACGACGTCATCGCCTTCCTGACCCATCTGGCCGAGATCGTGGGGGCGGATGAGGCGCGCTTCGTGCATCAGGGGATGACCTCCTCCGACGTGCTGGACACCTGTTTCAACATCCAGCTCACCCGCGCCGCGGACCTGCTGCTGGCCGGCGTGGACCGGGTGCTGGCGGCGCTCAAGACCCGCGCCTTCGAGCACAAGGATACCCCGCGCATCGGCCGCAGCCACGGCATCCATGCCGAGCCGGTCACCATGGGCCTGACCTTCGCCCGCTTCCACGCCGAGTTTCAGCGCGCCCGGTCGCGGCTGGTGAACGCCCGGGCGGAGATCGCCACCGGCGCCATTTCCGGCGCGGTCGGCACTTTCGCCAATATCGACCCGGCGGTGGAGGCGCATGTCTGCAAGGCACTCGGCCTCACCCCTGAGCCGATCTCCACCCAGGTCATCCCGCGCGACCGCCACGCGATGTTCTTCGCCACGCTGGGCGTTGTCGCCTCGTCGATCGAGAACGTCGCCACCGAGATCCGCCACATGCAGCGGACGGAAGTCCTTGAGGCGGAGGAGTATTTCTCCCCCGGCCAGAAGGGCTCCTCGGCCATGCCGCACAAGCGCAACCCGGTCTTGAGCGAGAACCTCACCGGCCTCGCCCGCCTGGTGCGGGCCTGCGTCACCCCGGCGCTGGAGAACGTGGCGCTCTGGCACGAGCGCGACATCAGCCATTCCTCGGTCGAGCGCGGCATCGGGCCGGACGCGACGGTGACGCTCGACTTCGCGCTGCACCGGCTGGCGGGGCTGGTGGATCAGCTGGTGGTCTACCCCGAACGCCTTGCCGCCAACCTCGACCGCCTGCGTGGCCTGATCCACTCGCAGCGCGTGCTGCTGGCCTTGACCCAGGCCGGCGTCAGCCGCGAGGGCGCCTATGCGATGGTGCAGCGCAACGCGATGAAGGTCTGGGAGAAGGGCGCCGACTTCCGCACCGAACTGCTGGCCGATGCCGAGGTTCTGGCGGCGCTTGGTCCGGACGGCATCGCCGCGCTGTTCGACCTCGGCCACCATCTCCGGCATGTCGACACGATCTTTGCCCGCGTGTTCGGCGCCGAGGCGCTGACGAAAGCGTGATCCGGCCCGCGGCGACGCGATGCAAGTTGGTGGCGCTGAAACCGGCTGCGGCGTGCTACCCTGCGAGGGCCCGCATCCGCAGAAGGAGGCCGCCGCATGACGCTGAAGATGACGCTCGCCATAGTGGCAATGGCGCTGATCCCCGCGCTGGCCTCGGCCCAGTGCCGCGGGGACATGAAGACGCAGAGCTCGTCCGCCTGCGGCGAAGGGCAGGTCTGGGACACCGAAACGCAGGCTTGCGTGCCGAAACCGATGACCTGACGTTCAGGCCGCGTTAAGCGGCCGCGCCCACCCTGCCCCCGACCACGAGAATCGGAGGCAGCATGGCGCAGCCCTTGGCGCAGATAAGACCGCTTCGGGTGGCCGTTCCGGCGGACCCGCCGGTCCTGTCGGCCGCGCGCTTGCTTTCGCCGCGACAGAAGGCGGCGGTCATGGTGCGCTATTTGATGGCGGAAGGCGCGCTGCCGCCACTGACCGAGCTTCCCGAGCATCTGCAGGCGGCGCTGACCGAACAGATCGGCCAGATGCAGCTGGTTGACCGCGACACGCTGGCCGCCGTGGTGCAGGAGTTTCTGGGCGAGGTCGATGCCGTGGGCCTGACGTTCCCCGGCGGCATCGAGGGGGCGCTGGGGCTGATGGGCTCGCACATCAGCGCGACCGCGGCCACCCGGCTGCGCCGCCTGGCCGGCGCCTCGACCCGGGCCGATCCCTGGGACCGGATCGCCGCACTGCCGCCCGACCGGCTGGCGCAGCTGCTGGAGGGCGAGCGCGTCGAGATCGCCGCCGTGGCGCTGTCGAAGCTGCCGGTGCCGCGGGCGGCCGATATCCTGTCGCGGATGCCGGGCGAACGGGCGCGCCGCGTGGCGCTGGCGATGTCGCGCACCGCCGACATCGCGCCCGACACCGTGCGCCGGATCGGCGCCGCCTTCGTGACCGAGATCGACAGCACGCCCGTCGTGGCCTTCGATGCGCCCGCGGTGGACCGCGTCGGCGCCATCCTCAACGTGGCGACATCGGACGCCCGCGAGGCGATCCTCGCCGGGATCGAGGAGGAGGACGGCGCCTTTGCCCAGGCGCTGCGCCGCACGATCTTCACCTTCGCCCACATTCCCGCGCGCCTGCCGCCGCGCGACGTGGCCAAGGTGCTGCGACTGGTCGAGCCCGCGGTTCTGGTCACCGCACTGGCCGCCGCCGTGGCCCGGCCGCAACTCCAGCCGTCAGCGGAATTCCTGATGGCCAACCTGTCGCAGCGGATGGCGCAGAACCTGCGCGAAGAGATCGGCGAACGTGGACGGGTCAAGGATCGCGACGGCGAGGCTGCGATGAGCAGCGTCGTCGAGGCGATCCGCCGGTTGGAGAGCTCCGGCGAAGTGGTGCTGATCGTGCAGGACGAGCCCGGGTAGCAGCGCCGGCGCGTTGCGCCAGCGCCAGGGGTCCGGAAGGTCGCGGCCGGTTGCGGGCTCGGCGCCCCCATCCCTGCGGGGCCGCCACGCCCGCCACGGCGTCCGCGGCCGGTTTTGCGGCCGGTCCGGGGTGCTACCGGCCGGAACGCAGCCGGTGTAGGGTCGCGGCGAAGGGGCCTGCCCGCGCCTGGAAGGACGCCGCCGATGGCCGCAGCCCCGCTTGACCGCCTTGGCCCTGCGGGGCGCGGCATAGCGCTGATGCTGGCCGGGGTCTGCTGCTTCACCCTGCTCGACGCCGTCGCCAAGGACCTGACCGGCCGCTATCCGGTGGTGCAGGTGCTGTGGGCGCGGCTGGCGATCCAGCTCATGCTGGTTGTCCTGGTCCTGCGCGGGACGGCGCGGAGCTACGTCCGGACGAGCTTTCCCGGGCTGCACGTGGCCCGCGCGGTCACCCAGGTGGGCGCGGGCGGGCTGTTCTTCGCCGCGCTGCCCTTCATCGGGCTCGCCGAGGCCACGGCGCTGGCGGACCTCAACCCGGTGCTGGTCACGCTCGGGGCCGCGCTGTTCCTGGGCGAAAGGCTGGGGCCGCGCCGGGTCGCGGCGGTGGCGGTGGCGATGGTCGGCGCGCTGATCATCATCCGCCCCGGCGCGGGCGTGTTCACCCCGGCCGCGCTGCTGCCGCTGGGCAGCGCGCTATTCTACAGCGCCAACGCGCTCTTGACCCGCGCCGTGGGCCAGCGCGAAAGCATCTGGACCGCGATGCTGTGGACCAGCCTTCTCGCCACCGGCCTGGTCTCGCTGGCCCTGCCCTTCGTCGCGGTGCCGGTTGCCGCCACCGACCTCTGGCGCTTTGCCGCGATCGGCGTGCTGGGCACCATGGCTCAGCTTTGCGTGATCCGGTCGCTGAGCCTGACCGAGGCCTCGGTCACCGCGCCCTTCACCTATTTCGGGATCGTCATGGCGACGCTCTGGGGCATCCTGTTCTTCGGCGAATGGCCGGACCAATGGACCTTGGTCGGTGCGCTTGTGATCGCGGGGGCCGGACTCTATGTCTGGCACCGCGAAACCATGCAGCGTCAGCGGGGCCGATGAGCGAGACCGACGCATCGGCGGGACTGGCCGGGCGCCTGCGGGCGGCATTCCTGCACGGGCTGATCCGCGCGCTGCTCGCCCTGCCGTACCGGCTGCGCGTACCGCTGTGCGGCTGGGTGCTGGCGCATGTGATCGCGCCGGTCGCCGGCTACGGCCGCAGGGTGCGCGAGAACCTGGCGCTGGTCCTGCCCGACCTGCCCGCGGCCGAGGTGGCGCGGCTGGTGCGCAAGGTGCCGGACAATGCCGGGCGCACGCTGATCGAAATCTACTCGGGGCCGGAGTTCGCCGCCCGGGCCGCGGCGCGGCCGATCACCGGCGAGGGTCTTGCGGCGCTCGACACGGCGCATGCGGCGGGCCGGCCGGTGATACTGGTCACCGCGCATTTCGGCAACTACGACGCCAGCCGCGCGGCGCTGATCGCGCGAGGTTTCAGGGTGGGCGCGCTGTACAAGCCGATGACGGACGCCGCCTTCAACGCGCATTACGTGGCGGCGATCTCGCGCATCGGCACGCCGGTCTTTCCGCGCGGGCGCGAGGGGTTGGGCGACATGGTCCGCTTCCTGCGCGGTGGCGGCATGCTGGGGCTGCTTGTCGACCAGAAGATGCGCCACGGCGCGCCTCTGGCGTTCTTTGGCCACACGGCGCTGACCGCCCTGTCGGCCGCGGAACTGGCGCTGCGCTACGATGCGCTTCTGGTGCCGACCTACGGCATAAGACAGCCGGACGGTCTGTCCTTCGCGGTGGTGGTGGAGGCGCCGATCCCGCCCGGCACGCCGGAGACGATGACCCAGGCGCTGAACGACAGCCTGGAGCGCCTGGCGCGGGCGCACATGGACCAGTGGTTCTGGATTCACCGGCGCTGGAAACGCGCCGGCCGCAAGCCGGACGTGGCCTAGCGCAGCGCCGCGGCGGCGAGGATCTCGCCCATGCCGACTTCCTGCAGGATCACCACCGCGGGGTCGGAGCCCGGCAGCGGCGCCTCGGCGGTGAACGGGCTGACCGCCTGCCAGTCGGCGACCTGATCCCAGGCAGTGACGATGTTGTGGTAATCGATCGTCTCGCCCGCATTCTCGCCGTGCCGGATCGCGACCTCTTCCTTCGGCCGGTAGCGGACCAGCTGGACCCGCACGGTGCGATCCTGCGGCGGCACCGCCTCGGCCCGGATCACGATGCGGTCGCCCTCGCGGGTGACGGACAGACGGAATGTGCTGCCCGCCGCGAGGTGACGGGCGATGGCGGCGGTCACGTCCCCGGGCTTGTTGCCGACGACGATGTCGCTGCCGTTCACCACGATTTGCGGGGTGTAGAGCATCTTCGACCCGTTGGCCTTGGCATAGGCCTTCTGCCGGGTGGTGTGCTCTGGCCGGGCGAAGCTGTCCTTCCAGCCGAGGTAGTCCCAGTAGTCGACATGCAGTGCGAGCGGGATCACATCCTGGTCGCCCACGAGCCGGGCCAAGAAGTCGTCCGCGGGCGGGCAGGAGGAACAGCCCTGCGAGGTGTAAAGCTCGACCACGATGGAGCGTTCGGTCTGCGCCATGGCCGTGCCCGTCAGCGGCGCAAGGCCCAGGATCGCAAGGGCCGCCGCGCGAAAGATGATGTTTCCGTGCTTCATGCCTCTGGGCTAACCCACGGCTCCCGCCCTTGCCAATCAAGGTTTAGCGAGGCTTCGCGACCTGTTGCGGATCGGGACCAACATTCCGCTGGCCGTTCGGCATACAATTGTATACATATTGCACGACTCTCCCGCAGCTTCCCCGCTTGCCGGCGGTCTGCAGGCGCGACAGGATGAACCACACCAAAGCACGCGAGGAGCCGCCGCCATGACCGTGACCGTGGGACACGACAGCCAGATGACCCGCCGCGCGCTGACCGCCGGGGGGGCGACGGTGGCCTTCTATTCGATCCCGGCCGCCGAAGCGGCAGGGTTGGGATCGTTCGCCCGGCTGCCGGCCTCGCTCAAGGTCGTGCTGGAGAACATGCTGCGCTTCGAGGACGGCAAGACCGTCTCGGTCGACGACATCCGCGCCTTTTCCGAATGGGCCGACAAGGGCGGCCAGAACCCGCGCGAGATCGCCTATCGTCCGGCCCGCGTGCTGATGCAGGACTTCACCGGCGTGCCGGCGGTGGTGGACCTGGCCGCGATGCGCGACGGCATCCTGGGGCTTGGCGGCAACGCACAGCAGATCAACCCGCTTAACCCGGTGGACCTGGTGATCGACCACTCGGTGATGATCGACGAATTCGGCCACCCCCGCGCCTTCCAGATGAACGTGGACCGCGAATACGAGCGCAACATGGAGCGCTACGTGTTCCTGAAATGGGGCCAGAAGGCGTTCCGCAACTTCCGCGTGGTGCCGCCCGGCACCGGCATCTGCCATCAGGTCAACCTCGAGTATCTGGCGCAGACGGTCTGGACCGACGAGGACCAGAACGGTCAGGCCGTGGCCTACCCCGACACGCTGGTCGGCACCGACAGCCATACTACCATGGTCAACGGTCTGGCGGTGCTGGGCTGGGGCGTGGGCGGGATCGAGGCGGAGGCGGCGATGCTGGGCCAGCCGGTGTCGATGCTGATCCCCGAGGTCGTGGGCTTCAAGCTGACCGGCCGGATGACGGAGGGCACCACGGCGACCGACCTGGTGCTCAAGGTCGTGCAGATGCTGCGCAAGCATGGCGTGGTGAGCAAGTTCGTCGAGTTCTGGGGCGAGGGGCTGGACCACCTTCCCTTGGCCGACCGCGCCACCATCGCCAACATGGCCCCCGAATACGGCGCCACCTGCGGCTTCTTCCCGATCGACGACGAGACCCTGCGCTACCTGCGCCAGACCGGCCGCGACGAGGCCCGCGTGGCGCTGGTCGAGGCCTATGCCAGGGCACAGGGGATGTGGCGCGGGCCGGATTATGCGCCGGTCTATTCCTCGACGCTGGAACTGGACATGGGCACCATCGTGCCCGCCATCGCCGGCCCGAAGCGGCCGCAGGACTTCACCGCCCTGACCGAGGCGAAGGCGTCCTTCGCGAGGGAGATGGAGGGTTTCTTCAAGCGGCCGCAGGACAAGGAGGTCGCGGTCAAGGGCCAGGACTTCACCTTGAAGTCCGGCAAGGTGGTGATCGCCTCGATCACCTCCTGCACCAACACCTCGAACCCCTATGTGATGATCGGCGCCGGGCTCGTCGCGCGCAAGGCGCGCGCGCTGGGGCTGACACTGAAGCCCTGGGTCAAGACCTCGCTGGCGCCGGGGTCGCAGGTGGTGAGCGAATACCTCAACGCCGCCGGACTGCAGGAGGACCTCGACGCCATCGGCTTCAATCTCGTGGGCTACGGCTGCACCACCTGCATCGGCAACTCCGGCCCGCTGCAGCCGGAGATCAGCGCCGCCATCGCCGAGGGCGACCTGGTGGCGGTCTCCGTCCTCTCCGGCAACCGCAACTTCGAGGGGCGCATCTCGCCCGATGTGCGCGCCAACTACCTCGCCTCACCGCCCCTGGTGGTGGCCTATGCGCTGGCCGGTGACATGGGGATCGACATCACCAGCGAACCGCTGGGCATCGGCAGCAACGGCCCGGTCTATCTGCGCGACGTCTGGCCGACGGCAAAGGAAGTGGCCGACCTGGTCCACGCCACGGTGACGCGCGAGGCGTTCCAGCGCAAATACGCCGACGTGTTCAAGGGCGACCGCCTGTGGCAGGGCGTCGAAGTGACGGAGCGCGAAACCTACGACTGGCCCGCGGCCTCCACCTACATCCAGAACCCGCCCTACTTCCGCGGCATGGCGCGGACGCCCGGGGTGATCTCCGACATCGAGGGCGCGCGCATCCTGGGCATTTTCGGCGACATGATCACCACCGACCACATCAGCCCCGCCGGGTCTTTCAAGGCGACCACGCCGGCCGGCAAGTATCTGACCGAACGGCAGGTGCCGGTCAGCGAGTTCAATTCCTACGGCGCCCGCCGCGGCAACCACGAGGTGATGATGCGCGGCACGCTGGCCAACATCCGCATCCGCAACGAGATGCTCGACGCTGTGGAGGGCGGCTACACGCTGGGGCCGGACGGCGCGCAGACCTCGATCTACGACGCGTCGATGGCCTGGCAGGCGAAAGGCGTGCCGCTCGTCATCTTCGGCGGCATCGAATACGGCGCGGGGTCGTCGCGCGACTGGGCGGCCAAGGGCACGGCGCTGCTCGGCGTCAAGGCGGTGATCGCCGAGAGCTTCGAGCGCATCCATCGGTCGAACCTGGTCGGCATGGGGGTGATCCCCTTCGAGTTCACCGATGGCGCCAGCCGCAAGAGCCTGGGCCTCAGGGGCGACGAGCAGGTGGCGATCGGGGGTCTGTCGGGCGATCTGAAACCCTTGAGCCTCGTTCCCTGCCGCATCCGCCGCGCCGACGGCACGGAGACGACGATCACGCTCAAGTGCCGAATCGATACCGAGATCGAGATCGACTACGTCCGCCACGGCGGCGTGCTGCACTACGTGCTGCGCAATCTCGCCGCAGGCTGACCATTTTTGGTCGCCCGTTGCCGCAACAGTCGCCGGCAACGATCTCGAACTGTTGCCGGCCAGCCGAATGGACATCTCCTTTTTGGCAGGTTCCGCAAACCGCCGCCATCCGCTAAAATCTTAGAAGGATGGGGGAAGTGATGGGTTTTCCGAAACTGGGCATGAGTATGCCCTGGCTTGAGTTGGCTGTTTTCCTGGTTCTGATTCTGGGGTCTCTGCAAGGGTGAAATCTCCACCCGCGCCGGGGTTGGTGTGTGAGTACGAGTGCAAAGCAAGCGACCGGCGGGCCCAGTCCGCCGGTCGTTTTCTACTGATGAGAGGCCACTTTCGATTTGTGGCACGGTAAGCAGCCAAAGTAGTGGTGTTATGTTCTAGTTAAGTTCGGTGGTCGATGATCCCGCATCGGATCAGAGGACCAGAATGGATTCCCATCCAAGTGCCGCCCGCCAGACCGCCCGGCCGACCATTGTCGGCGCGCTGTCTTTCCTGCCGCTCGGGGAACTGTCGCTGTTCGTCCTGGGCTTCGCCCTTCTGGCGATGGTCGGCTGACCGCCCGCCGCAGTCAGCCGCCGCAATCCAGCACTGCGTCGGAAACCCCCTCGACGACCGGCCAGAGCGTCCAGGCGCCCCCCGCATCGTCGCGACAGGTCAGGATCGGATAGTTGTCGCCGTTGTTGTGGAACAGGCACCACATCCGTGCGTCGCCGTCCCTGCCGACCAGCAGGTTCTCGATCTCCGACCAGGGATCGAAGGCGAGGACAAGGGGCGGCGCGGTGCAGGACGACAAGGCCAGGTTTCCTTCCGCCGGCACGATGTGAACGCGATCATTGAAGAAGCGCGGCTCATCCCCCGCCCCACGTCCGACCCGTTCGTAGAGCCCACTGAAATAGTCGGCGCCCGGCACGCCCGGACCGGCCTGCGCCACCGCCGCCCAGCCTATCGCAAGGGCGGCCGCGAATGTCCTCATGGCCCGGCGGCCTTCTCGATGGCGGGACGGATCTTGCGCTCCAGCTCCTGCCGGGTGATCGGCCCGGCAAAGCGCAGCACCACGGTGCCGTCGCCGGCGATCACGAAGGTTTCCGGAACGCCGTAAAGCCCCCAGTCCAGACCCATGCGGCCCGTGGCATCCGCCCCGACGGCAGCAAAGGGATTGCCGAGATCGGCCAGGAAGGCCTCCGCCTTCGCGGGCGGGTCCTTGTAGTTCACGCCCAGGACGGTGATGCCCTCGGCGGCAAGCTCGGTCAGGATCGGATGTTCCGCCCGGCAGGGCGCGCACCAGCTGGCCCAGAAGTTCACCAGCACCACCTTGCCCGACCGCAGGTCGGCATCGGTGAACGGCACCCGGTCACCGAGCGCCGTCATCTGCACGGCCGGCGCGGCCTGCCCTTCCACGGCCGAGGGCATGTAATCCGGGTTCTCGCGCTTCATGCCCACCACGAAGAGCCCCGCGATCAGCGCGAACAGAACCGGCGGCAGGAGCATCAGCCACCTACCCATGCCGTCCCCCTGCCCGGGCCTCGGCCTCGGCCAGCGCCCGGCGCACCCGCGCGCCCCGCCACAGCGACAGCGCCACCAGGCCCCCGAACAACAGCGCCGCCACACCGTACGAGGCCAACACGACAAAGGCGTATTTGCCCAGCTCCGGCATCATGCCATGCGCTCCCGGTCGATCAGGCCCTGCAACCGCCGCGCCCGGATTTCGGTGCGCGTGCGCAGCAGGACGAGCGCCACGAACAGCATCAGGAACCCCGCCATCGCCGTGACCAGCGGCAGCCAGAAGACATCGGCGATGTTCTCCTCGCGGTCGAGGCTCAGCGTCGCGCTCTGGTGCAGACCCTGGTCGCCGAAGACGACCACCGCATAGCGCGACAAGAGCGCAAAGACGGTGCCGACGAGGCACAGCACGCCGGTCAGGTCGGCCGCCGTCTCCGGCGCCTCCACCGCCTGCCAGAGCGCGATGTAGCCCAGATAGAACAGCGCCAGGATCAGGAACGCGGTCAGCCGCGGCTCCCATTCCCACCAGGTGCCCCAGACCGGCTGGCCCCAGAGCGCCCCGGTGGCCAGCGCCACCAGCGTGAAGGCCAGCCCGACGGGGGCCGCCGCCCGCGCCGCCAGCGCCGAGACATGGTGGCGGCGGATCAGCCAGATCAGCGAGGTGACCAGCATCATCAGCCAGGCATTGATCGCCATCATCGCCGCGGGCACATGCAGGTAGATGATCTTGATCGAGGCGCCCTGGCGGAAATCGTCGGGGGTGAAGAAGAACCCCCAGGCCAGCCCGCTGCCGAGCAGCGCCGCGGCCAGCGCCCAGCACCACGGCAGAACCCGCGCCGACAGGGCCATGAAGCGGACGGGATTGGCATATTCCCAAAGCGACATGGGCCTTCGGCTAGCCGGTTCTTCGGCGGACGGCAAGGCGCGCGGGGCGTCCATCACCGCAGGTTGACACGCAGCGCCGCCGCCGCGGCAAAGGGCAAGAGCGCGATGCAGCCCGCCGTCACCGCGGCGATCAGCAAAAGCGGCGTGCCGCCGGACAGGCCGGCGGCGCCGCGCCGCGCCGCCTCGGCGCCGAACACCAGCGTGGGGACATACATCGGCAGGACCAAGAGCGACATCAGCAGCCCGCCGCGCTTCAGCCCCACGGTCAGCGCGGCCCCGAAGGCGCCGATCAGCGACAGCGCGGGCGTGCCGAGGGCGAGGCTTCCCAGAAGCCAGGGCACCGCACCAGTTGGCAGGTGAAGCAGGACGCCCAGCGGCAGCGCGGCCAGCGTCAGCGGCAGCCCGGTCGTCAGCCAGTGCGCCAGCGCCTTGGCCAGCACCACCGCCTCCAGCGGCACCGGCGCCGTGGCCAGCGCGTCGAGTGCGCCGTCCTCGGCATCCGCCGCGAACAGGCGGTCGAGCGTCAAGAGGCAGGCCAGGAGCGCGCCCACCCACAGGATGCCCGGGGCGACGGCGGCCAGCCGGTCGCGCCCGGTGCCGATGCCCAGGGGCACCAGCACGACGAGGATCAGGAAGAACGCCAGCGCCAGGCCGAAGCCGCCGCCGGCGCGCAGCGCCAATTTGAGGTCACGCAGCACCAGCGCCCTCACGCCGTCACCCCGGCGAAGGCGTCGGCGGCGATGCTTGCGCGGAACGGGGTCAGGTCGAGCCGGCGCGCCGCGGGCAGGCCGAGATCGAGATGCGTGGCGATGAGTGCCGCGCCGCCGCCGTCGAGATGCGCCGCGAGCGCCGCCGCCAGCCGTGCCGTCGCGGCGGCGTCGAGCGACACGCTGGGCTCGTCCAGAAGCCAGACCGGCCGGCCCGTCACCAGCAATCGCGCCAGCCCCGCCCGCCGCCGCTGGCCGGCCGACAGTTCGCGCGCCGGGCGATGGGCCAGCGCGGCGAGGCCGAACTGCTCCAGCGCCGGGGCGATGTCGCGCAGCCCGTGCAGCGCGGCCCAGAAGCTCAGGTTCTCGGCCACCGTCAGCATCGGCTTGACCGCATCGGCATGCGGCGCAGAGGCGATGCGGTCGCCCGCGCCGTCGATCCGGCCGGCCAGCGGCGACATCAGCCCCGCGAGGGTGCGCAGAAGCGTGGTCTTGCCGATGCCGTTCGGCCCGGTCAGCACCAGCGCCTCGCCAGGGGCAATGCGCAGCGTCAGACCCTCCAGCACGGCCTGTCCGCCGCGTCCGCAGGCAAGGTCGGTAAGAACGAGGTCCATCGCCCTTGCCCTAGCCGATCCCCGGAGCCGGCGGAAGCGGGCCTTGCGGGCTGGTCCGTCTGCGCTACACAGATGGAGCAATCCCGGAGCCCGCCCATGACCCTGCCCCCCCGCCGCTTCCGACGCCTCGGCCGCTCGGTCCATCCCATCGGCTTCGGCGCCTGGGCCATTGGCGGCACCTGGGGCGAGGTCAGCGAGGCGGATGCGAAGGCGGCACTGCATGCCGCGCTCGACGGCGGCGTGGACTTCATCGACACTGCGGATGTCTACGGCGACGGAAGGTCGGAGCGGATCATCCGCGATGTGCTGACCGAACGCGGGCAGCGGCCGTTCGTCGCCACCAAGGCCGGGCGCAGGCTTCCCGCACAGACGCCCGAGGGCTATTCGCTGGCGAACCTCGAAGCCTGGATCGACCGCAGCCTGACCAACCTCGGCACCGACTGCCTCGATCTGGTGCAGCTGCACTGCCCGCCGCCGGCGGTCCACGCCGACCCGGAGGTTTTCGAGCGCCTCGAGATCCTGCGCGCGAGGGGCAAGATCGCGGGCTACGGCGTTTCGGTCGAGACGGTGGCCGAGGCGATGGCGGCGCTCCGGCATCCCGGTCTGGTCTCGGTGCAGATCATCTGGAACGCCTTCCGGCTGAAGCCGGCGGAGGCGTTCTTTCCGGCGGCGAAGGCGGCGGGCGTGGCGGTTATCGCCCGGGTGCCGCTGGCCTCGGGCCTGCTGACCGGCAAGATGACGGCGCAGAGCGCCTTCGCCGACGACGACCACCGCAGCTTTAACCGCGACGGCGCGGCCTTCGACAAGGGCGAGACCTTTTCCGGCGTGCCCTACGAGGTGGCGCTGCAGGCTGTCGAAGCCCTGCGCCCGCTTGTCCCCGGCGGCGCGACCATGGCGGCCTTTGCCCTGCGCTGGTGCCTGATGGAAACTGCCGTCACCGTGGTGATCCCGGGCGCCAAGTCAGCGGCGCAGGCGAAGGCGAACCTTGCGGCGGGCGAGCTCGCGCCCCTCCCGTCGGACACCATGGCGGCAGTGCAGGAGGTCTACGACCGGCTGATCCGGCCGCACGTCCATCACCTCTGGTAGGTCCGGCGCCTCAGTGCGCCGCGCTTTTCTTCTTGCCCATCAGCGCCTCGACCGCCGGTCCGATCACGCGGTTGCCCACCGGAATGAGCGCGAGGCCGAGGGCGAGCCCGAAAATGCCGTCCAGCGCCGCGGTCACGAACCAGGCGACAAAGCCCGCCATGACGCCGACGGCATGCGCCGCGTTCTCGGCCAGATGGTGGATGGTCTCGTAGGGCCAGGCCCAGAGATGCATCCCCTCCAGCCCGTGCAGCACGATCGAGCCGCCCACCCAGAGCATCGCCATCGTGCCGACGACGGACAGGAACACCAGAAGCTTCGGCATCCCGGCGACCAGTCCATGGCCCAGGCCGCGCGAGGCCTGGGTGCGGCCCTTGCGGGCAAGGTGCAGGCCGATGTCGTCCATCTTCACGATCAGCCCGACCGCGCCATAGACCAGCGCGGTGATGGCGATGCCGACGACGGCCAGCGACACCGCCTGGAAGACGAAGGCGCCCTGCGGAATCTCGTTCATCGCGATGACCATGATCTCGGCCGACAGGATGAAGTCGGTCTTGATCGCGCCGGCGACCTTTTCCTCTTCCAGATGCCCCGGGTCCTTGACGTCAAAATCCTCCTCGACCTCGTGATCGGCATGCGGGGCCAGCATGTGGAAGACCTTCTCGGCGCCCTCGAAGCAGAGATAGGCGCCGCCAATGGTCAGCAGCGGCAGGATCGCCACAGGCAGGAAGTAGTTCAGCAGCAGCAGGCCGGGCAGCAGGATGAACAGCTTGTTCTTCAGCGAGCCCTTGGCGATTCGCCAGATGATCGGCAGTTCCCGGTCGGCGCTGAATCCGGTGACATAGGTCGGCGTCACCGCGGTATCGTCGATCACCACGCCCGCCGCTTTGGCCCCGGCCTTTGCGGCAACGCCGGCGATGTCGTCGATCGAGGCCGCCGCCACCTTGGCAATCGCCGCCACGTCGTCGAGAAGCGCGATCAAGCCGCTCATGCCCTGTCTCCTGCCGGGAACCCGGAGGCAATCTTATCCCGCGCAATTCGCGGCGCAAACCCGCTTTCCGCCAAAGCCGCCGCCGCCTATGGTCGCGGCCCGGGACAGGGGACAGACCATGACCGACCGCATCGCCCTTGCCCTTGCCGTCCTCATCCTCGCCGCTTTCGCCGCCGACTGGGCACTGAACGCGGGCGCCGCGACGGCGTTTCTCTTTGTCCGCTTCCTGCGCCTTGTGGACTGGGCGGTGTTCTGGTGGTGAGCGACCGCCTGTGCGGTTGATCTTTGCCGAAATCTGGTGTCGTTAGCGCCGATGCCGCAGGGTCGGCTCTGACCACGAAGGGAGTGCCCCATGACCGTGAAGGTCGCCATCAACGGCTTCGGACGCATCGGCCGCAACATCTTGCGCGCAATCATCGAATCGGGCCGCACCGACATCGCCGTCGTCGCCATCAACGACCTCGGCCCGGTGGAAACCAACGCCCACCTGCTGCGCTACGACTCCGTGCACGGCAGGTTCCCGGTCACGGTCACCACCGGCCCCGACTTCATCGACGTCGGCCGCGGCCCGATGCGCGTCACCGCGCTGAAGAACCCGGCTGACCTGCCCTGGTCGGACGTCGACGTCGTGATGGAATGCACCGGCATCTTCACCTCGAAGGAAAGCTGCCGGGCGCATCTGCAGAACGGCTCGAAGCGGGTGCTGATTTCGGCCCCCGGCGACGGCGCTGACAAGACCATCGTCTACGGCGTCAACCACCACACGCTGACCAAGGACGACATCGTCGTCTCGAACGCCTCCTGCACCACGAACTGCCTTTCGCCCGTGGCCTATGTGCTCAACAACGCCATCGGCATCGAGAAGGGAATGATGACCACCATCCATTCCTACACCGGCGACCAGCCGACGCTCGACACCATGCACAAGGACCTCTACCGCGCCCGTGCCTCGGCGCTCTCCATGATCCCGACCTCGACCGGCGCGGCCAAGGCCGTGGGGCTGGTGCTGCCGGAGCTGAAGGGCAAGCTCGACGGCTTCGCGATGCGGGTGCCGACGCCGAACGTCTCGGTCGTGGACCTGAAGTTCATCGCCAAGCGGGCGACCAGCGTCGAGGAAGTGAACGCCGCGATCAAATCCGCCGCCGACGGTCCGCTGAAGGGCATCCTCGGCTACACCACCGAGAAGCTCGTCTCGTCGGACTTCAACCACGACCCGCATTCCTCGATCTTCCACATGGACCAGACCAAGGTGATGGACGGAACCTTCGTGTCGATCCTGTCGTGGTACGACAACGAATGGGGCTTCTCCAACCGCATGGCGGATGCCGCCGTGGCGATGGGCAAGCTGATCTGAACCGCCGCTGACATGGCGATATGTCAGGCCGGTCACGAAACGTGACCGGCCTATTGTTTTGTGCTGCTGCGTCCGTGCGTTAACCTGCACGCCATGGACATCGTCTGGCTCCTCTCCCTGCTGGCCGCCCTGTTCGCCGCCATCGCGCTGGCCGAGCCGCTGGCCGACCGGCTGCGGCTGCCGGTCAGCGTGATTCATGCGATGATCGGCATCGGCACCGGCCTGGGCGCGACCTGGCTCTATTTCACCCCCCTGACCAACGCGCTGAACGAACCGGCGCTGGCGATCATCACCTTGCCGATCTCGTCCGAGGTGTTCCTGCTGGTGTTCCTGCCGGTGCTCCTGTTCGAGGTGGCGCTGACCATCAACCTGCGGCGGATGCTGGACGACTGGGTGCCGATCCTGGTGCTTGCCGTGGTCGCGGTGATCGCCGCGACCCTGGCCGTCGGCGCCACGCTGGGCCTGCTGACCCAGGTCTCCCTGACCGCCTGCTTCCTGATCGGCGCCATCGTCTCGACCACCGACCCGTCGGCGGTGGTCTCGATCTTCCGGGCCACGCCCGCCCCGCAGCGGCTGGCGCGGATCGTCGAGGGCGAGAGCCTGTTGAACGACGCCGCCGCCATCGCGCTGTTCTCCGTCTTCCTGTCCGACCTGATCGCACGCGAGACCACGCCGGACGTGGCTAGCGCGTTGTGGGATTTCCCCCAGATGATCCTCGGCGGTGCCGGCATCGGCTGGGCGGTGGGGCGGATCGCGGTCACCGCCATGGGCTGGCTCAATCCCTATCCCTCGGGCCAGGTCACCCTGTCGCTCGCCGTGCCCTTCGCCACCTTCCTCTTCGCCGACCACGTCGCGCATGTCTCCGGCGTGGTCGCCGTGGTGGCGGCGGGAATGACGGTGAACTTCGTCGCGCCCGGCCGCCTGACGCCGCAGGGTCTGAGCGGCCTGCGGGCAACCTGGGGGCTTCTCGCCTATTGGGCCGGGTCGCTGATCTTCGTGCTGGCGGCGCTGTTGATCCCCAAGCTGCTGCCGACGCTGCGTCCGGTCGACTATCTGCTGATCCTGGCCGCCACCGCCGCCGCCCTCGGCACCCGCGCCATCATCCTCTACGCCGTGCTGCCGCTGTTGACCTTCGCGCGGGTCTCGCCGCGGGTTGACCCGCCCTATCGCCTGGCGATCCTGTGGGGCGGCCTGCGCGGCGCGATCACCCTGGCGCTGGCCCTGGTCGTGACCGAGAGCCCGGGCGTTCCGCTGGAGGTCAAGCGCATGGTCGGCGCCGTCGCGGTCGGCTTCACGCTGTTCACGCTCCTTGTGCAGGGCACGACCCTGCGCTGGATCATCCACCGCCTCGGCCTCGACCGGCTGTCGCCGCTCGACCGCGCGCTGGGCGAGCAGATCGTCGCCGTGGCGCTGCAGTCGGTGCGCGAGACGGTGGCCGAGACGACGCGCGGCCTGGCGCTGACCGCCACCGTCGTGCGCGACGAGGCCAAGCGTTTCGGCGACCGGCTGCAGGGCGCGGTCGCCCGTGCCGATGCGGCGCAGGACATGGCCGACAGCGACCGGGTGACGCTCGGCCTGGTGGCACTGGCGGGACATGAGCGCGACCTTCTGACCGCCGCCTTCCGCGACGACCTGATGCCGGCGCGTCTGGCCGAACGGATGCTCGCCTTCGCCGACGCGCTGATCGAGGTCACCCGCACCGACGGCCGCATGGGGTATCGCGCGCAGTCGCGGCGGGCGGCAAGGCCGGGATGGCTGATGCGGCCCGCGGTCTGGCTGCACAACCGCCTCGGCCTCTCGGCGCCGCTCGCCCGCCTCGTCGCCGACCGCTTCGAGGATCTGATCGCCAAGGCGCAGACGATCCGTCTGCTGCACGTCTTTGTCGATCGCCGCATCCTGCGCATCCACGGCCGCCGGGTGGCCGACCTGCTGCACGATCTGCTCGCCCGCCGCGCCGACGACCTGGAAAAGGAGGTCGAGGGACTGCGCCTGCAGTTCCCCGGCTATGCCGAGCGGCTGGAGCGGCGGGTGATCCGGCGCGTGGAGCTGATGCAGGAATTGCGCGAATACGAACAGCTCACCGATGACGGGCTGATTGGGCCGGAACTGCGCACCGCCCTGCTGGCCAACCTCGGCACCCAGCGGCAGGTGCTTCTCGCCCCGCCGAAGCTTGACCTGGCGTTGCAGAAGTCCGACCTCGTGGCCCGCTTTCCGCTGTTCAAGGACATGGCGGCCGACGACCGGGCCAGGCTGGCGCGGGCCCTGCGCACGATTTACGTCGATCCCGGCGACGTCCTGATGCGGCCGGACGAACGGCCGCGCGTGGTCTGGTTCATTGCCTCTGGCGCCGTCGAACTGGTGCAGGCCGAGCGCAAGCTGCGGCTCGGGCGCGGCGAGTTCTTCGGTGAACTGGCGCTGCTCCTCGGTCGTCCACGGCGCGCCAAGGTCACGGCGATGACGCATTGCACGCTGCTGGCGCTGGACGAGGCCCGGTTCCTGCAACTGATCCGCGGCCACGACCGGCTGCGGACCCTGGTCAGCGAAAAGGCCCGGGGGCGCGGCATCGACCTCGACCCCCGGCTTCTGACGGAACCCTCCGCGACGCCGGCCGTCTGGCCACCCGCCTGGCTATCACGGGTGTTGCGACCGTTCCGCTGACCACTTCCGTACCCGTGAAGCCATGCAGTCCGCGCATGCCCGCCGCCCGATGTCAGCTGTTGCGCCGCACTGCGGCGAAGGCCATCTTCTGCCCGTGGCCCGAAATGGCGGGCACCGACGATCCGCGGGGCCACGAGCAAAGGACGAAAGCAACGACCATGACCCATCTCATCGACCGCCTGAAGCGCCGTGCCAAGGAGTACACGCTCTACCGGCGCACCCGCGACGAGATCGCCCGGATGCCGCGCGACGTGGCACTGGATCTCAACATCTATCCCGGTGACGCCGACCGGATCGCCCGCAGGGCGGTCTGGGGCTGATCCCGGGCGACCGGGGCTAGACCAGCGCCCAGACGTCGATGCCGGCACGGCGGCCGCGCAGCGCCAGGCCATCTTCGCGGGCAAAGCCGGCAAGTCCCGCGTCCGGCATGCCCTCGGCACGGGCCTTTTCCACCAGCGCATCCGATATGACGATCCGCGCGCCAAGGTCGCGCGTTGACGATTCCAGCCGCGCGGCCACGTTGACCGTGTCCCCGAGCACGGCAAACTCCAGCCGCCGCGCCGGACCGACATCGCCCACCGTCGCACGCCCGAAATGCACGCCGACGGAAACCTGCAACCCGAGGTTCAGCGCATCGACCCCGGCGACGATGGCCCGCGCCGCCGCGAGCGACCGCATGGCATCGCCCGGTGCCGGCGCGGGCGTGCCGAAAGTCGCCATGACGCCATCCCCCAGATACTTGTCCAGCGTCCCGTCATGGTCGAACACGACGCGTTCGATCACGCCATAGTATCGGCGCAGCAGCGCCACGACCTCGGCCTCGGGTCGCGTTTCGGCCAATTCGGTGAACCCGACCAGATCGGCAAAAAGCACCGCAACCTCCAGCGTCTGCGGCTCCGACAGCGCGTCGGGGGTGCGGGCCAGCCGCTCGACCACGTTCGGGGCAAAATAGCGCGAGAGGTTCGCCCGCTCCGCCGCCGCCCGCGCCTCGCGGAACAGGAGCTGGCTTGATCGCCAGGCTTTCAGCGTCAGCGCCGCCGCGACGATCAGGAACACAACGACTTCCTGCACCCGCAGACTCCACTGGACGTCGTTCAGGTCCAGGAACGGCACCAGGTCCGCCGCGTTCAGTTCGGCCGCCGCTTCCCTGGCGATGCTTGCCAATTCCGGCACCTCGCGCCCGAAAAGATCGACCAGCAGCGTGGCCAGGAGCCAGACCACGGCCACGCAGCAACCGATGGTCCAGACGGTTCGCCACGAATAGGCCAGGGTCGCAAAGGCCAGCACCAGGAACAGGTAGTCGAACGTGTTCCAGTGAAAGCCGAAGGCATGGGGCAACAGCGCGCCGTCGAACGGGTTCGGAACCGCGGCGATGAAGGTCAGCAAGAGGATGTCGAACAGGATGAAAGCCAGCTCGCCCAAGGATTTCCCCGGCTGCTCGATGCGCGTCCGCAACCGTCCGCTCGCCCAGAACAGGATCAGACACGCCTCGTAGTACAGAAAGGACCATCCCGAACCCAGAAAGGGCAGCAACGCTGCGATCACCCATGCGGCAGTTTCCCGCCCGGTCCCTGCGATCCGGCGCCCGATCCGCGCCTCGGCAGCCACGGCCTTGCGCAGGACCGGATCGGCCGCGACCATCTCAGCCTCGGCTTCCGCGTTCGACAGGATTCGCACGAGCAGGCTGAACCGCGGGCGGGGAAGGCGGGGCACGGGTCAGCGGCTCCGGTAGCGCGCCCTCAGCGCCGCCACCACCGGCGCCGGGACGAATTTCGACACATCGCCGCCCAGCCGCGCAATCTCCTTAACCAGCTTGGACGCGATCGCCTGTCGCTGCGCGTCGGCCATCAGGAACACGGTCTCGATGTCGTGGTCGAGCGCGCGGTTCATCGCCACCATCTGGAACTCGTATTCGAAATCCGCCACCGCCCGCAGGCCGCGGATGATCACTGTGGCACCCACGTCGCGGGCGCAGTCGATCAACAGGTTCTCGAACGGATGCACCACGATCTCGCCGCCGGTCCGCGCGATGATCGCAGCGCTCTCCGCCTGCACCATCGCCACCCGCTCTTCCAGCGGGAACAGCGGCCCCTTGTCGCGGTTGATCGCCACCCCGATCACCAGCCGGTCCACCAGCGCCATGGCGCGTTCGATTATGTCGGTATGGCCCAGCGTGACGGGGTCGAAGGTCCCGGGATACAGGCCGATGCGCATGGGGTGCCTCCGTCCGACGCGGGCGGAAGGGAACACCGCCGCGACAGCCCTGTCCAGAGCCGTCAGAAGCCCTTGATCATGCCTTCCAGCGCGTCCTTTTCCATCGCCAGCTCCGAAAGCCGCGCCTTGACCACGTCGCCGATGGAAATCAGTCCGATCATCTCGTCGCCCTCCATCACCGGCATGTGGCGAAAGCGGCCTTTCGTCATCATCTCCATCACCCGCTCGGCACTGTCGAGCCGCGAGCAGCCGGCGACCTTGGCCGTCATCAGGCTCTCCACCGGATCGGCCAGCACCGAGGGCCCCTTGCGGCCAAGCTCGCGCACGATGTCGCGCTCCGAAACGATGCCCGACACCTTCTTGCCGTCCGGCGAGACGATGATCGCGCCGATGCGGCGCGCCGACAGCGCCTCGGCCGTCTTACCGACCGAGGTGCCAGGAACGACCGTCACCACCGCGTCGTCGGGCTTGGTCCTCAGGATCGCCTGAACCAGCATCGCCGTCCCTCCCCTCGCGTCTTAACTCTGGGGCAGAGTCCACCCCGCCGTGGCCCGCTGTCAAGCGCGGAAAGCCCTTGAAAGATTCGGGAATTGCCGTCCTAATGCGATGGGTTCGCAACTGGTTTTCAGCACGGAGCTTTTCAATGCCCGGCCCAACGCACGGCCGCAACCCATCACACCCCAGGCGGCGGATGCCTGAACCCGCTTCTGATCTTTGCCGTTCCGAAAGGAATTGACCGAATGGGAGCGCTCGACCTCAAGGGCAAGGCATCGCAGATGCCCAAGGATCCGGACGACAGGAAACTTGCCGACCTGTTCAAGAAGCTCGATCCGAAACAGGCCAAGGCGCTGGAGTCAAAAGCGGTGACGCTCTGATCCGGCGACCCATTGCCGGAGGCGTCAGGCGGACACCACGGCTCCCTCCAGCCGCGCCACCTCGGCCCTGATCCCCGCCGCCAGCGCCTCTGCGAAGCGGTCCAGTCGGGCCGACCGCGCATCGCCCTCGTGCCGGATCAGCCAGAAGGCGCGGGTCAGGCGGATCTCGGGCAGGATCGGCACCAGTTCCGGGGCGAAGGGCATGGCGAAGGCGTGGACCATGCCGACGCCAGCCCCGGCCCGCAGCCACATCAATTGCACCGGCACGGCGTTCGACGCCAGCGGCACCCGCGGGATGCCGAGCCCGGTGAGGTAATCCAGTTCCTTGTCGAAGATCATGTCGGGGATGTAGCCGACGATCCGGTGTAGCCCCAGGTCCTCCACCGTCGCCGGGGTCCCGGCCCTTTCGAGGTATACGCGCGAGGCCGCGAGATGCAGGTGATAATCCGCGACCTTCTGCACCGTCAGCCGCCCGGCCTCGGGCCGCGACACGGCGATGGCGAGGTCCGCCTCGCGCCGCGACAGGTTGAACACCCGCGGCAGCGCCACGACCTGCACATCCAGCCCCGGATTGTCGTCGGCCATCCGCGCCAGCACCTGCGGCAGCAGGTAGTTGGCGCAGCCGTCTGGCGCGCCAAGACGGATCAGGCCAGTCAGGCCTCCCGGGCCGGACAGGCTTTCCTCTGCACCCAAGGCCGCCCGTTCCGCCTGTTCGGCGTGGGGAATAAGCCGCGCGCCTTCTTCGGTCAGGGCATAACCCTGCGGCGACTTGGTGAAGAGCCTTGCCCGTGTCGCCTCTTCCAGCCGGGCAATGCGGCGGCCGACGGTTGCCGGGTCGATCTTCAGCCGCTTGCCAGCCGCCGAAAGGCTTTCCGTCCGCGCCACCGCAAGGAACACGCGCAGATCGTCCCAGTCCATCACCCGGTCAGCCTTTGCCAGCCTGGGTAGCCCCGGCCTCGGTCACAACCTCGGCCAGCAGCGACTGCCACTGCGCATTGATCGCCTGCGGGCTGAATTCGGCTTCGATCTTCCTGCGCGCCGCTGCCCCCATCCGGGCGATCAACGCCGGATCGGCCAAAAGCTGGTCGATCCTTTCGGTCATCGCCTTGACGTCGCGGATCGGCACCAGAAAGCCTGTGACGCCGTCCTCAATCAGGCCTTCCAGCACCGGCAGGCGATAGGCCACCACCGGCAGGCCCGAGGCCATCGCTTCGAGCACCACCTTGCCCAGACCTTCGGCATGTGTGGATGGAAAGAGGAAGGCCGAAGCCCCAGCCAACCGATGAGGCACCTCTTCGTGCTGGATTGCACCCGGAGCCGAATAGCGTTCGCTTACGCCGCGTCTGGCGGCATGGGCCAGTACTGCCTGCCTGATCGTGGGCGAGGCCGGACCGATGGCTTCAAGCGTCACTGTCTTGTGCTTCAGCCCGGCAAGGACTTCGATCATCGGAATGACACCCTTATCCTTGGCGAGCCGCCCCAGCGACACCAGCCGAGGAACGTCGGTGGCTGCCGGTTGCGGGTGATAGCTTGCGGTGTCGAAACCATAGGTCAGGCCCAAACTGCGTGGAGGATGCCACCACGCCGAACGACGATATGCCGAGGCGAGTTCAGGCGTGATGCAGACCACGCGGGCAGCCCGTTGCAGGCACAGATGCTCCCGACGATTTGCCAGAGCGAAGAGCGGCGCCAGGCAAAAGGCAAGGGCTGGGGCCAAGCGACCGGCGCGGGTCTCGACCTGATGCAGCCAACGCGGATAGGTCCCCTGGTGCAGGATCACCGGTACCGCTTTGGCAAACCGACTGAACTCGAAGAAGCCCGAGGTGGCCAGACCGCGCCCCAAGACGATGTCGAACGGGCGTTCGACATGGAGCCTGTCAAAGGCGGCGGCAGTTGCCTTCAAAAATCTGTCGCTGATCTTGTGCCGCTGGAGCGTGACCTCGGCCAGGAAATGCACTTCGGCACCGTCTTCTTGCAGGACTGCGCCACCGCCTTCCGGCAGGGCCGAAGTCAGCACCGTGACCTCATGCCCCAATTCGGCCAGCGCTCGGGAGATCAGACCCGAGCTTGGGGTGAAATACCCCCGATGCCGCCGCATGATCGGTGCAACAATACAAAGGCGAAGGGAGCGTTCGGGCATCATACCTGCATTCCTGCAAAACGCTTTTGGCATAATGTCGCTTGGTCTGGCGTTTGTGCAAGAGTAAAGGTGCAGGAGCATAGTCGGGAGGATTCCATGCAAGAGATCGGTCACTGGATCAATGGCAAGCTCGTCGCGGGCAAATCGGGCCGCTACAGCGATGTCATGAACCCTGCCACCGGCGAGGTTCAGGCGCGCGTGGCACTTGCCAGCGCGGCGGAAATGGACCACGCCATTCAGGAGGCCGCCAAGGCCCAGATCGGTTGGGCCGCTACGAACCCGCAGCGGCGTGCCCGCGTGATGATGGCCTTTGGTGCTCTCATCAACCGCGACATGGAAAAGCTGGCCGAAATGGTCAGCCGCGAACATGGCAAGACCCTCCCCGACGCCAGGGGCGACGTGCAACGCGGGCTGGAGGTCGTCGAGGTCTGCATGGGCGCGCCCGCGTTCCTCAAGGGCGACTACACCGACAGCGCCGGCCCGGGCATCGACCTCTACTCGATGCGCCAGCCGCTGGGCGTGGTGGCCGCCATCACCCCCTTCAACTTCCCCGCCATGATCCCCTTGTGGAAGATGGCCCCCGCGCTGGCCTCCGGCAACGCGATGATCCTGAAACCGTCGGAGCGCTGCCCCTCGACCTCGCTGTTCCTCGCCGAACTTCTGAAGGAGGCCGGCCTGCCCGACGGCGTGCTGCAGGTGGTCAACGGCGACAAGTTGGTGGTCGACGCCATCCTCGACAACGACACGGTGCAAGCGGTGGGCTTCGTCGGCTCCACCCCCATCGCGCAGTACATCTACGGCCGGGCGGCCACCAACGGCAAGCGCGCGCAGTGCTTCGGCGGCGCCAAGAACCACATGATCATCATGCCCGACGCCGACATGGACAAGGCGGCCGACGCGCTGATCGGCGCCGGCTTCGGCGCCGCGGGCGAACGCTGCATGGCGATCTCGGTCGCCGTGCCGGTCGGCGACCAGACCGCCGACGCGCTGATCGAGCGCCTCGTGCCGCGGATCGAGAGGCTGAAGGTCGGCCCCTACACCGCCGGCAATGACGTCGACTTCGGGCCGCTGGTGACAAAGGCCGCGCAGCAGCGGGTCGAGGGCCTGATCACCTCGGG
The DNA here is from genome assembly GCA_031406135.1 of Rhodobacterales bacterium. GTDB lineage: Bacteria > Pseudomonadota > Alphaproteobacteria > Rhodobacterales > Rhodobacteraceae > JANOGU01. The sequence continues at coordinate 26,157 of JANOGU010000156.1, forward strand.
CGTCGAACAGGGCGCGAAACTGGTCATCGACGGACGCGGCCTAAAGCTCCAGGGCTACGAGAACGGCTTCTTCGTCGGCCCGACGCTGTTCGATCATGTCACGCCGCAGATGGACATCTACAAGCAGGAAATCTTCGGCCCGGTCCTCAGCCAGGTTCGCGCCAAGACTTACGAGGATGCGCTGAAACTGACGATGGACAACGAATACGGCAACGGCACCGCGATCTACACCGCCGACGGCGACACCGCGCGCGACTTCGCATCCCGCGTCAACGTCGGCATGGTCGGGATCAACTTCCCGATCCCGGTGCCGCTCAGCTACTACACCTTCGGCGGCTGGAAGAAGTCGTCCTTCGGCGATCTCAACCAGTACGGCCCCGACGCCTTCCGCTTCTACACCCGGACGAAGACGGTGACGGCCCGCTGGTTCAGTGGTATCAAGGACGGTGCCGCGCTGAACTTCAAGGCGATGGACTGACCGCGGAACGGCGGATTTCCGCAAGGCGCGCGGCTGTGGGGTGGAACCTGTGGCCGTGCGTGTGCATCTGGAGGACATACCCAGGAGGAGGCTCTGATGCGCCGCGCTCTCGCTGTCATTCTCGCCGTCGCCCTCGCCGGGCCCGCGCTCGCCGATGGCAAACCCAAAGGGCCGAAGCCCGGCAAGGGCGCGCCGGTGCACGCCACCGCGACCCATTGCCCCCCGGGCCTGGCCAAGAAGAACCCGCCCTGCGTACCGCCCGGCCTGGCGCGGAAGGCCGCGTCCGCGACCTGGCGCATCGGCGACCGGATTGACGACGGCTACATCTGGGTCCGCGATCCCTGGCGCTACGGCCTTCGCGACCCCGGCACCTACTGGCGCGTGGGCGATCATTTCTTCCGTGTGGACCGCGAGACCGGCGAGATTCTCGCCGTTCTCGGCGCGCTGGCGGCGCTGGTGGACTGACCCGCCACACAAAGGCATGCCGTTGCGACCGCGCCACCTGCGACAACGCGCCGCAGCAAAACCGGGGCCAGATCAAGGATCGAATCGCGGTACGTCGCCACGCTGCCCTTCGTCAGCCGGCAACCGCCTGGCACAGAACGGAGGACGACATGTTCAAGACCAACGTCGGCACCATCGACCGCACCCTGCGCATCCTGGTGGGGGCGGGACTGCTGCTGTGGTTCTTTCTCGACCAGGGTCAGGGCTTTTGGCACTACGCCAAGCTGATCGGCCTCGCGCCGCTGGTGACCGGGATGTTCAGCACCTGCCCGGCCTACAGCGTGTTCGGCCTGTCCACCTGCACGATGAAGCGGGCCTGACCCGCGCCGGTCCTGGGCGGCGCGTCTAGCGCCGCCCGATCCGGCCCAGATGGGTATCGGCAAAGCCGGTGGGTTCTTTCAGCCCGTATCCAAACATCCGGTCGAAGCCGACATGCGCGACCCACAGGAGGCCGGCCGCGAAGGGCACGGATGAGCCGGTTTCGATGATCGCGGACACCGCCATCACCGCCATGCCGCCGCCGTAGAGGTGCAGCGCGTTGTAGATCGCGGCGCCGATGCGTGGGCCGGCGAGATAGCTCAGAAACCCGAGGTCGGGCGCGAAGAAAAGGATCACCCAGACCCACCATGGCCCGAGAAAGGGCAGAAGGTTGAGAAACCAGGCAAGCGCCAGCGCAGTTGCAAAGACCAGTGCGCCCTCGACGCGCTGCCACAGGATCGCGCTCATTCGAGTCCTCCGGAAATTACCCCCATACCGGGGGATGTCTGCCAACCCTACTCCGCCGCCACCCGACGCCGCTTCAACAGCGGCGCCAGATACCGCCCGGTGTAGCTGGCCGCCACCTTGGCCACGTCTTCGGGCGTCCCCGTCGCCACGATGGTCCCGCCGCCGTCGCCGCCTTCCGGGCCGATGTCGATGATCCAGTCGGCGGTCTTGATGACATCGAGGTTGTGCTCGATCACCACCACCGTATTGCCCTGGTCCACTAGCGAATGCAGCACCTCCAAGAGCTTGCGCACATCCTCGAAATGCAAGCCGGTGGTCGGCTCGTCGAGGATGTAAAGCGTCCGCCCCGTGGCCCGGCGGCTGAGTTCCTTTGACAGCTTCACCCGCTGCGCCTCGCCGCCCGACAGCGTCGTCGCCTGCTGCCCGACCTTGATGTAGCCCAGACCCACCTCGCAGAGCGCGTCCATCTTCTCGCGGATCGCCGGCACGGCGCCAAAGAACCCGCGCGCATCTTCGCACGTCATCTCAAGAACATCGGCGATACTCTTGTTCCTGAACTTTATTTCCAAAGTCTCGCGGTTGTAGCGGTGGCCCTTGCAGGTCTCGCAGGTGACATAGACGTCGGGCAAGAAGTGCATCTCGATCTTGATCACGCCATCGCCCTGGCAGGCCTCGCAGCGCCCGCCCTTGACGTTGAAACTGAACCGCCCCGGCAGGTAGCCGCGCGCCTTGGACTCCGGCAGCCCGGCGAACCAGTCGCGGATATGGGTGAAGGCGCCGGTATAGGTCGCGGGGTTCGACCGCGGCGTCCGCCCGATCGGCGCCTGGTCGATGTCGATCACCTTGTCCAGATGCTCGAAGCCGCGGATCGTCTCGCAGGGCGCCGGCGTCTCGCGGGCGCCGTTCAGCCGCGTCGCGGCGGTCTTGTACAGCGTCTCGATGGTCAGCGTGGACTTGCCGCCGCCCGACACGCCGGTCACGCAGACGAACTGGCCGAGCGGAAACTCCACCGTCACGCCTTGCAGGTTGTTGCCCGTGGCGCCCACGACCACCAGCTTCTTGCCGTTGCCCCGGCGCCGCTCCCCCGGCACCCGCACC
>JANOGU010000148.1:0-2759 GCA_031406135.1 Rhodobacterales bacterium
CATCTCCTCTCGACGAACGGGCGTCAGCCGGGCATTCTGATGGATGTTCATTCGGGGCGCTCCTGAAGGCTTGAAGTGTGGTAACTCCAGCCTCCCTGATCCGCCCCGAATGGACAACCTGCTGAAAGCTCACATCTAGCCCTGCGGCGTCATCGCCTTGCGTTGCCGCGCCCGCTCCAGCCCCAGGACCTGTTCGCGCCAGATGATCGCGACCCCGGCGGCAACGATGAGCACTGCTCCCGCGAGCGTCGCAAGCGTCGGAATTTCATCGAAAATCCAGTAACCGATGGCAAGCGCGAACAGCATCGAGGCATAGTCGAACGGCGCCACCAGCGAAGCATCCGCCTCGCGGTAGGCCGAGGTAAGCAGGATCTGCCCCACCCCGCCCAGCAGGCCGCAAGCGACCAGAATCACCGCCTCCCCCCACGTCGGCCAAACCCATCCCCAGGGCAGGGTCAGAAGCGCAAGTGCCGATGCCGTAAGGGAAAACCAGAACACGATGGCCGATGTCGCCTCGCTTTGCACCAGCTTGCGGACGAAGACCTGTGCCAGTGCCGCAAACACCGCCGAGCCCAGCACCAGCATCGCCCCGAACGCCTCGCGCGCGCCCACCGCCTCGCCCTGGACCAGCGTAAGCCGCGGAGAAATAACGATCATCACGCCGACCATGCCCAGCGCCACCATGCCGATGCGGAACACGCGCACGGTCTCGCCCAGGAACATGGCGGCGAAGATGACGGTCAGGAGTGGCGCGGCGTAGCCGATGGCGGTGACCTCGGGCAAAGGCAGGTAGGCCAGCGAGGCGAAGCCGAGCCCCATCGCCGTGGTGCCCACCAGCCCGCGCCAGACGTGGCCCATCGGGTTCACCGCCTTGAATCCGCTGCGCAATTCCCCGCGGACGGCGAGCCAGGCCACGATCACCGGAATCGCGAAGAGCGAGCGGAAGAACACCGTCTGCCCCGGCGGCACGCGGTCGGCCACGGCCTTGATCAATGCGACCATGACGATGAAGACGAGGACCGAGGCGATTTTCAGCAGGATGCCGCGAAGTGGGCGCATGGCCGCCTTGGTGAACCGATCCGCCCGCCGCTGCAAGCCGGGGCTTGCGGGCGGGGCCGTGGCGGCGGCAAGGTTGAGGCCTCAGCCGGAGGCCGCCCGATGACCCGTCCCGCCCTTGCCGACCGCATCGCCCAGGGCCGCGGCGAGGTGCCGGCCGATCTGGTGCTGAAAGGCGGCCGCGTCTTCGACCTGATCGCCGGGGAGCTGGTGGAAACGGACGTGGCGATCTGCGGCGACATGATCGTCGGGACCTTCGGCACCTATACAGGGCGGCGGGAGATCGACGTTGCGGGCAAGGTGCTGGTCCCCGGCTTCATCGACACCCACCTGCACATAGAAAGCTCCTGCGTCACCCCGTTCGAATTCGATCGCTGCGTCACCCCCCGGGGGGTGACCACCTCGATCTGCGACCCGCACGAGATCGCCAATGTCTGCGGGCTGGAGGGCATCCGCTACTTTCTCGCCTGCGCCGAGCGCACGGTGATGGACATCCGCGTGCAGCTGTCGTCCTGCGTGCCCTCGACGCATATGGAAACCTCGGGCGCCCGGTTGCTGGCCGAGGACCTTCTCCCGCTGGCCGACCATCCCAAGGTGATCGGACTTGCGGAGTTCATGAACTTCCCCGGCGTGCTGATGCGCGACCCGGAGTGCCTGGCGAAGCTGGAGGCGTTCCGCGGCCGCCACATCGACGGGCATGCGCCGCTGCTGCGCGGGCTCGACCTCAACGGCTACATCGCCGCCGGCATCCGCACCGAACACGAGGCCACGACGGCCGAGGAGGGGTTGGAGAAGCTGCGCAAGGGGATGCGGGTGCTGATCCGCGAGGGGTCGGTATCGAAGGACCTGCACGCGCTGGCGCCGCTGCTGACCGAACGCTTCGCGCCCTACCTCTGCCTCTGCACCGACGACCGCAATCCGCTGGACATCGCCGAACACGGGCACCTCGACCACATGATCCGCACCGCCATTGCGCTGGGGGCGCCGCCGCTGGCGGTCTATCGCGCGGCCAGCCTGTCCGCGGCCGAAGCCTTCGGGCTCAAGGACCGTGGGCTGATCGCGCCGGGCCAGCGCGCCGACATCGCGGTGATCGACACGCTCGAGGGCTGCCACGCCGCGATGGTGTTTGCCAGCGGTGTTCTCGCCGACGCGACGGCCTTCGCCGGGCGCGAGACGATCCCGCCCGTGGCGCGCGCCTCGGTGAAGGCGCCGAAGGTGACCGCCGCCGACTTCCGCACCGCGGGCAACCGGACCGAGACGCCGGTGATCGGCATCCTGCCGGGCAAGATCATCACCGAGCACCTCAAGATCGACATCGCCCCCGTGGATGGCGACAAGCGTCCCGACCCTTCCCGCGACCTGATGAAGATCGCGGTGATCGAGCGGCACGGGAAGAACGGCAACCGCGCCACCGGCTTCGTGCGCGGCTTCGGCATGAGCCGCGGCGCCATCGCCTCCACCGTCTGCCACGACCACCACAACATCGCGGTGGTGGGGGCGGACTACGGCGACATGGCGCTGGCGGCCAACCGGCTGGGCGAGATCGAGGGCGGCTTCGTGGTGGCGGAGGGCGGCCGGGTGCTGGCGGAACTGGCGCTGCCGGTGGCGGGGCTGATGAGCCTCGGTTCGTTCGAGGAGGTGCGCGACCGCCTGATCGCGCTGCGCGCGGCGGCAAGGACGCTGGGCGTGACGCTGGAGGAGCC
>JANOGU010000165.1:0-7986 GCA_031406135.1 Rhodobacterales bacterium
CTCCTCGACCACCTCGAACACTGCCTTGTCGAAGCCGCCGTCGGGCACCTTGCCCCAATAGCCGGGGTTGCGGGTCAGGATGGCGCGCTGGCCGGGGTCATAGCGTTCCATCATGAACGGACCGGTGCCGGCCCCGTTGCCAGCGTTGAACCAGGCGTTGTCCTTGTCCAGCGCATTGGGGCTGATGATCCAGGCCGCGAAGCCGGATGCGGCGGTCACGTCCATCGGCTGCGCGTAGGACAGGGTCATCACCACCGTCGCCGGGTCGGGTGTCGCGATCGCCGTCACGGCGCCCCAGATGAAGGCGGCGCCGCCGGCGATCGTCTGGGTGCGCTCGATCGAGCCCTTGACCGCCTCGGCGGTCAGATCGGCGCCGTCGTGGAACTTGACACCCGGGCGTAGGCGGAAGGTCCAGGTCAGCCCGTCCGCCGACACCTCCCAGCTTTCGGCCAGCAGCGGCTCGACCCGCGCCTCGGCTCCGTCGCGGGCGGGGATATAGCGGGTCAGGCTTTCATAGACATTGGCCATGATCGCCCCGTCGCCGGAAAACGAGGTCGACGGATCGAGGTCGGGGAATCCCGTGGGATAGGCGAGCGTGAAGATCCTGGTGCCGTCCTGGGCATAGGCCACGCTCCAGCGGAGAGAGGCGGCATTGCCCGCGGCGGCAAGCGCGGTGAGGGCGGCGGTTTTCAGAAGATCGCGGCGGTTCATGACAGTCCTCCCGATTGGACATGGCGCTGGGTCGAAGTCTTGGCTGGCTCAGGTTCCTGATAGGCGGCCACCGGCGGCGCCTCGGTCGGCACGCCCAAAGGCACGAAATCGAAATCGTAGCCGAAGGCGCGCGGCCCGACCGATCTGAGCGCCTTGGCCGAGCGCAGCAGCGCCGGCGCCGGGATGGCGATGACGCTGATCCGCAGGCCATAGCGCAGCTCCTCGGTGGTCACCGGGCGGCCGGTCTCGCTGTCGCAGATGCAGATCAGGTCGGGCACCATGGCAAGGATGCTGCCTGCCTCGCGCGCGACCAGGTATTCGTTCTGGATATCGATTGTCAGGCTGCGGCCGGCGCAATCTTCCAGCCCCGTCACCGTCAGGTTGCCGCGCACGAAACCCGTGTCGATCCGCCGGGCAATGTCAGTGACCTTGCCGTGCAGCAGCGACGTGCCCCCGGCACGCCTCAGGATCGCCGCCACCGGATCGGTCTTGGCCGCCCGCGCCGCCATCACCGTATCGCCCAGCGTCCAGGCCTGGCTGACGGTATGCGGCACCCCGTAGCGGCGGACGAAGTCGCCGGTCATCGGTGCGGTCGACATATGCGCCGTGCAGCCCATCGCCACGGTCCCGGCCCGCATCAGCGTCTCCAGCATCTCCGGGCTCGTCGCCGCGGTCACGATCAGCACATTGCCCAGCGCATCGGCCAGCGCGGCGGGCTGGCTGGCCTGGCCATGGATGAAGAAGGTGGTCATCTGCACTTCCGGAAAAGCGCGGCCCATGCCGTCGGCATCGACGACCGGCAGGCCGAGCTTGGCCGCCGTGATCATCGGCGCCAACCCGTTCGAGCCGCCGATCTCGTCGGCGATCACCGCATCGACGGGGCGGCCGGCGAATTTCTCGATGGCCCGGAGGACGCGCACGCCCTCGTCGCCTTCCTCCATCTTCTCGATGCCCACGGTCGGCGCCCCGATACCGCCAAGCGCCAGCACCTGCGCGCCGGGATCAAGGTCGGCGGGCCGGATCATTCGGATCGTCCGCCCCAGCCTGAGTTGCGCCTTGGTCATCAGCGAACCCAGATAGGGATTGCCGCCGCCGCCGGTGCCGAGGATGCCGGCGCCCAGTGCGATCCGGTCGATGTCGGATTCGGTCAGCGTCCAGGTCTTCATGCGACAAGCTCTCCGACCACTTTTGCCGTAATCCGGATGGCATTGCCCGGCAGGTAGGACAGCGGCGTTTCATCGATTTCCGCCAGCGTCACCGTCGCCTCGGCGGCGCCCGCCTCGACCGCCCGGCGGCGGGCCTCGGCGACGACGCCCTCCAGCGCCGCCTCGCGCGACCGGCCTTCGAGCGACACGACGCTGTCGACCTCGCCGGAAACCTGCGCAATGGCCGCGCCGATGGCGTTCGCCGAGCCGAAATGATCGGGGCGCAGCGACTGGCTGGTACCGTCGAGCAGCCCGTCGATCAGCACCGAGCCGCCGCCGACCAGCACCGTCGGGATCGGCTCTGGCCCCGGTTTCATCTGGTCGAGCACCGCCTCCACATCGGCCTTCATCCGGGCCAGCGCGGCCCTGACCATCCCTGCATCGAGTTGTTTCAGCCGCGAAGGGTCACCCAGGGTCACGAGCCCGGCCGCCACGGCGATGTCGGTCGCGGTCAAGGTATCGCCGCCGAAACAGATGGCCTTGTGCGGCAGGTGGAAACCGACCGAATCCGGCCCGATCCTCAGCCCGCCGTCCAGCCGCACCAGGCTGCCGCCGCCAAGCCCGAAGGAAAACACGTCCGGCACGCGGAAGTTCGTCCTGACCCCAGCGATCACCGCGCCCTCGCTGCGCGACCGCGGAAAGCCGCCGACCAGCACACCGATATCGGTTGTGGTGCCACCGATGTCGATCACCGCCGCATCGGACAGCCCGGTCAGGAACGCCGCGCCGCGCATCGAGTTGGTCGGGCCGGAGGCGATGGTGAAGACCGGGAAGCGTTCGGCATAGTCGGCCGACATCAGCGTCCCGTCGTTCTGCGTTAGATAGAGCGGGCAGGTCAGCCCCAGCCCGGCAAAGGCCGCGCGGAAGGCCGCGACCGTCTCCTGGCCGATGCGGTGCAGGCTGGCGTTCAGGATGGCCGCACTTTCGCGCTGCAACAGCCCGGTGCGCCCGATCCGGTGCGACAAGCTGATCGCGGCCCCCGGCAGTTCCTCGGCAACGATGGCCGCCGCGTCCTCCTCCATCCGCGCATCGACCAGCGCGAAGACCGAACAGATGGCGACCGCGCCGATGCCCGCCGCGCGCCAGGTTCGGCAGGCCTCGCGGATCGCCTTGTGGCCAAGCGGCGCAATCGGTGCGCCGTCATAGTTGACGCCGCCATCGACCAGAAACGCGCCGCCATCGATCAGGCCCCGCAGATCGTCGGGCCAGTCGATCATCGGCGGCAGCGCCCGCGTCGCCCGCCCGCAAAGCCGCAGCACGCCGGTCCGCTGCAGATGCCGCCGTTCGACCAGCGCATTGAGGAAATGCGTGGTGCCGATCATCACCGCCCCGACCGCCGTTCCCGTCATGCCCTCGGCCGCCAGCACGGCGCGAATGGCGGCGGCCACGCCGCCGGTCACGTCGGCCGTGGTCGCGGTCTTCACCGTCGCCAGAACCTCGGTGCCGCGCAGCAATGCCGCGTCCGTATTGGTCCCTCCCACGTCCACACCGATGCGCAGAAGCCCGGTCATTTCGGCATCCGTGTCTTGCCGGCGCCAGCGCCGCCGCTCAGCGCGGTGGTGCGGGTACCGAACACCTTGTACATTCTCAGGATCATGCAGATCACCACCCGGCGGACGCCGGGAATCTTTCCGATCACGTTTTCAGAGAAATCCAGAAGCTCGGCCTGCGTCTGGAAGAAGACCGCTGCGGTAAGGTTGTGCGGGCCCGAGGTCGCCGCGAGGTACCCGACCTCGTCGAACTCCCCCAGTTCGACCGCAACCTTGTCGAGCTTGCCCGGCTCGACCTCGATCAGCAGATCGGCCTGCACGTCGCGGCCAATCGCGGTCGGATCGGGGATCGCGCCGATGACGATATGACGGTTTTGCAGCAGCGCGGCGATGCGGTTCCTGACCGTGCGTTCCGATGCGCTGCCGATGCGCGATGCGATTTCCGAGGCGGAAAGCCGACCGTCCTCGGTCAGCAAGGCGATGATCGTCCGGTCGAGATCGTCCAGATCGCTGCGCAGCGCCATCTTCTGCCCCGCTGACCCATGCCCGGCTGTCCCAGCCTCAAGACCTCTGCCAGAAACGGCACAGAGTCAAGAATTCTCTTCCGTTTCGGAACCATTTCCGACATCAAGCCTGCCTAATCGGCTGTCCATGCCGGCATCTTTGCCGCGCAGGCGTGCGGGCCGGCAGTGATATCTCCCTGCGGTTTCACGGCTGGCAGGGAATTCCGGTGGCCAGGACCGGACCGCAGGGCGCACCGATGAGCGACCATCCGCCAAATCACCGCAACCGGCGGCGCAGCCCCGTCTCCAGCGCCAGGCAAGAACCGCAAATCCCCGGAGTTCGGCGAGGACCCCGGTCTTTTTCGGTGATTTTTCAACTGGCTATGCCGGTGGCGGACAGAGAGGGATTCGAACCCTCGAGACGGTTCCCCGCCTACACACTTTCCAGGCGTGCGCCTTCGACCACTCGGCCACCTGTCCGTGGGCGGTGCCTTAGCGCGATGGCGGCGGGCTTCGCAAGGGGCCTTAGACCAGCGGCATCCGCCGCATCCGGCCCGGGGCGACGGGATCGCGGTACTTGTCCGGGACGCCGCGTTCCAGCAGCAGCGCAGCCGCAAAGCGCAAGCGGTCGCGGTCGAGCGTGACGCCGAGGCCGGGCCCTTCGGGCAGCGCGACATGGTTGTCCCTGGGCGCGAACGGTCCCTCGGCGATCACGTCGAAGGGCTGCTGCCGCAGCAGACCCTGGTTCGGCTCGCGGATATGCGGATGGGCCGCACAGAGCTGCAGGTAGGCCGCCGTCTCCAGGCCCGAACCGCCGGAATAGCACCAGAAATCAACCCCCGCGCCCTGGCAGGCCGAGACGAAGCGCATGGCCGCAGCAAATCCGCCGAAGCCGGCCACATCAGCCACGATGGCGTCGGGTGCGCCGAACGCCACGGCCTTGGCCAGGTCGGTGTCGTGGCCGGAGAACGGGATCGTGGTGCGGCTGCGCAGACGCACCATGGCGGTCCAGTCCGGCGTCGGGTCTTCCCAATTGCGCACGCCCGCCGCCTCGAAGGCCGGGGCCAATGCAAGACAGGACGGCAGGCTGAAAGCCTGGTTGGAATCGATGCGCAGCATCGCTTCCGGGCCGAGGGCATCGCGCAGCGCCTCGACCAGGCGGATGTTGGCGCGCAGGTCGGGGTCGTTGATCTTGCCTTCGAAAGAGCTTGTGCCGTACGCATCGCGCAGCGACAGGCAGTAGTCCACCACCTGTGCAACTGTCGCTTCGCCACCCTTGCCGTCCTGCGGGAGTCGATACGAAAAATAGTCGGTGAAGGGGATCGCCCGGCGGTGGATGCCGCCGAGGAGGTTCGCGACCGGCTGGCCCCAGAGCCTGCCGCGCAGGTCCCAGAGCGCGATCTCGATGGCGCCCCAGGCGCCGCAGGTGGCGTGATCGGTCACCGACTCCGCGGCAGGCATCGACGGCAGCACCCGCCGCTCCAGCCCGGCGATGTCGAGCGGGTCGTGCCCGACGAGCCGCTCGGCCATGGCCGCGATGATGCCGGCGGCGCCATGCGAGGGCGCTTCGCCGATGCCGGTCGGGCCGCTGTCCGTCTCCACCTCCACCACGCATTTGGTGAAACCGTCGAGCGCGCCGTAGGACCACAGGTACCCCGCTTCCAGCGGGATCAGGACCGGCGTGGCGCGGATGGCCGTGATCTTCATGGCAAAGCCTCCTGGTTTTCTGCGGGATACCCCTCGGCGGTTACCGCGCCGCGCGGGTTCGCGGCACGCCCTGTCGCGAACGGCGCATCGGATTGCCGGACCCAGTCCTATGCACAGGGAAACCGCCGGAGGGTTCCGATGCGCATCTCGCTCGACGAAGCCGAGGCCCTGGCCTTTGCAGCATTGACCGGGGCCGGGGCCGTCCCCGTGCAAGCGGCACCGGTCGCGCGTTCGGTGCGTGCGGCGGAGGCGGAAGGGACGCGCGGCATCGGGCTGGGCTATGTGCCCTGGTATGCCGGTCACCTGAAAGTCGGGAAGATCTCAGGCACCGCGGTCCCTTCGGTCCGCCAGCTCCGCCCCGCCGCGATCCATGTCGAGGCGTCAGGAGGCTTCGCCCATCCCGCCTTCGAGGCGGGGGAGGCCGCCCTGGTCGCGGCGGCGCGGCGGCAGGGGATCGCCGTGCTCGGCGTCTCGGGTGCCTATGCCTGCGGCGTGCTGGGCTATTTCACCGACCGGCTGGCGCGAGCCGGGCTGGTGGCGATGGCCTTCACCAATGCCTCATCCACCATGGCACCCTGGGGCGGGCGAACCCCGTTCTTCGGCACCAACCCCTGGGCTTTCGGCGCGCCACGCGCGGGCGCGGACCCGCTGGTGATCGACAGCTCGTCGTCCGCCACCGCCTATGTGAACCTCGCGCAGGCCGCCGCCGCGGGCACACCGCTGCCGCCCGGCTGGGCGCTCGATCCCGAGGGGCGGCCCACGACCGATCCAGAGCTTGGCCTCCAGGGTTCCATCGCCCCCGCCGGCGGCCACAAGGGCGGGGCGCTGGCGTTGATGGTGGAGGTTCTGGCGGCGGGGATCACCGGCGCGCAATGGTCGTTTGAGGCCTCCTCGCTCGGTGACGACGTGGGCGGGCCGCCGCAGCTGGGGCAGAGTTTCATCGCCATTGATCCCGCGGCGCTGGCCGCGGGTTTCACCGGGCGGCTTGAGGTCATGCTCGCCGCCATGCTGGCGCAGGACGGCGTCCGCCTTCCCGGCGCCCGCCGCCATGCCAACCGCCGTTCGGCGGAAACGGAGGGTGTGGAGCTTTCGGCGACGGAGGCGGCGACCCTCGCGGCGCTGGCGGGCCGGGCGCCCCGGCCCCGCTGATCGGTGGGGGTGGAAAAGCCCCGGGCGCGCCGCTAGGCTGGCGGCCGCAACGGAAGGCGCGCGCATGATCCCGGTTCTGCTTCTCAACGGCCCCAACCTGAACCTGCTCGGCCAGCGGCAGCAAGAGATCTACGGGCGGGAAACGCTGGCCGAAGTGGAAGCGGCCGCAGCAGCGCTGGGTCGCGAGCTTGGGCTGGTCGTCACGGCGATGCAATCCAACCACGAGGGCGGGCTGGTCGATGCGATCCAGGCGGCTCGGGCGACGGCAAAGGGGATCGTAATCAACCCTGGCGCCTATTCCCACACTTCGGTGGCCATACTCGACGCCTTGAACGCTTTCGATGGCCCGGTGATCGAGGTCCACATCAGCAACCTCCATCGCCGCGAGGCCTTCCGGCAGCACTCCTACGTCTCGGCGCGGGCCGAGGCGGTGATCGCGGGCCTCGGCACCGAGGGCTACCTGGCCGCGCTGCGGCGGCTGGCACAGCTCTTGCGGGCCTGAGCGGTGGGACGGTCGGGGCCGATGGCCGGATCGGGGCGCTGACCGCGGGATAGGCCAGCGTCACACGGTGGGACATTCCTGTTTTACGAACGATATCAAATTGTTGCGGTGAGTCGGTAAGGTTTTGTTAGGGCGTGTGGCGAAGTTAACGAGGCGTGCGGTGGGTTAGGCAAGGCGGGGTGAACCCCACGCTACGCCAGAAAATCGGCCAGCACCGCCTTCGTTCCCCGCGTCCAGACGGCGCGCAGGTGATCGGCGAAACGGGCGGCGAAGCCTGTGTGTTGCGCCAGGTCGCCATAGACAGTCGTCATCGCGAGCCAGGCTGCGGGGTCCGACTTCGCCTGCTGCGCCCGTCGGGTCAGCGCCTCCCAGTCCGGGTCGTTGGGCGCGATCACCGCGCCCGTGTCCGTCGTCCCGGCGCAGTAACGGCACCAGAGGGCCGAGAGCAGCGCAAGGCCTTCGGGCATCTGTCCGTTGGCGAGATTGTCGCGGATCGCGGGGACGATGAACTTGGGCTGCCGGTTCGACCCGTCCAGGCAGAGCCGGCGCACGGTGTCGGCAACCTCGGGGTTCGAGAACCGCGCATCGATCACCCGGTAGTAGGCCTCGATGTCGGTGTCCGGCACCGGCGGCACCTGCGGGATGATCTCGCGCCGCTGGACACTGTCAAAGAAGGCGCGGATCAGCGGGTGGGCCATAGCCTCGTGCACGAACTCGAT
>JANOGU010000235.1:0-4341 GCA_031406135.1 Rhodobacterales bacterium
AACGAGGAACGCACGGTGGCGGCGCTGAAGTATCATCGGCGCGAGTTCTTCGATCCCACCATGGCCAGACACGGCGGGCGCATCTTCAAGGTGATGGGCGACGGGTTCCTGGTGGAGTTCGGCTCGGTCCTCAACGCCGCCCGCTGTGCAGTGGAGATTCAGCGCGGCATGCCCGAACGCAACGAGGGCGTGCCCGAGGATCGCCACATCAAGTTCCGCATCGGCATCAACGTCGGCGACCTGATCGTCGATGGCGAAGATTTCTACGGCGACGGGGTGAACATGGCCGCCCGGCTGGAGGCACTGGCGCCGCATGGCGGGATCAGCTGTTCGGCGGCGGTGCGCGCCCAGATCGGCAACAAGCTGGAGATGGATTTCCTCGATCAGGGCGAAAAGTCGGTCAAGAACATCGCCCAGCCGGTGCATGTCTACTTCATCAACTTGGCCGAGGCCGCGCCCAAAGGGGTCGCGGCCCCCGCGGTGATCGCCGACAAGCCCTCGGTCGCCGTGCTGCCCTTTGCCAACATGAGCAATGACCCCGAGCAGGAGTTCTTCTCGGACGGCATCACCGAGGACATCATCACCGACCTGTCGAACGTGTCGGGCCTGTTCGTGCTGGGGCGCAACACGGTGTTCGCCTACAAGGGCAAGTCGGTGAACCTCATTCAGGTCGCCAAGGAACTGGGGGTTTCGTACCTGCTGGAGGGGTCGGTCCGCAAGGCGGGCCAGAAGGTGCGGATCAACGCGCAATTGATCGAGGGGGCGACCGGCGGCCACACCTGGGCCGCCCGCTATGACCGCGATCTGACCGATATTTTCGAGGTGCAGGACGAGATCACCCAGACCATCGTGGCGCAGCTGAAGGTCAAGCTGCTGCCCGAGGAAATTCAGGCGATCACTCAGGCGCCCACCGACAATATCGAGGCCTATACCTTTTACCTGCGGGGACGCGAGTTGTTTCGCCGGTCTCAAAAACCCAACCTGCTGCAGGCCCGCCAGATGTTTGCCAAGGCGATAGAGCTGGACACAGCCTATGCCCGTGCTTATGCCGGGATGGCCGATTGCGACAGCTTCCTGTTCCTGCAGTACAGCGAGGATATCTCGATCGACGGCATCCTTGCCAACTGCGCCAAGGCGTTGAGCATCGACACGCGGCTGGCCGAGGCGCGGGCGTCACGAGGGCTGGCGATGTCGCTGAACCAGCGGTACGCCGAGGCAGAGGCCGAGTTCGAACTGGCCATCGCCAGCAATCCGAACCTGTTCGAGGCGCATTATTTCTATGCCCGCGTCTGCTATACCCAACTGAAAATGTCAGAGGCCGCCCGTCATTTCGAGCGCGCGGCCGAAGTGAACCTTGATGACTTTCAGTCGCTTTCGCTGTTGTCGCAGGTCTATCACAGTCTGGCGTTGCCCGACAAAGAGCGTGACGCTGCGCGCCGGGCGGTGGACCGCGTAACGCGCGATATCGCCCGCAATCCAGACAATCCGAGGTCGCTCTATCTTGGTGCCAACTCGCTTGCGGTCCTTGGCCAGATCGCGCAGGCCAAGGAGTGGGCCGCTCGCGCACTGGCGCTGGACCCCGACGATGTGCTGACGAAATACAACATCGCCTGTCTCTATTGCGCGTTCGGCGATCTGGACGCGGCGTTCGATCTGCTGATCGAGGTGCTGCCGCGCACCAACCACGAAACGAAAACCTGGATCCTGAACGACACCGATTTCGATCCGCTGCACCGGGACCCGCGCTGGCAGACCGTGCTCGATATGGCGAGGTAAGCAAAGGGCGGCGGACTCGCCGCCCCTTTCAAGTCAGCTCCGCGCCTTGTCCACCATCCTGCCCTTGGTGATTCAGCGCATCATCGCGCGCGGTTTCTCTGTTTGATCCCACGGATTGATGGAGCGATCCTTTCTCAGGAATGGAAGGAAGCATTATGGGACAAGTTCGCCACGGCAGCACAGCGGGGGGGGCGGCGCCCCGTTCCGCGGTCACGTTCAGCGCTGCCCCGAAGCCGGCGCCTCGCCCTCGGTCCGTGGACGGAAAGCGGCCCGGCTTGAAGCCGGCGGATGGCGCGGGCATGGTCGCGCAACGCGGCCTTCGGGGGGAGTGACAGGTGATTCCGGTGCGGGGATGTGCGGGCGACCGGGTCGGGGTCCTGGGCCTCGGCCGGTCCGGGCTCTCCGCCGCCCGCGCGCTGCTGGCCGGGGGCGCGGTGCCGCTCTTGTGGGACGACAGTCCCGAGGCCCGGGCGCGGGCCGAGGCCGAGGGCCACGCGCTGACCGACCTGACCCGCGAGGCGGCCTGGGAGGGGATGCGCCTCTTGGTCACCTCGCCCGGCATCCCGCATCTCTTCCCCCGGCCGCATCCGGTGATCGCCGCGGCCGTGGCCCGCGGGGTGCCGGTCGACAACGACATCGGCCTGTTCTTCCGCTCCTTCGCGACCGACGCCTGGTACACCTTCAGCCAGGTGCCGCGCATCGTCTGCGTCACCGGCTCGAACGGCAAGTCCACCACCACGGCGCTGATCCATCATGTCCTGACCGCCGCCGGGCGGCCGGCGCAGATGGCCGGCAACATCGGCCGCGGCGTCCTCGACCTCGACCCCGGCCGCGACGGCGAGGTCGTGGTGCTGGAACTGTCCTCGTACCAGACCGACCTCGCCCGCTCGCTGACGCCGGACGTGGCGGTGTTCACCAACCTCTCGCCCGACCACCTCGACCGTCACGGCGGCATCGGCGGCTATTTCGCCGCCAAGGCGCGGCTGTTCACGCAAGGCGGCCCGGACCGGGCGGTGATCGGTGTCGACGAGGCGGAGGGGCGGCATCTGGCCATGGTGCTGGGCCAGGCGCCGGGCGACGACCGGGTGATCCGCGTCTCGTCGGACCACAAGCTGGACGGCGCGGGCTGGTCTGTGTTCGCCCGCAAGGGGTTCCTGGCGGAATGGCGCAAGGGGCGGCAGGTCGCGTCCATCGACCTGCGCGAGGTGCCGGGCCTGCCCGGGGCGCACAACCACCAGAATGCCTGCGCCGCCTATGCCGCGGCGCGCACGCTGGGGCTCGGCCCGCGCGAGATCGAGGCCGGGTTGCGCTCCTTCGCGGGCCTGCCGCACCGCAGCCAGCTGGTCCGCGAGATCGCCGGCGTGCGCTACGTGAACGACAGCAAGGCGACCAACGTGGACAGCGCCGCCAAGGCCCTGCAGGCCTTTGCCCGGATCCGCTGGATCGCCGGCGGACTGGGCAAGGAGGGCGGCATCGCGGCGCTGGCGCCGCACCTGGCATCGGTGATCAAGGCCTATCTGATCGGCCATTCCGCCCGCGACTTCGCGCTGCAGATCGGGCCGACGCCGCACGAGATCGCCGGGACCATGGACCTCGCGGTGGCGCGTGCCGCGGCCGAGGCGCAGCCGGGCGAGGTGGTGCTGCTGGCGCCGGCGGCGGCGAGCTTCGATCAGTATCCCGACTTCGAGCGGCGCGGCGAGCATTTCGCCGCGCTGGTCGCGGCCCTGCCGGGCTGAGGCCGCGCGCTACTGCTGGAACAGCGCCTCGAGCCGGGCCCAGCTGTTCTTCAGTCCAGGGGCCATGGTGCCGATCGAGGCGTCGCGGGCCTTGGGGCTCGCAAAGCTGATCAGCGTGCGCAGCAGCGTACGGTTCTCCTGGGCAAAGACGATCCGGTGGACATGCGTATCGCCGCCGGTCCAGTCGGGGCGCCAGACCTCGCTGTGGCCGATGGTGGTGTCGGTCAGCTCGTCATAGATCCCGCCGACCCAGGACTTGCTGCCGTCCGGCATGGCCCAGGCGCAGCGGAAACGGCCGCCGAGGCGGCAATCCAGATCGCAGGTGTCAAGCGGCATTTCCGGCGCCCCCATCCATTCCTTCAGCCAGTCGGCGTCGAGGAATGCGGTCAGCACCTGCACCGGCGTGGCGCTGAAGCTCTGGGTGGCCACGGCCTAGGCCTTGCCCTCGGCAGCGATGCGGAAATCGGTCTCCACGGTCATCGGCGTCACCTCGCGAGTCGGGCCGCCAGTCTAGCCCGGACCGGCGGCAGGGCGAAGCGTCACACGGCGAGACTTCTTTCTGTCAGCCGAATCAGGGGGTTGCCCGATTTGAATCAGGATTTATGAGGAATCTCAAGGTGTTACCGCAGCGGACGCCGGTCCGCGCAGGGCAGGCGTCCACGGATCCGGGGAGGCGGCGGCATCTAGCCTCCCGGTGCTACGTCCGGGGCCACGGCCCCGGCCTCGCGCCGGGAAGCCGCTCAGCCGCCGCCGCTGCCGGGGAAGTGAGTCTGTCCGCTGTGCTTTGCTTGCGTGCGGAGGGGGGCTCTGCCCCCCGCTGCGCTCCCCC
>JANOGU010000266.1:0-6219 GCA_031406135.1 Rhodobacterales bacterium
CCGACCTACGCCCCAAAGCCCGCCGTCACCCTGGCAATCCGCGCCATCCCTTCCGGGATGCGCGCGGCGGGGATCGAGGAATAGGCCAGCCGCAGGAACGGCCCCAGCCCGCTGCCCTCGGGGAAGAAGGCATCCCCCGCCTCCACCAGCACGCCTTCGGCGCGCAGCTGCCGGGCGAGCGGGGCGGCGGGGACGGGCGCCTTGAGCCAGAGGCTGGAGCCGCCGGCTTCGGCCGGTCCGGCCAACCGCAGGCCCGTCGCCTCCAGCCCCTCCAGCACCAGCGCACGCCGCCGCCGGTAGGCCGCCTGCATCCGCAGCACCAGCGCATCATAGTGGCCCAGCGTGATGAACCAGGCGGCGGTGCGCTGGCCGTGGCCGGGGGGGTGGCGCAGCATCGTGGCGCGCAAGCTCCGGGCCTCGGCGATGAAGCTTTCCGGGGCGACGAGGTAGCCCAGCCGCAGACCGGGAAAGAGGCTCTTGGAAAACGAGCCCACATGGATCACCCGCCCCTCGCGGTCGAGCGACTTCAGTGACGGCTGCACCGCCTCGCGATAGCGCAGCTCGAACTCGTAGTCGTCCTCGACGATCACGAAATCCACCGCCGCGGCCCGGTCCAACAATGCCGCGCGGCGGGCCAGCGGCATGGTCGCGCCGGTCGGGCACTGGTGGCTGGCGGTGGTGAAGACCACGTCGGTGCCGCTTGGCACGGCCGCCGGCGGCAGCCCGTCGGTATCGACGGTCACGCCCGCCACCTCCGCCCCGGTGGCGACGAGGATCGAGCGCAGCGCCGGATAGCCGGGGCTTTCCATCGCTGCGCGCTTGCCCGGGCCGAGCAGCAGCTGCGCCGCGATCCACAGCGCGTTCTGCGCCCCGAGCGTTACCAGCACCTCGCCGGGGCGGGCGAGGATGCCGCGGCGCGGCAGGATGATGCGGCACAGCGCGTCCAGAAGCTGCGGGTCGTCCTCGCCGTACCAGTCCCGCGCCAGCCCCTCGAAATCCGCCTTGCCCAGCGCCTTCAGCGCGCAGGTGCGCCAGTTGGCGTGATCGAACAGCGTCGGGTCCGCCTGGCCATAGACGAACGGGTACGGATAGCGGGCCCAGTCCGCAGGCCGCTCAGGTGCCGGGGGTTGCGGAAAGCGGCGGACGGCGCGGGCGGCGTAGTCCACCTGCGGCGCAGGCTCCGGCGCCAGGCCGAAGGCCTGCGCCCGCGGGGCGGAGGGCGAGACGTAGTGGCCGGACCGGCCCGTGGCGGTCAGCCAGTCGGCCGCGACCAGTTCGGCATAGGCCAGCGACACGGTGATCCGCGCCACGCCCAGATGCGCGGCCAGCGCGCGCGAGGACGGCATCCGCTCCCCAACCCGGAACCGCCCGTCGCGGATGGCGCCCGCCACTACCTGCCGGATGCGCTCCTGCAAGGTGCCCGCCGGGGCGGCGTCAAGGCGGATGGCTTCGGGCGGGATCGGCATCTGGACCTAACCGGGCGTGGGCGACTGGCCCCATGAGGGGGCCAGGCCGGGCCTGCGGTCAAGCCGTCCCGTAGGGCGGGCTTCAGCCCGCCGTCGACATCAATGGAACACCCGCAGCAGCGCCCGGTCCACCGCGTCGGTGATGGCGTCGATGTCGTCCGGCGTGGCGATCAGCGCGGGCGAGAAGCAGAGCGTGTTGTTGAGGCCCGGCAGCGAGCGGTTGGTCATGCCGATGATCACCCCTTGCGCCATGCAGTCGGCGACCACGGCGGCCACCTTCTTTTCGTCCGCCGGCTCCTTCGTCGCCCGGTCGGCGACCAGTTCCGCGCCGCAGAACAGCCCCTTGCCGCGCACGTCGCCGATCACCCGGTGCCTGTCCATCAACGCCTGCAGGTTGCCCACCATCCGGTCGCCCATCGCCAGGGTGTTGGCCAGCAGACCCTCGTCCTCGATGATCCGCATGTTCTCCAAGGCCGCGGCGGGGCCGGAGGCGCAGCCGCCGAAGGTGGAAATGTCGCGGAAATAGCCCATCGGGTCGGCCGCGTCGTCCTTGAACATCTCGAACACCGCCTCTGTCGTCACCGTGCAGGCGATGGCGGCGTAGCCCGAGGCCACGCCCTTGGCCATGGTCACGAAGTCGGGCTTCACCCCGTAGTGCTGGTAGCCGAACCAGGTGCCGGTGCGGCCGACGCCGCAGACGACCTCGTCGAGGTGCAGCAGGATGTCGTATTTCCGGCAGATCTCCTGCACCCGCTCCCAGTAGCCCGTGGGCGGGGTGATGACGCCACCCCCTGCGGTCACCGGCTCCAGGCAGAGGCAGCCCACGGTGTCCGGACCCTCGCGCAGGATCACCTCCTCGATGGCGGCGGCGGCCCTGATGCCGTAGTCCGGCCCCGGCCACTGCGCGCGGTACTCGCAGCAATGCGGCACTTCCACGAACCCCGGTGTGAACGGCCCGTATTGCATCGCCCGCTGCGGCTGGCCGCAGGCACTGAGCGCGGTGATCGTGGTGCCGTGGTAGTCGCGCTCGCGGTAGAGTACTTTCCACTTCTTGCCGCCGTGGTGGCGCGCCGAGAGCTGGCGCACCATCTTCCACACCTTCTCGTTCGCCTCCGAGCCGGAGTTGGAATAGTAGACCCGGGTCATCCCGGGCATCTTCGAGGTCAGCGTCTCGGCGAAGCGCGCGCCCGGGATCGACCCGGCGGAGCCCGCGAAATAGCACATCTTCACCAGTTGGTCGCGCACCGCGTTGGCGATGCTTTCCCGCCCGTAACCCACGTTGACCGTCCACACCCCGCCGGAGACGGCGTCGAGATGCTCTTTCCCCTTGGCGTCCCAGACCTTCATGCCCTTGCCCTCGACGATGATCCGCGGATCGACCGATTCGAAGGGCTTGTGCTGGATCAGGTGGTGCCAGACATGGGCACGGTCGGCTGCGATCACGGGGGCGAGGTCGTTTTCGGCAACGGCGGACATGGGGCGGACTCCGGTCAACGGGACGGCCCAGAATGCGCGAGGACAGCCCACCCATATAGGGCCAGCTTCACCGAACCGCTAAGGCCAGCGCGACCCGGCGCGCAAGCCGCGAATCAGGCAGCCAGCGGGCCGCCGCCGCGGCTGCCGCAAGCCGCGGCAAACCGTTCAATTTGAACTGCTTATGGCTAACCGCCGGTTAATGCGCCGCAGCCCCGGCGACGGCGCGGGAACCCGCGGCGAGACTGTTTGGAGGGCGGCAACTCTGCCTTCCGGCCGCCCCGATCATGACGAAAAAATGGCGGAATTCGGGTGCTGGTGGGGCAGCGAGGCCGTCATGGCCCACCACGACATTCAGGAGGACGCGCCATGTTCATGAAGGATTTCACCCGCCAGCTCCCCCAGGCCGCGATGGTCCTGCCGATCCTGCAGACCGGCCTCGCCGCCGGCACCAAGGTCGAGACCCGCGACGGCTGGCGCCGGGTCGAGACGCTCAGGATGGGCGACAGTGTTCAGACGCTCGACGGCGGGCTCGCCCGGGTGGTCGGCCTGTCGCGCCAGACCGTCCCGGACGGCCGGCTGATGCAGGTGACGCCGGGCCATCTCGGCACCTGCGAGGACCTTTGGCTGGCGCCGTTCCAGCACGTTCTGGTCGACACCATGGGCGATCCGGCCTTTCCCGATACGGCGAACCTGCTCATCCCCGCGATGGCGCTGGAAGGCACCATCGGCCGCTTGCGCCCGGCGCCGTTCCGGGCCGAGGTGGTGACGCCGCTCTTTGCCGAGGAAGAGGTGCTCTGGGCCAACTCCGGCGCGCTGGTCTGGTGCCCGGGCCTGAACCAGGACCCGACCGCCGCACCGGCCACGGCGTTCTTTACCCGGCTCTCGGCCGCCGAGGCGCGGGCCTGGCTGTCCAAGCGGGTGTGTTGCGCGGTGTGAGGGGGGCCGTGTGCCGGGCGAGCCGCCCGCCCGCTCGCTGGCACGGCACCCCCCGTCCCGGCGGGGAGATGCGTGGCGTGGCGGACGGTCCCTTGCAAAGGAAAATCTTTCCGGCCGGAAAGGTTTCCTGTTGCAAGCGACCCCGGACACGCGCCGGTCCGGCGTCCGCTTTACACGCCGGGACGCAGCGCCTATCTCGCCCGGACCATGGCCGAGAAGTCCGACCCCAATTCGAAGCTCATCGCCGACAACCGGCGGGCGCGGTTCGATTACCACATCGAGGACGATCTCGAGGCCGGGATCATGCTCTTGGGGTCGGAGGTGAAGAGCCTGCGCCAGGGCGGGTCCAACATCGCCGACAGCTACGCCTCGGTCGAGGGGGGCGAGTTGTGGCTGATCAATGGCTACATCGCGCCCTACGCCCCGGCCAGGACCTGGGGCCACGAGGAACGCCGCCGCCGCAAGCTGCTGGTGTCAAAGAAGCAACTCTCGCGCCTCTGGTCCGCCACGCGGCGCGAGGGGATGACGGTGATCCCGCTGCGGATGTATTTCAACGCCCGCGGCATGGTGAAGCTCAAGCTCGGCATCGCCAAGGGCAAGAAGCTCGGCGACAAGCGCGACACTTCGGCCAAGCGCGACTGGGACCGGCAGAAGGCGCGGCTGCTGAAGCAGGGCGGCCGGTCCTAGGCCCGGCCCGTGCCGCTTGCCCTTGCGCGAAGCGGCGACTAACCCTTGGGGTTCAGCCGCTAGGGAGGCGCCCGATGCCCGCCGACGACCCCAGGACGCTCGTCTCCACCGACTGGCTCGCGGCGCATCTGAAGGACCCGGACCTGCGGGTGCTCGATGCCTCGTGGTACCTGCCCGGCTCAGGCCGGGATGCGAAGGCAGAGTATGCCGCCGGCCACATCCCGGGCGCGCGGTTCTTCGACATCGACGAGATTTCCGACCAGCGTTCGGCCCTGCCGCACATGGCCCCGCCGCCGGAGAAGTTCATCAGCCGGATGCGCGCCATGGGTGTGGGCGACGGCCACCAGGTCGTGGTCTACGACGGCACCGGCCTGTTCTCGGCGCCCCGCGTCTGGTGGACCTTCCGGCTGATGGGCAAGACCGATGTGGCGGTGCTGGACGGCGGCTTCCCGAAGTGGACGGCCGAGGGGCGCGAGATCGAGGACATGGCCCCCGTGCTGCGCGACCGGCACATGACGGCGCAGCGCCAGGCAGGGCTGGTCAAGGACGTGACGCAAGTGGCGCAGGCGGCCAAGCTGGGGCTGGCCGAGGTGATCGACGCGCGCTCCCCCGCCCGGTTCCGCGGCGAGGCGCCGGAGCCGCGACCCGGCGTGCGCCAGGGCCGCATCCCCGGATCAAGGAACGTACCCTTCGGCACGCTGCTGAACCCGGATGGCACGATGAAGCCGGCGGCGGGCCTGCGCGCGGCCTTCGCGGCCGGGGGTGTCGACCTGACCAAACCCGCGATCACTTCCTGCGGCTCGGGGGTGACCTCGGCGATCCTGAACCTGGCGCTGGAGCGTATCGGCCACCGCAACCACGCGCTCTACGACGGGTCATGGGCGGAATGGGGCGCCTACGACGACCTCAAGGTCGCGACAGGCGCATGATGCTGGACCGGCTGACCGCGCAGGCCGAGGACCGCATCCTGGCGCTGATGCAGGTGTTCCGCGACGATCCGCGGCCGGGCAAGATCGACCTCGGCGTCGGCGTCTACCGCGACGCTTCCGGCCGCACGCCGGTGATGCGCGCGGTCAAGACGGCGGAGCGGCGGCTGGTCGAGACGCAGGAGACCAAGACCTACACCGGGCTGGCGGGCGACCCGGCCTTCGCGGCGGCGATGGTGGAGCTGATCCTGGGCCCCGGACAGGGGCCGCGGGCGGCGGCCGTGGCCACCCCGGGCGGCACCGGGGCGGTGCGCCAGGCGCTGGAGCTGGTGAAATACGCGAGCCCCTCGGCCACCGTCTGGATCAGCGACCCGACCTGGGCCAACCACCCGTCGATCATCGGCTACCTCGGGCTGACCTGCCGGACCTACCGCTATTTCGACGCGGCCACGCGCGGGGTGGACGTGGCGGGAATGCTGGCGGACCTCGGCCAGGCCGCGCCGGGCGACGTGGTGCTGCTGCACGGTTGCTGCCACAACCCGACCGGCGCCGACCTGACGCTGCCCGACTGGGCGGCCGTGGCCGGCCTTCTGGCCGACCGCGGCGCGGTGCCGCTGATCGACCTTGCCTACCAGGGCTTCGGCGACGGGCTGATGGCCGACGCGGCCGGCACGCGCCTGATCGCGGAGCGCCTCCCCGAGGTGCTGATCGCCGCCTCCTGCTCGAAG
>JANOGU010000177.1:0-10025 GCA_031406135.1 Rhodobacterales bacterium
CGTCATCGTGGTGTCGGTCAAGGAGGCTATTCCGAAGGGCCGGGTGAAGAAGGGCGACGTCCACAAGGCCGTCGTCGTGCGCACCGCCAAGGAAGTCCGCCGCGAGGACGGCACCACCATCCGCTTCGACCGCAATGCCGCGGTCATCATCAACAAGCAGATGGAACCGGTCGGCACCCGCATCTTCGGGCCGGTGGTGCGCGAGCTGCGCGCCAAGAACTTCATGAAGATCATCTCGCTCGCGCCGGAGGTGCTGTGATGGCCGCGAAGCTCAAGAAGGGCGACAACGTCGTCGTCCTGACCGGCAAGGACAAGGGCAAGAAGGGGACGATCTCGTCGGTTGCCCCCAAGGCCAACAAGGCGGTCGTGGACGGCGTCAACATCGCCATCCGCCACACCAAGCAGTCCTCCGGCTCGCAGGGCGGCCGCATCCCGCAGGCGATGCCGATCGACCTGTCGAACCTCGCCATCGTGGACAAGGCCGGCAACGCCACCCGCGTCGGCTTCCGCATGGAAGGCGACAAGAAGGTGCGCTTCGCCAAGACCACCGGGGAGGTGCTCTGATGCTCGACACCGCCACCTACACGCCGCGCCTCAAGGCGCTGTTCGCGGGCACGATCCGCCCGGCGATGAAAGCCGAATTCGGCTACAGCAACGACATGATGATCCCGCGCCTCGACAAGATCGTGATCAACATGGGCGTCGGCGAGGCCACCAAGGACACCAAGAAGGTCAAGACCGCGGCCGACCAGCTGACTCTGATCGCCGGGCAGAAGGCGGTCATCACCCACGCCAAGAACTCCATCGCCGGGTTCCGGGTGCGGGAAAAGATGCCGCTGGGCTGCAAGGTCACGCTGCGCGGCGACCGGATGTTCGAGTTCCTCGACCGCCTGGTCACCATCGCGCTGCCCCGGGTCCGCGACTTCCGCGGGCTCAAGGGCTCCTCCTTCGACGGCGCCGGCAACTTTGCCATGGGCCTCAAGGAGCAGATCGTGTTCCCGGAGATCGACTTCGACAAGATCGACGACGTGCTGGGGATGGACATCATCATCTGCACCACCGCCAAGACGGACGCCGAAGCCAAGGCGCTGTTGAAGCACTTCAACATGCCCTTCACGGCCTGAGCGGGAGAGAACAAGCACATGGCAAAGAAATCCATGGTCAACCGCGAGGTGAAGCGCGCCAAGCTGGTCAAGCAGCACGCCGCCAAGCGGGCCGCGCTCAAGGCGGTGATCGGCGACAGGGCGAAGCCGGTGGAAGAGCGGTTCAAGGCGACGCTGAAGCTCGCCCAGATGCCGCGCAACTCCTCGGCGACGCGCGTTCACAACCGCTGCCAGCTCACCGGGCGTCCGCACGCCTATTACCGGAAACTGAAGCTCAGCCGCATCATGCTGCGGGATCTCGCCTCGTTCGGCCAGATCCCCGGCATGGTGAAGTCGAGCTGGTGAGGGAGGACGACAGATGCCCGTGAACGATCCCATCGGCGACCTCCTGACCCGCATCCGCAACGCGCAGCTGCGCGGCAAGTCAACCGTGTCGTCGCCCGCCTCGAAACTCCGCGCCTGGGTGCTCGACGTGCTGGCGGCGGAAGGCTACATCCGCGGCTACGAGAAGTCCGAGACCGAGAATGGCCAGGGCGAACTGGTCATCTCGCTGAAATACTTCGAGGGCACGCCGGTCATCCGCGACCTCAAGCGGGTCTCGAAACCCGGCCGCCGCGTCTACATGGGGGTGAAGGACATCCCCACCGTGCGCAACGGCCTGGGCGTGTCCATCGTCTCCACGCCCAAGGGCGTGATGTCGGACACCCACGCCCGCGCCGCCAATGTTGGCGGCGAAGTCCTCTGCACCGTGTTCTGAGGAGGGTGGCATGTCTCGTATCGGCAAGAAACCCGTGACCCTGGCCAACGGCGTGACCGCCACGCTTTCCGGCCAGACCATCGAGGTGAAGGGCCCCAAGGGCACCCGCAGCTTCACCGCCACGGACGACGTGACGCTGACCATCGAGGGCGACCTGGTGAAGGTCACGCCGCGCGGCTCGTCCAAGCGGGCGCGTCAGCAGTGGGGCATGGCCCGGTCGATGGTCGACAACCTCGTCGAGGGCGTGACCAAGGGCTTCCGCAAGGAAATGGATATCCAGGGCGTGGGCTACCGCGCCTCGGTGACCGGCAACGTGCTGAAGCTGAACCTCGGCTACAGCCATGACGTGAACTTCGAGGTGCCGAAGGGCGTGACCGTCACGACGCCCTCGCCCAAGCAGGATGTCATCATCGTCGAGGGCATCGACCAGCAGCTCGTCGGCCAGGTGGCCGCCAACATCCGCGAGTGGAAGCGGCCGGAGCCCTACAAGGGCAAGGGCATCCGCTACCGGGACGAGTATGTCTTCCGCAAGGAAGGCAAGAAGAAATAAGGACCGGGGACATGGCAAATTCCAAGCGAGAGCTGTTCCTAAAGCGCCGCATGCGCGTCCGGAACAAGTTGAAGGCGATGGCGCACGGCCGCCTGCGCCTGTCCGTCCACCGCTCGTCGAAGAACATCAGCGCGCAGCTGATCGACGATGCGCGCGGGGTGACGGTGGCCGCGGCCTCCACGCTCGAAAAGGGCCTGGGCGCCGTCGGCAGGAACAACGTCGAAGCCTCGGCCAAGGTCGGGACAGCGATTGCCGAGCGGGCGAAGCAGGCCGGGGTCGAGGAGTGCTACTTCGACCGCGGCGGGTTCCTCTTTCACGGGAAGGTCAAGGCGCTCGCCGATGCCGCCCGTGAAGGCGGTCTGAAGTTCTGAGGGGAACAAGATGGCAGAACGTGAACACCGCCGGGACCGCCACGACAACCGTCGCGGCGACAACCGCGAGGAACAGTCCGAATTCCAGGACCGCCTGGTCGCGATCAACCGTGTGTCCAAGACCGTGAAGGGCGGCAAGCGCTTCGGCTTTGCGGCACTCGTGGTGGTGGGCGACCAGCGCGGCCGCGTCGGCTACGGCAAGGGCAAGGCCAAGGAAGTGCCGGAGGCGATCCGCAAGGCCACCGAACAGGCCAAGCGCTCCATCGTCCGCATCCCGCTGCGCGACGGCCGCACGCTGCACCACGACATCGAGGGCCGCCACGGCGCCGGCAAGGTGGTGATGCGCTCAGCCGTGGCCGGCACCGGCATCATCGCCGGCGGCCCGATGCGCGCGGTGTTCGAGATGCTGGGCCTGCAGGACGTGGTGGCCAAGTCGCTCGGCTCGTCCAACCCCTACAACATGGTGCGCGCCACCATCGAGGGCCTGACCAAGGAATCCAGCCCCCGGATGATCGCGGCCCGCCGCGGCAAGAAGGTGGCCGAGATCCTGCGCAAGCCCGAGACCGAAGCGGTGGAGGCCTGAGCATGGCGGACGCAGTGAAAAAGACCATCGTGGTGGAGCAATACGCCTCCTCCGCCCGCCGCCCCAAGGTCCAGGCGCAGACCCTGCAGGGCCTCGGCCTCGGCAAGATCCGCCGCCGCCGCGAGCTGGAAGACACCCCCTCCGTCCGCGGCATGGTCAACGCCATCCCGCACCTGGTGCGGATCGTGGAGGAGCGGGGGTAGGAAATGATCGTCCTGACGGCCCGTTACGTCGGCGGTGGTCTTGCCATAGCGGCGGCAGGATTTCTTGTGGGTTGCACGGGTCCGATCAATCAGGAAACGGTTGCGGATATGCCCACGGGATATCTGTGCCGAATTCTCGATAGCGACGAATACATTTCGCTGCCGTCGGAACAGAGGGCGATCTACGCGGAACTTGAACGTCGCGGAGAACAGTGTGTTGACAGCACGCGCAGGGTCATCGTCGCAACTGAGTAATCGGGTCGACGTTGGCCAGTCTGACCATTACGGGCGCCACGGCCATACCGGGGCGCCTTTTCTTTCGAGGGTCAGACCTCAACCACCCGTTGCTCGCCAGACCGGCTTGCGATCCGCCGCAGGTCCGCATCGAAGGTCGCAAAGGTCTCGTCCTCGCCCAAGGAGGCCAGATGCACCGCATCCGCATACTCCATGCCGCCGTCCATGAAGCGCAACGCGCGGGCAACGCGGTCGGGGTCCTCCAACATTATGTTGGTCACACCGGCCAGGTCGCGCAGCTTCGCGACCACCTCCGCCCTCGGCAGGCGGTAGACCGTCCGCAATACCCAGGCCGTTTCGAGGATCACTGTGGTTAGCAGCAGCACGGGCCCGGCCGAAATCAGGTCGCGCGCCCGTGCCGCCTGTGCAGGATCGTCGCCGGTCAGAAAGCGCAGCGCGACGTTCGTATCAATAACCACCACGCCGGTATTCTTCCCAGACCGCCTCTTCGATGCCCCGGTCCATGTCTTCGATGCTGATCGGCGGACCGTCGTACTTCAGGCTCCCGAACACCTCGTCGATGGTCTTGGGCGGGAACAGCGGTTCCGCCCGCAGTAGCACCCCGTCGGACGTCTCGACAATCTCGAACCGCCTCCCAGCGCCCCACTTCCGGGCATTGCGGAGCGGTTTCGGCAGGACCACCTGACCCCGCGTGGACAGTGTGGTGTATTGCGAAGGGAGGGAGGGCCTCTGGTTCATGTCAGTAAGTTAATCCGTCTTACTCTTTCAGTCAACTCGTCTGACCACATCTCGCCCGAAACCCACGTCGCATCCGCGCTGGACTCCGCCCACCCTCCGGCTCCACACTCCACCCCAGAACCGCCCCGGGGAGGGGGCGGACCATCAGGGAGGACGACCATGGCCGAACTCAACGGCGGCTGCGCGCATGTGCATGTCACGGCGGCAAAGGGGCCGATCGACAACCACGTCTGCCACTGCAACGTCTGCAAGGCCGTGACCGGCCAGCAGAGCACCCATGTCGCCTTCTTCAACCACGGCGACATCAGCGTGGACCACCCGGAGAAGCTCAAGCGCGTGCCGTTCAACGCGCAGAACCCCGACGGGCCGCTGGAGATCTGCCTCTGCACCGACTGCGGCGCGGTCATCATGCTCGACGACAAGCAGCACCGCATCCGCGTCGCGGTGCCCAACGTCATGGGCTACGACGTGGCGGGCTTCCCGGCGGCGACCTACCACGCCTTCTGGGACGAGACGAAGGGCTACGCCAAGCCTGACGATGGCCGTCCCGTCCACGGCAGCCTGCGGCCCGATTTCGTCTGGCCAGCCAGCGCCTGACGCGCGCCGCAAACCCGCTTGCGCGGGGCAGGGCGACCCCCTATACGCCCGCCGGTGACGCGCTGTCCTGCGCGTCCGTTCACATGCCGTGTTTCCCGCATCCGTCGCAGGTATGGGATTTCCGGCCTCGAGGAGTTGCGACATGAAACTGCACGAACTGCACGACAACCCCGGCGCGTCGAAGAAGAAGAAGCGCGTGGCGCGCGGCCCGGGTTCGGGCAAGGGCAAGACCGCCGGCCGCGGCATCAAGGGCCAGCACGCCCGCTCCGGCGTGGCGCTGGGCGGGTATGAAGGCGGCCAGATGCCGCTGTACCGCCGCCTGCCAAAGCGCGGCTTCACCAAGCCGAACGCGAAGGAATACGCGGTGGTGAACCTCGGCATGATCGAGAAGTTCATCGCTGCCGGCAAGCTCGACGCCAAGGCCGAGATCACCGAGGACGCGCTGGTCGCGGCCGGGGTGACCTCGCGCAAGAGGGACGGCATCCGCGTGCTGGCCAAGGGCGAGGTCACCACCAAGAAGCTCCGGATCACGGTGACCGGCGCTTCTGCCGCGGCCATCGCGGCGGTGGAGGCCCAGGGTGGCACGCTGAGCGTCGTGGCGAAGGTCGAATCCGCCGCCGAATGAGCTTGTGAGCCCCCCTCCGAGGGCTTACATCGCTTTCCGACCCGCGCGCCGCCGGACCCTGGCGGCGCAATTCCCATGACTTTGCGGAAAGGCACGACATGGCATCCGCCGCCGAACAGATGGCCGCCAACCTGAGCTGGAGCGCTCTGGGCAAGGCGACCGACCTGCGCGCCCGCATCTTCTTCACCGTCGGCCTGCTGATCGTCTATCGCCTCGGCACCTACATCCCGGTCCCCGGCATCGACGGCGCGGCGCTGCGCGAGTTCATGGCGCAGGCGACGCAGGGCATCGGCGGCATGCTGAACTTGTTCACCGGCGGCGCGATCAGCCGCATGGGCATCTTCGCGCTCGGCATCATGCCCTACATCTCGGCCTCGATCATCGTGCAGCTCATGGCCTCGATGGTGCCGAAGCTTGAACAGCTCAAGAAGGAAGGCGAGCACGGCCGCAAGAAGATCAACCAGTACACCCGTTATGGCACGGTCGGCCTGGCGACGCTTCAGGCCTATGGCATCGCCGCGGGGATGCAGTCCGGCGGGCTGGCGACCAACCCGGGGCCGTTCTTCATGTTCGGCTGCGTCATCACGCTGGTCGGCGGCACCATGTTCCTGATGTGGCTGGGCGAGCAGATCACCGCCCGCGGCATCGGCAACGGTATATCGCTGATCATCTTCGTGGGCATCGTGGCGGAGATACCCGCCGCCATCGCCCAGTTCCTGTCGCAGGGCCGCTCGGGCGCGGTCGGCCCGGCGCTGATCGTGGGCGTGATCGCTCTGGTGATCGCGGTGATCACCTTGGTGGTGTTCGTGGAACGCGCGCTGCGCAAGATCCACATCCAGTACCCGCGCCGCCAGGTCGGCATGAAAATCTACGACGGCGGCTCGTCGCACCTGCCGATCAAGGTCAACCCGGCGGGCGTGATCCCGGCGATCTTCGCCTCGTCGCTCCTTTTGCTGCCGGTGACGATCTCCACCTTCTCGGGCCAGCAGGGCACCGGGCCGATCCTGTCGACGATCCTCGCCTACTTCGGCCAGGGGCAGCCGCTCTACATCCTGTTCTATGCCGGGATGATCGCGTTCTTCAGCTACTTCTATACCAACAACGTCTCGTTCAAGGTCGAGGATGTGGCCGAAAACCTGAAGAACCAGAACGGCTTCGTCCCCGGCATCCGGCCGGGCAAGAAGACCGAGGAGTATCTCGAATACGTCGTGACCCGGGTTCTGGTTCTGGGCTCGGCCTACCTCGTGGCGGTCTGCCTGCTGCCGGAATTCCTGATCTCGCGGTTCGGCATTCCGTTCTATTTCGGCGGCACCTCGGTGCTGATCGTGGTCTCGGTCACCATGGACACGATCCAGCAGGTGCAGTCGCATCTTCTGGCGCACCAGTACGAAGGCCTGATCGAAAAAGCGCAGTTGCGCGGGCGCAAGCGGACGGGCGACACTGCACCCAGGGCACCTACCCGGCGGTGAGCGCATGACGAACCTGATCCTTCTGGGGCCGCCCGGCGCTGGCAAGGGCACTCAGGCCAAACGTCTGGTCGAAGGCCGCGGCATGGTCCAGCTCTCGACCGGAGACATGCTGCGCGAGGCCAAGACTTCGGGCACCGGGATGGGCCGCAAGGTCGCCGCGGTCATGGCGCGGGGCGAGCTGGTCACCGACGCCATTGTCATCGGCCTGATCGAGGAGAAACTGTCCGGCCCGAAGGGCGGCGGCTTCATCTTCGACGGTTTCCCGCGCACGCTGAAACAGGCCGACGCGCTGGGCGACCTGCTGTCGCGCCTGGGCATGGCGCTCGACGCGGTGATCGAAATGCAGGTTGACGACGCGGCCCTGGTCGCGCGCATCTCCGGCCGCTTCACCTGCGCGAAATGCGGCGAGGTCTACCACGACCAGACCCGGCCGACCAAAGCCGCCGGCGTCTGCGACACCTGCGGCTCGACCGAGTTCGTGCGCCGCGCCGACGACAATCCCGACGCGCTGAAGACCCGGCTGATGGAGTATTACAAGAAGACCTCGCCGCTGATCGGCTACTACTACGCCAAGGGGAGGCTGCGCACGGTGGACGGCATGGCCGACCCGGACACGGTCGCCGCCGCGATGGAACGGCTGCTGTAGGGCGGGGCTTGCCCCGACTCTCGGCCGCCCGCACTTGACGCCCCGGAGAAAAGCCCATAAGTCGCGCCGACTCGCAAGAGAATCGGCTTGACAGGCGGTTTCCCGCCTCTGAGTCGTGCGGACCCCCGGGTCCGCGCAGTTGTGAAAAAAGGTTCTGGCACGACGGAACCGCAACGAGAGGACGAAGACCTTGGCCCGCATCGCAGGCGTCAATATCCCCACCGCCAAGCGCGTACCCATCGCGCTGACCTACATCCACGGCATCGGCCAGCAAGTTGCCGCGCAGATCTGCACCGCCGTCGGCATCGATCAGTCCCGCCGGGTGAATCAGCTCACCGACGCCGAGGTGCTGTCGATCCGCGAGCACATCGACGCCAACTTCAAGGTCGAGGGCGACCTGCGCCGTGAAGTCTCGATGAACATCAAGCGGCTGATGGATCTCGGCTGCTACCGCGGCCTGCGCCATCGCAAGAACCTGCCGGTGCGCGGCCAGCGGACGCACACCAACGCCCGTACCCGCAAAGGCCCGTCCAGGCCGATCGCCGGCAAGAAGAAGTAAGGGGCAGGGATCATGGCACGCGAAACCACCAAGACTGCCGGCCGCACCAAGAAGAAGGAACGCAAGAACATCGCCGCCGGCGTGGCGCATGTGAATTCGTCGTTCAACAATACCAAGGTGCTGATCTCCGACGTTCAGGGCAATGCCATCGCCTGGTCCTCGGCCGGCACGATAGGCTTCAAGGGCAGCCGCAAGTCCACGCCCTACGCCGCGCAGATGGCCGCCGAGGACGCCGGCCGCAAGGCGCAGGAGCATGGCGTCCGCACGCTCGAGGTGGAAGTCCAGGGCCCCGGCTCGGGTCGCGAGTCCGCGCTGCGTGCGCTGGCCGCGGTGGGCTTCACCATCACCTCGATCCGCGACGTCTCGCCGATCGCGCACAACGGCTGCCGTCCGCCAAAGCGCCGCCGCGTCTGACGGCCGATCCTTTCCCCGGGTCGCGTTCCCGCGCGGCCCGGATTCGTCATTTTACCTCGGACGTCCGCGGGCACGGTCATGACCCACGGGCAAGAATGGAGGCGACAGGCATGATCCACAAGAACTGGCTCGAGCTCATCAAGCCGACGCAACTGAACGTCAAACCCGGTCCGGATGCATCGCGCACCGCCACGGTTGTCGCCGAGCCGCTGGAACGCGGCTTCGGCCTGACGCTGGGCAACGCGCTGCGCCGCGTCCTGATGTCGTCGCTGCAGGGCGCTGCGATCACCTCGGTGCAGATCGACAACGTCCTGCACGAGTTCTCCTCGGTTGCCGGCGTGCGCGAGGATGTCACCGACGTCGTGCTCAACCTCAAGGGCGTGGCGCTGAAGATGGAGGTCGAGGGGCCGAAGCGCCTGACGATTTCCGCGAAGGGCCCCGGCGTCGTCACCGCCGGCGACATCACCACCTCGAACGGTATCGAGGTCCTGAACAAGGACCACGTCATCTGTCACCTCGACGACGGCGCGGATGTCTACATGGAGCTGATGGTTTCCACCGGAAAGGGCTATGTCGCGGCCGACAAGAACCGGCCCGAGGATGCGCCCATCGGCCTGATCCCGATCGACGCCATCTTCACCCCGGTGAAGAAGGTCAGCTACGAGGTCACCCCGACCCGCGAGGGGCAGGTTCTCGACTACGACAGGCTGACGATGAAGATCGAGACCAATGGCTCGCTCTCGCCCGACGACGCGGTCGCCTACGCGGCGCGTATCCTGCAGGATCAGCTGGCGATCTTCGTCAACTTCGACGAGCCGGAATCGTCGTCCAAGGGGATCGAGGACGCGGGGCTGGAGTTCAACCCGCTCCTGCTCAAGAAGGTGGACGAGCTGGAACTTTCCGTCCGCTCCGCCAACTGCCTGAAGAACGACAACATCGTCTACATCGGCGACCTGATCCAGAAGACCGAGGCAGAGATGCTGCGGACCCCGAACTTCGGCCGCAAGTCGCTGAACGAGATCAAGGAAGTGCTGTCCGGCATGGGTCTGCACCTCGGCATGGAAGTCGAGGACTGGCCGCCGGAGAACATCGAGGACCTGGCCAAGCGGTTTGAGGACCAGTTCTGACGGACGGCGGGGTGAACCCCGCCCTACG
>JANOGU010000318.1:0-13272 GCA_031406135.1 Rhodobacterales bacterium
TCGGGGTCGAGCGCCGAGGTCGGCTCGTCGAACAGCATGGCCGAGGGCTCGACGCAGAGCGCGCGCGCAATGGCCACGCGCTGCTGCTGCCCGCCCGACAGGAAGGCGGGGTAGACGTCGGCCTTGGCGCCGAGACCGACACGGTCAAGCACCTTGCGGGCGCGCGCCTCGGCCTCTTCCCGGGGCACGCCGAGGACATGGACCGGCACCTCGATCAGGTTGCCCAGCACCGTCATGTGCGACCACAGGTTGAACTGCTGGAACACCATGCCAAGCTTCTGCCGCAGCCGTTCGATCTGGCGGCGGTCGGCGCATTCGCCGGTTGGCTTCATCCGCACCTCCTCGCCGCCGATCACGATCCGGCCGCCGGAGGGGGTCTCGAGGAAGTTGATGCAGCGCAGCATGGTCGACTTGCCCGAGCCCGACCCGCCGATGATGGCGACCACGTCGCCTTCCTGCGCGGTCAGGCTCACACCTTTCAGCACCTCGAGTGAGCCGAAGGACTTGTGCAGGCCCTCGACCCTGATCGCTTCGGGCCGGGTGCCTGATTGTGGAACTGGCGCGGGCTGCATCTCTCTTCCCTGTCTTCGGCGTTCAGAGTAAGTCCAGCGGGGCGCTGTTGTGCAAGCGTATAATTACGGTTCCGGTGAGGAAATGACGGGAGATCGGCGCAAGTTCCGCCGCGAGGGCGAGGAGCGGCGGCGCGAGGCGCTGATGGCCGCCACCCTGGAGCTTGTCGCCGAGGGCGGCACCGCCGCGGCGACGACGCGGGCCATTGCCGACCGGGCGGGGGTGACGGCCGGGCTGGTCGGGCATTACTTCGCCAGCAAGGAAGACCTGACGCGGGCCGCCTTCGGTGAACTGATGGTTCGCTTTTCGGACCTGAGCCTCCAAGCGGCCGAGGCGGCAGGGGGCGATCCCCTGGCGCGGCTGGCGGCCTATGTCGCCGCGTCGTTCCGCCCGCCGGTGCTGGAACCTACGCGGATCAGCCTCTGGGCGGGGTTCATCAACCTGATCCGGCACGACCCCGAGATGCTGGCGATCCACCGCGCGACCTACCTGCGCTACCGCGACCAGTTGCAGGCGCTGATCATGGCCCTGCCCGGCTTCGCCGACCCGGTGCGCGCCCGGCCGCTGGCCATCGCCTGCAACGCGGTGATCGACGGGCTGTGGATGGAGGGCGGGCTTCTGCCCGATGCCTTCGGCGCCGGCGAACTGGAGCGGCTGGGACTGCGGTCCGTGGGCGCGATCCTGGGCCTGCGGCTGGAGGAAGAAGCGTGAGGTTCGCCCCGGTGACCGAGCGGCTGGCCGGTCTGGGTGGCGCCCGCTGGGCGCTGCACGACGAGGCCCGGGCGATGAAAGCGGCAGGGCGGTCGGTGATCGAGCTGACCATCGGCGAGCCCGACGTGCCCGTGCCGGAATCATTGGTGACGGCTGCGCAGAGCGCCATGGCGGCGGGGCGCACCGGCTATTCCATCGGCCGGGGCGAACCCGGGCTGGTCCGGGCGCTGGCCGACCGTTACACGGCCCGCCGCGGGCGCGTCTTTCTCCCGGAAAACGTGCTGTGCCTGCCCGGCACGCAGACCGCGCTCTACGCGGCGCTGATGACGCTGGCGGGGTCGGGCGATGCGGTGCTGATGGGCGATCCGAGCTATTCCACCTACGAGGGGCTGGTGGCGGCGACGGGCGCGCGGCTCGACACGGTGCGGCTGCGGCCAGAACGCGGCTTCCGCATGGACCCGGCGGAGGTGGCGGCCGCCATCACGCCCGAGACGCGAGTGCTGTTTATCAACACTCCGCACAATCCGACCGGCGCCGTGCTGCGCCGCGACGAGATCGCGGCGCTGGGCCGGATCGCGGTGGAGCATGACCTGTGGCTGCTTTGCGACGAGGTCTACGAGGACGTGATCTTTCCCAACGTCCCTTTCGCCTCGCCACTCGACATCCCCGCGCTGGCCAACCGCACCGTCGCCGCCTGCTCGATCTCGAAGTCGCACGCCGCGCCGGGGTTCCGCTCCGGCTGGTTGGTCGGCCCGGCGGAGTTCTGCGCCCGTGTCCTGCCGCTGTCGGAGACGATGCTGTTCGGCAACCAGCCCTTTATCGCCGACATGACCGAGGTGGCGGTGCGCGAGGGCTCCTCCGTGGCTGGCGGAATGGTCGAGCGATTCGCCCGGCGTGCCGATCTGATTCTTGCGCGGCTTGACGGGCGGTCGGGCCTGCGCGTCCATCGGCCGGAGGCGGGGATGTTCGCGCTGGTCGATGCACGGGCCGTGGCCGCTTCGGGCGAGGACTTCGCGCGCGGCCTGCTGCACCGGAGGAGTGTGGCGGTGATGCCCGGCGAAAGCTTCGGCGCCACGCTGGCGGGCTGGCTGCGGCTGAGCCTGACCCAGCCCGACGACGTGATCGAGGAGGCCTGCGCCCGGATCGCGGCCCATGCGGCGGAGGCAGGCGGATGAGGACGGTTGGACAGGAGCTGGTCGCCGGGCTCAAGGCGCGGGGTGTCGAGGTCGTCTTCGGCATCCCCGGCGTGCACACCATCGAGCTTTACCGCGGTCTGGCCGGGTCAGGTGTCCGCCATGTCACCGCGCGGCACGAACAGGGCGCGGGGTTCATGGCCGACGGCTACGCCCGCGTGTCGGGCAAGCCGGGCGTTGCCTTCGTCATCACCGGGCCGGGGCTGACGAACATCCTGACCGCGATGGCGCAGGCGCGGGCGGAGTCGGTGCCGATGCTCGTCATCTCGGGCGTCAACCGCCGCGATTCCCTCGGCAAGGGGCTGGGCCTCCTGCACGAACTGCCCGACCAGGCCGCGCTGGTCCGGGCGCTCTGTCCGACCTTCCACATCGGCAGCCCGGAAGACCTCGGCCCGGCGCTCGACGCCGCCTTCGCCGCGATGCTCTCGGACCGCCCCGGCCCGGCGCATATCCAGATCCCGACGGACGTGATGCCGCTGCCCTGCGCGCCGTTGCCGCCACCCGTCGTCCCAGCGCTCCCCTCGCCCGATCCCGCGTCGCTCGACGCGGCGGCGGACCGTCTGGCCCGCTGCGCCCGGCCGGTGATCCTGGCCGGCGGCGGCGCCAAGCGCGCCGAAGCCCCGCTGCGCGCGATGGCCGAGGCGCTGTCGGCGCCCGTGGTGCAGACGGTCAACGCCCGCGGCCTGATGCACGGACATCCGCTCACCGTGCCGGCGACGGCGTCGTTCGACAGCGTGCGCCGGCTGATTGCCGCGGCGGACCAGGTGCTGGCGGTGGGAACCGAGCTGGGCCGCACCGACTATGACGCCTTCCTGCGCGGCGACTTTCCCGACATTTCGGGAATGATCCGGATCGACATCGGCGCCGGACCGTTGTCCCGGGAGGCCGCTGCCGTCAGATTGCACGGCGACGCGGGCGCGGTGCTGTCGGCCCTGCTGCCCCGCCTGACCCCGAAGGCGGGAGAAGGGGCCGTGCGGGCCGCCGCCGCGCGAGAAGCGGCGTGGGCGGAAATGCCGAATGAGCTGCAGCCGATGCTCGCGCTTGTCGAGGCGATGCGCGATGCGCTGCCGGGTTCCATTCATGTGGGCGACAGCACGCAGCTGACCTATGCGCCCTATTACTACTACGATCACGACGCCCCGGCCCGCGCCTTCATGTCCTGCACGGGCTACGGGACGCTCGGCTACGCGCCTGGCGCGGCGGTGGGTGCGGCGATCGCCGCGCCGGGGGTTCCGGTCCTCTGCCTCATCGGCGACGGCGGCCTGCAGTTCTCGGCGGCCGAACTGCGCACGGCGGTGGACGAGCGGCTGAACATCCGCTTCGTCGTCTGGAACAACGCGGGCTACAGGGAAATCGCCGACTACATGCGCTCAGCGCAGACGCCGGTCATCGGCTGCGACCCGTCGCCGCTGAACCTCGCGCCCTTCGCGCAGGCCTGCGACCTGCCGTTCGTGTCGGTCACCGCCGACCCCGCAGCGCTGGCAGCGGCGATCCGCGCCGACGGGCCTCGGCTGATCGAGATCGTTGTGCCTTGAGCGGGGAAGGACAGGCGGCTCTTGCGCCGTGGTTCCGTCCCGGCCGGACCTGACCTTGGGCGTGTCTCTGCCAGTTGGAGCCAGAGGAGTCAGGGAAACCCCGCCCCGGGCTTGACCCGGGGTCTCAAGCTTCAGCGGTGGTGCGGGTTCAAGGCGGGGCCCCGGGTCGGGCCCGGGGCGGGGTTTCCTGTTTTTGTTTGGGCGCGACGCGCTCTAGGATCGGCGCCATGACCGCCGCATCGGGCAGCCGCCTCGACCTTTCCGCCGCGCTTGCCTCGGTGGTGGTGGCCTGTGTGCTCGTCGGGCTGAAGCTCTGGGCGCTGGGCGCGACGAATGCGCTGTCGGTCGCGGCCTCGCTGGCCGATTCGGCGATGGACCTCGCAGTCTCGCTGGGCGCGATGGCCGCGATCCTCTACGCGGCCAAGCCCGCCGACGAGGACCACGCCTTCGGCCATTCCTCGGCCGAGGACCTCGCGGCGCTGGGCCAGGCGGTCTTCCTTCTGGTCGCGGCGGGCGCCATCGGCTGGGCGGCCGGCGCGCGGCTCCTCGCCCCCGCGCCGCCGGTGCTGGCGGCCGAAGGCGTCGGCATTGCGGTGATGGTGGTGTCGATCGTGCTGACCCTTGCCCTGGTCTTCTGGCAGGGCCGGGTGGCGCGGGCGACGGGCAACCGCGTGGTGCTGGCCGACCGGCTGCACTACCTGTCCGACCTGGTCCCGAACATCGGCGCGATTCTGGCGCTCTGGGCCTCTGCCAGCCTGGGGCTGGGCAAGATCGACGCCGTCGTGGCGATGGCCGCGGCTGCGGTCCTGGTGGTGGCTGCGCTGCGGGTGGGCCACGGCGCCTGGGATGCGCTGATGGACCGCGCGGCCGACCCCGCGCTCATCGCCGGCATCGCCGAGATCGCCCGGGACTGGCCGGGAGTGCATGGCTTCCACGACCTCAAGACCCGCACCGCCGGACGGCAGGTCTTCGTCAACCTGCACATCGAGCTTGACGGCGACCTGCCGCTGCGCGCGGCCCATGACATCGGCGCCGGTCTGCGCAGGGCGATCCTGAAGGCCTACCCGCAGGCCGACGTGATCATCCACAAGGACGTGGCCCGCGGCCCGTCCCCGGACGCCGTAAGGTCCTGAAGAGCCGCTGTCTCCGGTGCATCACCGCCCGCTGTCGCGGGCCAGCACGAGCGCCTGATCCAGCACCGCCGCATCGCCGATGTGGTTCATCAGGATCAGGATCAGCCGGGCGTTGAGCGCGGCGCTCTCGGCCTCGGTCAGGCCCTTGTGGGCGGCCAGCAGCCGCGCGTAGGCGGCGTCGGGATCGGGCAGGTTCGGGGTGACGGTCAGGGTCATCGGCCGGCCTCCATGGCCTTAACGGCGGCGGCGATGGCACCGGGCGGGGGGTCCACCCAGCGGGCGACGACGACCTGATCGGGCCGGATGAGATAGACCGCCCGCGGCGCGCTGCCGAGATAGCGTTCACGCAGGGTGTCCGTGAGGTCCGGCGACAGCACGGGGACCGGCGCATCCACCGTGCCGCCCAGCGCCAGCACCAGCGGCCCGCGCAGGGCATCGATCAGCCAGCCGTTGCCCAGCGGCGCGTCCGGCGCCACGGCGCCGGGGCAGGTGGCACCGGGCAGGCGGGGGTCGTCCGGCGCGTCGAGCGGATAGGTGCAGGGCCGCGACAGGCGGCCGGAATTGACCAGCGGCCGCGCGAACGGCGCCTTGGCGGCCAGCGCCAGCACCGCGTCGCGGAACTGCCGCTCTGCACCTGGCGCGGGGGACATGAACCGGGTCGTGCGGGAGGAATTGAGCAGGTTCTCGTCGGCCCCGAACTGGCGTTCGCGGTCGTAGGCGTCCAGTTGCGCCGGATCGCCGCCGTTGACCACGGAGGCAAGGCGCCAGCCCAGCGCGTCCACATCCTGCAAGCCGCCGTTGCCGCCGCGGGCGCCGAAGGGGCTGACGAGATGCGCCGAGTCGCCACAGAAGATCACCCGGTCGTGGACGAAGCGCGCCAGCCGCCGGCACTGGAAGGTGTAGACCGACACCCATTCGACGGTGAAGTCCGCGTGACCGAGGGCCTTCTCGATGCGCGGCAGGACCCTTTCCGGCTGGCGCTCTGCCTCCGGGTCGGCGTCCCATCCCAGTTGCAGGTCGATCCGGTAGCCATTGTCGGCCTGCTTGTGCAACAGCGCTGTCTGTCCGGGGTGAAACACCGGCTCGAACCAGAACCGGCGCTCGGCCGGGAAGTCGGACAGCATGACGATGTCGGCGATCAGGAAACGCTCCTCGAACAGCTCACCGTCGAAATCCAGATCCAGCATGCCGCGGACCATGCTTTTCGCCCCGTCGCAGGCAACCAGAGTGTCGGCCTCCAGGTCGTAGGGGCCGTCAGGGGTCTGGACGGTCAGGGCGACGTGGCCGGTCTGGCTGACGGCGGTGACCTTGTTCTTCCAACGCAGGTCGATCAGGTCGGGGAAACCTTGGGCGCGGGCGACCAGGTATTCCTCGACGTAGTATTGCTGCAGGTTCACGAACGCAGGCATCTTGTGGCCGGGGTCGGGCTGCAGGTCGAATTTCCAGATTTCCTCTTCGCGGTGGAAGGTACGGCCGAGTTTCCAGACCACGCCCTTGTCCACGCATTTCTGGCCTACGCCGAGTCGGTCCAGAATCTCCAGGCTGCGCTTGGACCAGCAGATCGCGCGCGAGCCGACCGAGACGACGTTGTTGTCGTCGAGCACCACCGACCGCACCCCCTGCTGCGCCAGGTCGATGGCCAGCGCCAGCCCGATCGGGCCAGCGCCGACGATCACCACGGGATGCCGCGGCTCGGGGCCGGTCAGGCCGGGCGGCGGGGCATAGGCGAAGGGGCGGTAGTCGTAGGGCATCGGGCGGGGGTCTTTCGGTCAGGCGGGGCCGCCTTCGGTGAACAGCCGGATCAGCGTCAGAAGTCCCGCGAGGAGCAGCGCCGTGACCCCGGCGGCGATGGCGAGCGAGGCGATGCGCGACATGATGCGCGACCAGCCGCCCCGCCCCGCCAGCCGGATCAGGTGCCCCATTTCGGCGTACTGACCCGAGATGCTCCAGCCCATCAGCCGGCGCCAGCCGCCGGTGCTGAACGCCAGCCAGAAGATCAGTCCAATCCAGAGCAGGAAGCCGGCTTCCAAGAACGAAAAGGCGGCGCGGCCCAGCCAGAATGCCACTTCGGTCACGGCAGTGCGGCCTTCACGGCGGCGGCGTTGGCCTCGGTCGCATCAACGAAATGCGCCGTTCCGCAGATTTCCACCACGAGCGTGAAGGCGTCACCGTCACCGGGGCTCAGCGCGGCGATGATGCGGGTGGGAAGGGTGTCCCAGTCCGCGGGCGGATAGTCCGACATGCCGTGCTCCCATACCGCGGTCAAGTGATCAGGCGCATTGCCCTTCCAGACTTCGACCACGTCGAGCTGCAGCCTGCCGCCTTCGCGGATGTCGAAGGCATAGCCAGCCACATCGGCCAGCACGACGACCGGATGCGAGGCGATATCGGCCAAAAAGAACTCATCCCGCACCGCGCAGGCCATCGCCGGGGTGGTCAGCATCATCGACAAAAGGACAGCGCGGATCATCCCTGCAAGGCCTCCCACATCAGCCGGTCGCGTTCCGCGGTCCAGATCCGCGGCGTGTCGATGTCCAGCGCCTCGTCATAGGCGCGCGAGACGTTGAAGGGCAGGCAGTGCTCGTAGATGGCGAAGGCTGAAAACAGCGGGTCGCACTCGGCCCGGACCGCGGCCATGGCCTCGCGCAGCGATCCGCCGCGCAGCGCGACCCGGGCGGCCGGCAGGTAGGTGGACCGCACGAAGCGCCGTGTCGCGTCCAGACCCGCGTTCACCATGTCTCGGCCGATCAGCGCCCCGCCCCGCCCCGGCGCGATGGCGTCGAGCCCGAAATCGCCGATGCGGTCCAGCGTACCCGGCCAGTCGTGGAAATGCCCGTCGCCGCAGTAGCAGGCGGAGTGGTATTCGACGATGTCGCCGGTGAACATCACGTTCGCATCCGGCACGTGGACGACGATGTCGCCCGCCGTGTGCGCCCGGCCGGGGTGCATCAGGTCGATCCGCCGCCGCCCGAGATACACGGCCATCCGGTCGCTGAACGTGACGGTCGGCCAGGTCAGGCCCGGGATCTCCTCGTGGCCCGCGAACAGGCGGGGAAAGCGCGCGAACTCGCTCGCCCAGTCCTCGGCGCCGCGCTCGGCGACCATCGCCCGGGCCTTCTCGCCCATCACAACCGTGGGCGCGCCGAAGGCGCTGGCGCCCAGCACGCGCACGGCGTGGTAATGCGTCAGAACCACATGCGAGACCGGCTTGTCGGTGACCTGGCGGATGCAGTCGATCACCTTGCGCGCCAGCCTTGGCGTCGCCTGTGCCTCGATCACCATCACGCTGTCGTCGCCGATGATGACGCCCGAATTTGGGTCACCCTCGGCGGTGAAGGCATAGAGACCGGGTCCGATCTCGGTGAAGCTGGTGGTCTTCTCGGTCAGGTCGCCCTGGGAGGCGAAGGCTCTGGTCATGGCGTCCTCGCGTAGGGGTCGGGAAGGGCGGGAAGGATGTCTCCGGCGCAGTCGCCGAAGCCGATGCTGTAGCCGTCGCCTGTCGCATTGCCGCGCAGGATGACGTGGTCGCCATCCTCAAGAAAGCTCCTTTGGCCGAAGGGCAGCGGGAGCGGTTCCTTCCCGCCCCAGGACAGTTCCAGAAGCGAGCCGCGGCTTGTCTTCTGAGGGCCGGAAATGGTTCCGGAGCCGAGCAGGTCGCCGGTCGTCATCGGACAGCCGGAGGTGG
Organism: Rhodobacterales bacterium; assembly: GCA_031406135.1. Taxonomy (GTDB): domain Bacteria; phylum Pseudomonadota; class Alphaproteobacteria; order Rhodobacterales; family Rhodobacteraceae; genus JANOGU01. Next base: position 8,828 of record JANOGU010000318.1, read on the forward strand.
TGTGGTGGGCCAGCTGCTGGGGGAAGGAGTAGTACAGCTCGCGGGCGTTGGTGCGGGTGACGGTGGCGTGCTCGCCGCCGTGGGACAGGACCACCTCCAGCGCGATGTCCAGACCCATGGGCCGGGGCTCGTGCAGGTAGGGCAGCAGCGGCTGCGCGCGATCCGGCGTGGCGACGCGAAACGGGGCCAACGCGGCGGCGGGCACGATCCAGGGTGAGAGCGTCGTCGCGGTCGCCTTGGCCTGGAACGGGCCGAGCGGCTGGTATTCCCAAGCCTGGATGTCGCGCGCGGACCAGTCGTTCAGAAGGACGTAGCCGAAGATCATCGCCTCGGCCTCAGCCACCGTGACCGGGCCGTCGGACCGGGTGCCGACGACAGCGCCCAGTTCCAGCTCGAAATCGAAGCGGCGCGAGGGCTGGAAGGCGGGCGCGGCATGGTCCGGGGATTTCACCTGCCCCCAGGGGCGGCGCACCGGGGTGCCGGAGACCACGACCGAGGAGGCGCGGCCGTTGTAGCCGATGGGGATGTGCAGCCAGTTCGGCGGCAGTGCGTTCGCCGGGTCGCGGAACATCGAGCCGACGTTGAAGGCGTGGTGCCGGCCGGCGTAGAAATCGGTGTATTCGCTGACGAGGAAGGGCAGGTGCAGGGTGGCGCCGGCCTGCGGGACGAGCAGAGGTTCCAGGGCCTCGCGCCATTGCGAACCTTCGTTCAGCAATTCGGTCAGCCGCGCCCGCAGCGCCGCCCAGACCGCCGGCCCGGCGGCCATCACCTCGTTCCAGAACGGCACGTCGAGCAGGGGGCCGTCGCCGAGCGACAGCAGGCCGTCAGCCTCCAGCGCCGCCAAGTCGAGGATCAGGTCGCCGATGGCCACGCCGCAGCGCGGCTCTTCCCCGTCCACCGAGAACACCCCGCAGGGCAGGTTGTTCAGCGGGAAGGGATGGTCGGGCGCGTTGGCGGAGGCGACCCAGGAGCGGAGCAGGGGCATGATGGTCCTTCGTAGGACGGGGTTCACCCCGCCGTTGCGGAAGGCGGGTGAACCCCGCCCTACTTCACCCCCGGGGTGCCGTCGAACTTCTTCTCCAGAGAGGCCCAGCAGTCGATGTAGTCGTCCTGCAGCGGCGCGGCCTTCGCCGCCCATTCGGTCAGGTGCTGCGGAAACCGGGTCTCGAACATGAAGCTCATGGTCTCGTCCAGCTTCTCGGGCTTCAGGTCCGTGTTCGACGCCCCTTCAAAGGCCTGCCGGTCCGGCCCGTGCGGCAGCATGCAGTTGTGCAGGCTCATGCCGCCGGGGACAAAGCCCTTCGGCTTGGCATCGTAGATGCCGTAGATGTTGCCCATCAGTTCGGACATGACGTTCTTGTGGTACCAGGGCGGGCGGAAGGAATGCTCCGCCACCAGCCAGCGCTCGCGGAACAGCACGAAGTCGATGTTCGCCGTCCCCTCCAGCCCCGAGGGCGCCGTCAGCACGGTGAAGATCGACGGGTCGGGGTGGTCGAACAGGATCGCACCGACCGGGGAATAGGCCCGCAGGTCGTATTTGCACGGCGCATAGTTGCCGTGCCAGGCCACCACGTCCAGCGGCGAGTGGCCGATCACGGTCACATGGAACTGCCCGCACCATTTCAGGAAGACGCGGCTTGGCGCCTCGCGGTCCTCGAAGGCCGCCACCGGCGTCTTGAAATCGCGCGGGTTGGCCAGGCAGTTGGCGCCGATCGGCCCGCGGTTGGGCAGGGTGAAGGGCACCCCATAGTTCTCGCAGACGAAGCCCCGTGCCGGGCCTTCCAGCACCTCCACCCGGTAGACCAGGCCGCGCGGCAGGATGGCGATTTCCTTGGGTTCGAGGTCGATCACCCCGAGCTCGGTGCAAAACCTGAGGCGGCCTTCCTGCGGCACGACCAGCAACTCCCCGTCGGCGGAGTAGAAATACTCGTCCTGCATCGAGGCGGTGACGGTGTAGACATGCGCCGCCATGCCGGTCTGGGTGTTCACGTCCCCCGCCGTGGTGGCGGAGCGCATGCCGGTGACCCAGGTCAGCCCCTCGTTGCCATGGGGGACCGGGTCCCAGCGGTACTGGCCGAGGGAGATCACGTCGGGAACGATGTGGGGGGCGGATTTCCACAGCGGCACATCGATCCTCGTGAAGCGGGTCGTGTGCTTCACCGAGGGCCGGATGCGGTAGCACCAGGTCCGCTCCGGGTGCGGCTTGGTGAAGGCGGAGCCGGAAAGTTGTTCGGCATAGAGCCCGTAGTTGACCTTCTGCGGCGAGTTCTGCCCCTGCGGCAGCGCGCCGGGCAGCGCCTCGGTCTCGAAATCATTGGCGAAGCCGGGCATGTAGCCCTCGGTCGTCCCGGCAAACTGCGGCGCGCGGATCATGCCTTGGGGCAGGTCGTGGCGGGTCATGCTCGCCTCCCTTGATTGCCGGTCTTGATTTGGGGCGCATATTGGTTGCAACTGCAACGATGTCAAGCGGAGAGGCGGGTGATGGGCGAGGTCGTGCTGTATGACTACTGGCGGTCCTCCTCCGCCTACCGGGTTCGGATCGGACTGAACCTGCTGGGGCTGTCGTACCGGGCGGTGCCGGTGGACCTGGCGGCAGGCGAGCAGACGGGTCCGGCGCATCTGGCGGTGAATCCGCAGGCCCTGGTGCCGCTGCTGGAGATCGACGGGCTGCGGCTGACGCAGTCGCTCGCCATCCTCGAATACCTCGACGAGACGCGGGGGGCGGGGTTTCTGCCGCCGGACCCTGCGGGACGGGCGAGGGTCCGGGCGCTGGCCATGGCGGTGGCGATGGAGATCCAGCCGGTCTGCAACCTGCGTGTGGCGAAGCGCGCGGTGGAGGTGTCGGGCGGCAGGACGGACATGAAGGGCTGGATGCAGCCCTGGATCGCCTCCGGCCTGGCGGCGGTGGAGGCCATGCTCGACAACGGCCCGTTCTGCCACGGCGACCTTGTGACCCTCGCCGATCTCTGCCTGCTGCCGCAGGTCTACAACGCCCGGCGGTGGGACGTGGACCTGACCCCGCTGCCCCGCATTGCCGCCATCTGCGCCGCACTGGAGGCGGTCCCCGCCATCGCCGCCGCTCACCCCGACCGGGCGAAGCCCGCGTGACAGGGGCGCCTGCCTGTGGCAGGTTCATTGCGTATACACAGACGGGCCGCCCACATGCAGAACGACTTCGACCTCGCCCGGTTCCTGCCCTACCTGCTGAACCAGGCGGCCGAGGCGACGGGCCAGGGCTTCCAGTCGGTCTACCGTGCCCGCCACGGGTTTTCCCGCACCCAGTGGCGGGTGCTGGCGCATCTGGGCAAGTTCGGGGCGATGACGGCGGCGGAGATCTGCAAGGCGTCGCACATGGAAAAGACCAAGGTCAGCCGGGCGGTGGCAGCGATGGCGGCCGACGGACTGCTGCAACGGGCGCCCGACCGCACTGACCGGCGCGCGGAATTCCTGTCGCTGACCGACCGGGGGCAGGCCGTCTATGCCGAATTGGGGCAGGAGGCGCTGGCCTACGACGCCGCCCTGCGTGACAGGTTGGGGCCGGACGCCACGGCGGCCCTGGTCGCGGCGCTGGCGGTACTGGCCGCGCGGCGGGACGGTGGCGGATGACGCCGCAAGGCCCCGCGCTGGTGCAGGCGCTGGTCGCCGAGATCGACAGGGGGCGGCTGAACCCGGGCGATGTGCTGGATGAGGCCGAACTGTCCGCGGTCCACGGCGTGTCGCGCACGCCGGTGCGCGAGGCGATCCTGTATCTGGAGGCGCTGGGCCTCGTCCGCCGCCTGCCGCGCAAGGGGGCGACGGTGTTCCGGCCCACGCTGGAGGAATTTCTCGCGATTCTCGAAGTACACGGCAAGCTGGAGGGGCAGGCGGCGGGCCTCGCCGCGCGGCGCCTGTCGAAGGCGGGAGCAGTGGCGCTGGAGGCTTCCGTCCTGGCCTGCGAGGGCCACGCGGAGGGCAAGGGCGATGGCGATCCGGACGGCTACTACCAGTTGAACCTCGGCTTCCACGCGGCGGTGGCAGAGGCTTCGGGCAACCCGGTGCTAGCCGAGGCGCTGAAGACCAACGCGCGGAAACTGCTGGCCTATTACCGCGCGCGCTACCGCTATGCCGGGGTCATCGGGGCCTCGGCGGCCGAGCACCGGGTAATCGCCCGGCTGATCGCCGACCGCCAGTCCGAGGCAGCGGAAGCGGCGATGCAGCGGCACGTGCAGTTCGATCAGGTAACCGCGATGGACCTGCTGGCGGCGCTGGGGTGAGGGGTAGGGTGCGTGCTCGCACGCACCGCCGCGGCGATCCCCGGCATCGAGATCATCCAGATCGAGGATCACCAGATCGTCCGGCGCTGGGGCGAGTGGGACGTCTCGGCGCACGTCGGATGGAGCGACGCCTACCTTGCGCGGATCGGCGTGGGCGACCTGCGGCTCGGTCGGACGCCCGAGACGCTCGCC
>JANOGU010000336.1:0-4762 GCA_031406135.1 Rhodobacterales bacterium
TGGCGGCTCCCGTTCCGGTCGCGTCTTCCTACCCGCGTCGTCGGCAGAGTCAAACGCCGCGCTGCGGCACCGCGCGCGGTCGGACCAGCGAGAGACCCACGAGCATCAGCGCCAGCGCCGCCCAGACGCCCGGCGCCAGACGTTCGCCGAGAATCGCCATGGCCCAGATCACGCCGGTAGCCGTGACAACATAGCCCGTCTGCCCGGCAAACACTGCCCCCGACCGCGCGGCCAGCCAGACGTATCCGGCATAGGCGCCGGCATGGGCGGTCGCGGCGGCGATCAGGGCCAGCTCCGGCGCGCCAAGCGGGAGAGGGTCGAACCACTGCCCGGTGGCCCAGACCACCGGCAGCATGACCACCGCCCCCAGCACCGAGACCAGCGCCATGGCCTGCACGGCGCCCATCCCCGCGGTCCCGACGCGGGCGACGAACAGTCCCTCGGCCGCATAAAACAGCGGGGCGATCATCGCCACCGGCAGGAACGCCGCCATGCCCGGCTCGGGCAGGCTGGTCCCCGGCAGCGCGATCAGCGCCACGCCGCCGATGCCGCACAGGAGCCCGGACAGGCGCAGCAGCGAGAAACGATCGGCGCCAAGCGCCAGCGCCAGCGGAAAGGCGATCAGCGGCACCGTGGCGATCAGGATCGACATGATCCCGGCCGGCAGCCGGGCGATGGAGATGTAGAAGGACGTATTCGGCAGGATCGTGCCGATGAAGGCGATAATCACCGCCCAGCCCAGTTGCGCCCGCCCGACCCGGACCGGGCGCGACAACAGCGCGAGCGGGCCGAGGACCACGACGCCCACCACCAGCTGCCAGAAGATCAGCGCGAAATGCCCGTGCCCGGTCGAGACCGCGATCTTGGCGAACGACTGTGTCGAACCCCAGGCAGTGCCGCAGGCCAGCAGCACCAGGACGTAAAGCAGCCTGCGGTTCAGGGCATCGCCTCCATGAGCCGCCCGCCCAGACGCAGCGGCGCCACGCGCCGGGCCAGGCCGGTGGCATCGTCGGTCTCGACAAAGACGCCCGACAGCGTCGCCGGTCCGCCGGCCGGCTCGAACCGGCCCTTCGGCATCCCGGTGATGAACCGCCGCATCGGCTCGTGCACGTCCATGCCGATCACCGAGTTGTAGTCGCCGCACATCCCGGCGTCCGACAGATAGGCGGTGCCGCCGGTCAGCACCTGCGCATCGCCGGTCGGCACATGGGTGTGGGTGCCGACGACGAGCGAGACCCGGCCGTCGCACCAGTGGCCCATGGCCATCTTCTCGGAGGTCGCCTCGGCATGGAAATCCAGCACCGCGGCCTGCACGGAGCCGCCCAGGGGGTGGGCCTTCAGCACCGCCTCGACGGCCGAGAACGGATCGTCGAAGGGCCGTTTCATGAACACCTGACCCAGCACCTGCAGCACCAGCACCTTCCGCCCGCCCGGCGCCTCGAACACCCGCCAGCCGCGGCCGGGGGCGAGTTTGGCAAAGTTCAGGGGCCGCAGGATGCGCGGCTCGCCCTCGATGAAGGAGGCCATGTCCTTCTGGTCGAAGGCGTGGTCGCCAAGCGTCACGCAATCCGCCCCGGCGGCCAGCAGAAGGCCGGCATGTTCCCCGGTCAGCCCGGCCCCGGCCGAGGCATTCTCGCCGTTGACCACCACGAAATCGAGCGCCAGGTCGCGCCGCAGTGCGGGCAGGTGCTCGGCCACGGCCTGCCGGCCGGTCCGTCCCATCACGTCGCCGAGGAAGAGGATCCGCATGATGCGCCCCTTAGGCCCGCCGCACGCGGTCGGCAAGGGGCGCGGAGGGGTGGAGCGTGCGCCCCGTTAAAGAAAGTACATTCCCTAACAAACCTCTAACGACTCATTGTAACCTACTGGAATCGCGCAAACAAAAAAATGTCCCACCGTGTGACGCTCGACCTCTAACCGCCCGCCGCTCGATACCAGGCAACGATGCGGGCGCGTTCCTGGGGCTCCATGAAGCTGAGGTTGCCCGGCGGCATGGCGTGGCTGAGGCCGGCCTGCAGGTAGATGCGCCCCGCGGCCCGCGCGATGTCGTCCGGCGTTTCCAGCACCACGCCCTTGGGCGGCCAGTACATCCCGTCCCAGACCGGCTCGCGCGCATGGCACATGCTGCAGCGGCCCTGGACGATGGAAGCGACCTCCGCGAACCCCGCCGCCTGCGCATGCTCCAGCGCCCGGCCGCTCAGCGCGGCCTGCGGCTCACCCTCCGCCGGCGGCTGCCGCATCGGCGCGGTCGAGAGCCAGGCGATCAGCAGGAACAGCACCGCGGTCACCGCCCAGGTCCAGTGCGGGTTGCCGGCGCGCGCATGCTGCGAGTTGAACCAGTGCCGGATCGACACGCCCATCAGAAAGACAAGGGACGCGATCAGCCAGTTCCACTCGGTCGCGAAGACCAGCGGGTAGTGGTTCGACATCATCAGGAACAGGACCGGCAGCGTCAGGTAGTTGTTGTGGGTGGACCGCTGCTTGGCGATCTTGCCGTATTTCGGGTCCGGCACGCGGCCGGCCTGCAGCTCCGCGACCACGATCTTCTGGTTCGGGATGATCAGCATGAAGACATTGGCCGACATGATCGTCGCGGTGAACGCGCCCAGATGCAGCAGCGCCGCGCGGCCGGAAAAGACCTGGGTGTAGAACCAGCTCATCCCGACCAGCACCGCGAACAGCGCCACCATCACCAGCGTCTGGTTAGCGTTCACGAAGGCCTTGCAGATCGTCGTGTAGGCGAGCCAGCCGAAGGCCAGCGAGGCCAGCGAGATTGCCACCGCCTGCCAGACCGTCAGCTCCAGGACCGTGGGGTCGATCAGGAACATCTCGGCGCCGAGATAGTAGACCACTGCCAGCATGGCGAAACCGGACAGCCAGGTGGCGTAGCTTTCCCACTTGAACCAGGTCAGGTGCTCGGGCAGCCGCTCCGGCGCCACCAGGTATTTCTGGATGTGGTAGAAGCCTCCGCCGTGGACCTGCCATTCCTCGCCATGGGCGCCGGCCGGCATGCCGGGCGCGCGGCGCAGGCCGAGGTCCAGCGCGACGAAATAGAACGAAGACCCGATCCAGGCGATGCCGGTGATCACATGCGTCCAGCGCAGCGCGATCTCCACCCACTCGCCCAGCACTGCCCAGTCGTACATGCCCGCCTCCCCTGTCACGGGTCAGGCTAGCTGGACCGCGGCGGAAGGCCAAGGCCGTTCGCGGCCCGTGGGGTTCAGCCGCCGGGCTCGGCGAAACAGGCGAGGATACCCTGGGCAAGTCCGGTCATCAGCGCCGCGTAGAGGCCCGGACCGGGATCGAGCACCGCACCCTCGGGGTCGAGGGCCGGCCCGACGGGCAGGCCGGTGTCCTCGGCCAGCCGCAGCGCCGGCCCCGGATCGTGGCCGGCTTCGGGATAGATGCAGGCGGCCTCGCCGGCCCGGTCGCGGATCTGCCGCAGCCGCGCCGCGCCAGGCGCGCGCGCGTCGCCGGCCGAGATCGAGCGCAGGACGGTGAGGCCGTAGTGCCCGGTAAAGTAGGCATAGGCGTCGTGCGACAGCACCAGCGGGCGGTTGCGCGCCGCCGCGAGGTCGGCGGCCAGCCGGGCATCCATCGCCGCGACCGCGGCCGCGGCGGCGGCCGCGTTGGCGGCATAGGCCGCGGCGTTGTCGGGGTCGATCCGGCCCAGTTCGGCCGCGATGACCGCAAGCCACAGCGTCGCGTTCTTCGGGTCGAGCCAGGCGTGGGGATCGGTGCCGCCGTCGTCGTGCGCATGGTCCTCGTCATCGCCGTGACTGTCGCCGTCAGCGGCCTCGTCACCGTCGGCGCCCGAATCGGCAACGTCGGACCTTGCCCGCAGCAGCGTGCCGTCGACCTCCAGCAACTCCAGCCGCACAGCCGCGGACCCGCTGCCGTCCAGCGCCCGGACCAGCCAGGGCGACATGCCGGGGCCGATCCAGACCACAAGGTCCGCATCTCCCAGCGCCGCCATCTGGCTCGGCCGCAACTGGAAGTCGTGCCCGTCCGCTCCCCGGTCCAGCAACAGCACGGGCGCGCCCAGATCGCCCATGACCTGCGCCACCAGCGACTGGACCGGCGGGATGTCGGTGACGACCGCGGGACCCTCCGCCGCTGCGGTGGCGGCGATCAGGGTGGCGGCGACAAGGGATATAGTATAACGCATCGGACCGTACGGACAGGTGACCGGGCGCGGATCATATGAATGTAATAACATGACAGGTCAATCCCCCAGTTCGGCCTCCGCCTTCGCCCGGCACGACCACGCCCGCTGCGCCGGTGGCGTGCTGGCCCGCGCCGATGCGCTGGCCGCCGAGCGCAGCCTGCGGCTGACCCCGGTCCGCCGCCGCGTGCTGGAGATCCTTCTCGAATCGCACCGGGCCATGGGCGCCTACGAAGTGCTGGACCGGCTGTCGGCCGAAGGCTTCGGCAACCAGCCCCCCGTCGCCTACCGGGCGCTCGACTTCCTGGTGGACCAGGGGCTCGCCCATCGCGTGGCCCGGCTGAACGCCTTCGCCGCCTGCATGCATCCCGGCGAGACCCATGCCCCGGCCTTCCTGATCTGCCGCAGCTGCGGGCGCGTCGCCGAGGCCGAAGCCGCACCCGCCGCCGCCGCCGTCGGCGCGGCGGCAAAAGCCCAGGGCTTTGCCGTGGAGCGGCTGACCGTCGAGGCGCTCGGCCTCTGCCCGGCCTGCGCGGAGGCGACGGCATGACGGAGAAGCAAATTCCTTCAAGAAAGGAATTTGCAAATTCCTTTCTT
>JANOGU010000348.1:0-11883 GCA_031406135.1 Rhodobacterales bacterium
CTGCCACCATCGCTCAGCCTCCTTGCCTCAGCGACAGTGATTCAGAAATCGAAGCCTTTGGGAATCCCTCTCGAGTCAGCCATGAGGGCCGTTGGTATAACCGATATTTTCCAGGCAGATAGACGGTTTAACGTCTCGAACATGCGACCCCCAGATCCACAATCTGGTGCTCTGACCAACTGAGCTAAGGCGGCACTCGCGGCGGCAGATACCCACGGCGGGACGGCGGCGCGCGGTTCCGGGCCGGGCGGCGGGGCTTCAGCCCGCTGCCGGGTCGCCGACGCGCAGCAGGTAGACAAGTTTGGCGTCGCCCGGAGCGTAGAAATCGGCGAACCGGGCGACCCGGAGGAATCCGGTGCTGCGGTAGAAAGCGCGGGCGGCGGCGTAGGGCGGGCGGGACGAGGTTTCAGCGTAGAGCCGGGTGCCGCCCAGCGCCTGCATCGCCGCCGCTGTCCGCAGGATGAGACGGCGGCCGATACCCATGCCGCTGCTGTCGGGGGCGACGGCGATCCAGTAGAGGTCGAAGCTGCCTTGCGTCAATTCGATGTGGTCGAAGCAGGTATATCCGACCAGCCGCCCGCCGGCCTCGGCGAGGCACCACAGGAAGGGGGCAGAGCGGTCCAGCGTGCTTTCCGCCAGCCGTCCCGCGACCTGGACTTCCTCGTCGGAAAACGCACCTGTGGCCGCGACCAGCGCCCGGATCGCGTCGGGGTCGCCGTTGCCCGGGCGATCGCGGAACGACAGGCCGGGTGGGCCGGGGTCAGGCATCGCCGGACAACGCGCGCGGCAGTGCCTCGGCCAGGATCGCGGCGATCAGGGCGCCGTAGTCCATCCCGGCCATGGCGGCGAGGAGCGGCAGCTCGCTCCAACCCGGCCGCAGCCCGGGAAGCGTGTTGCATTCGATGAACTGCGGCTGCCCGTCCGCGTCGCAGCGGAGGTCGATGCGTCCGGCGTCGCGGCCGCCCAGCGCCCGCCAGGCGGCCAGCGCCACCACGGCGGCCTCGCGGGCGGTAGCATCGTCGGCCAGGCGCAGCTCCTCAAGGTTCTCGGCCTTGTTGCGCCAGGAATAAACATCGGGATCGGCGCCGGGCCGGAAGCCGATCTCGCAGGTGCCGATCACGCGCGCAGCCGCTGCGGTTCCGAGGAGGCCCACGGTGAACTCGCGCCCGGGCAGGTAGGCCTCGACCAGCGCGGGCTGGGCAAAGCCGGCCAGCACCTCGCCGCAACGGGCAGTGAGCGCGGCCCGGTCCGCAACCAGGCTGTCCTGCCGGATGCCCTTGCTGGTGCCCTCGGCCAAGGGCTTGACGAACAGCGGAAACGGCAGCTGCAGCGCCTCGGCATCCGCGGCGCTGCGGACGACGGCGAAATCCGGCGTCGGCACGCCGGCCGCGCGCACCACCAGCTTGGCCAGTGACTTGTCCATGGTGGTGACGAGCACCTCGGCCGGCGAGAACACCACCGGGATGCCCCAGGCCTCGAGCAGCGCGGGCACCTGCGCCTCGCGGGCGATGCCCGAGACGCCCTCGCACATGTTCCAGACCAGCGGCCAGCGGCGCCCGGCGGCGAGGGCGTCGACCAGATCAGTGATGTCGCCGATGCGCTCCACCTCGTGCCCCACGGCAGCAATGGCCGCGGCCACGGCGTCGATCGTCTCGATCTCATCAAACTCGCTCGCGGCTTCGGCCGAGAAGCCGCGGGCCAGGTAGCGGTCGCGCAGGTCGCAGGTCAGGCCGATACGCATCGCGACATCACTGCCATTTCGACAAGCGCGGCGACGACATCGGTTTGCGTCAGGCCCGCGGCCCGGACAGCGCGCATCAGCCCGGCCTCGTCGGTCAGGCCGGGATTGGCATTCACTTCGAGGATGTAGGGCTTGCCGTCTGCATCAACACGGAAATCGACGTGTGCGCAGCCTGCAATATCGAACAATGCCCAGGCGGCACGTGCCAGCGCTTCGACGTGGTCGAACAGCGGCTCCGGCGGAGGAAAGATGCGGGGGGTCGCCAGATAGGCCGGCCCCCCCTCGTCCCACTTGCAAACATAATGAAAGATTCTTGGCCTGCCATCGGCATGCCCGGTGAAGAGGATTTCGGCCGTGGGCAGGGTCCGCAACCCTGACGAGGTTTCGAGCAGGGTGATGTCGATTTCGCGGCCCTCGACATAGGCTTCGGCGAACCAGCCGCCGCCGAACTGCCGCTCTTTTGCGGCGATGAGCGCGCGCGCCGCCGCCTCGCCAGTGACGACCGAGGCGTCGTCGAGCCCGAGCGAGCCGTGCTCGATCACCGATTTGACGATGAAGCGCGCGTCCGGCGGCGCCTCGCCCAGGAGCGGCGGGGTCGGCAGCCCGGCGGCGGCGAGGCGCCGCTTCATCGCCAGCTTGTCGCCGGTGTCGCGCAGCGCGGCGCTGCGGGCGCCGGTGAAGGCATAACCCAGATGCTCGAGCAGGTCGGTGACCAGATGCAGCTGGTCGGGCCCCTCGGGCACTTCCTCCATGAGGTTGAAGACCACGTCCGGCGCGACCGCGGCCAGTGCTGCCGCGGTTGCGGGCCCGTGGTCGGCATAGGCCACGATTTGCGGCCGGTGACCGAGATGCCACAGGCAGGCCATGACCTCAGCCGCCTGGACATAGGTGTCGTCCTGGTCCGGCCGGGACTCTGCCGGTCGTCGTGGCACCAGAACCGCAACGGTCAGGTTGTCAGCAGGGGTCAAACCAGAGTGGAATTTCATAGTCGATCGTAAGCTCCTCACCGGGGCTGATGTCACGCAGGGCGGTCAGCCGGATCTCGCGCCTTGCGAGGTCGGTCGCAAAGGCGGCATTCGGCCGGTCGGAATGGTTCGCCAGAGAGACGAGGCCCAGAGCGATGGCCTCGACGAAGGGCGGCTCGTCCCAGAGGAACGGATAGTCGTAGAGGACCGAGCCGCGCGACGGGCGATCGGCCTCGGTCAGCGGGATCAGCGGGGCAATTTCGAGCAACATGCCGGCCGCGACCGCGCGCGTGGCGACGAGGCCGCGGCCCTTGCCGGGGAAACTGCAGACCATCAGCAACGCCTCAGGCGCTCCAATTGCGGCGGCGGGCGCCTCGCCGTGCCTGGTCTGCCCGCCGCTTGCCAACGTCACTTCCGCCCTCGATCACTGTGGCCGACGCGGCCTCACGCCGCTTTGGCACATCCCGACTTAATCTTTGGAACTTGCAAGCAAAAAAGTGTCGCCTTTCCGATCCCGGCAAGGCGGAAACGGCGCCGGCGGGGGTCAGACCCGGGATCGCGCGACAGGGCCGGATGCGGCGCCTTGCTGACTGAGGGAAGTGGTACCGCCTGCCCGGCTCGAACGGGCGACCCCCAGATCCACAATCTGGTGCTCTGACCAACTGAGCTAAGGCGGCACTCGCGGCGGCAGATACCCCCGGCGGGACCCGATGGCAAGTGTTCCCGCCCTGCGCTAGGAGGGGTCGGTGGCGGGAGAGCGGCATGGCGGGCGGGGCAAACAGCAACGAGTCCTGGGACCTGCGGGTCGGGCCCACGACACTGGGCATGGTGCGGCTGTCGGTGGAGCGCGGCGGCGAGGAGATCGCGCTCGACTTCGACCCCGAGGAGGCCGAGGCGATCGCCGAGGAGCTGCGCGCGGCGGCGGCGGCGGCGGCGCGTGCGGCCGAGGTCAGGCCCAGGCCGAAAGGCCGCTGAGCCCCGGGTCGCGCAGGCCCTGCAGCCGCAACGCCGCATGGCGGGCGAAGCGCTGGGTCATCGCCTTGCGCCGCGCCCCGGGCAGCGGCGCCTCCGGGCCGATACGCTGCACCTCGGCGTCCCAGTCGTCGGCCAGGATCAGCCCGGTCTCCGGCGGCAGGATCGCCACCGGAAAATCCGCGTCCACCGCCCAGAAGAAGCGGTCGCAGAACTCCAGATAGCCCTGCCACTTGTGATCGGCGGCAAAGTCGGCACGGCCGGACTTGCACTCGACGATCCAGAACTCGCCCTTCGGCCCCAGCGCGATGACATCGACCCGCAGGCCACCCGGCAGCGTCAGCTCTTCCACCGTGGCAAAGCCGGTCGCCGCCAGGTGGCGGCAGACGCCGCGCGCCAGGCGCTGGCCGGAGGTGGGAGGGAGGTCGAGGCCCATACGACCGAATGTGAACGATGGGTGAACATCTGTCCAGCCTTGCGGCGCCGGACCCCCACCCCTATCTTGTCCGGTGGCGGGTTCTGCTCTTCTCGTGCGAAGGCCCTATTCCAGTGGCCGATAAGCAAACGCATGGGGGCTGGCTCTGGCAGGGTCCTGGCCTTGCTACCTGGTTCCCACCTGAGACCTCTGGCTCTCGGGAACAGAACGCCTTCCACGGCCGCTGCGGGCCCGCCGCCCTGCACCGCCGCCGGTCAGACGCCGAACGCCTCCGGCCGCGCCTCGCGCGCCATGTGGTCGAGCACGGCGTTGACGAAGCCGGGCTCCTTGCCTTCGGGGAAGAAGGCCTTGGCCACATCCACGAATTCGCTGATGACCACGCGCGGCGGGGTCGCGGTCTCGCTGATCTCGGCGCCAGCGGCGCGGAACAGGGCGCGCAGCACCGGGTCGATCCGCGCGATCGGCCAGCGCGCGACCAGCGCGCGGTCGGTCATCTGGTCGATATGCGCCTGGGAGTTGACGGCGTGGTGCAAGAGCGCGCGGAACAGCTTCGGGTCGCCGTCGGCCAGCGGCTCCTCGCCCGCCTCGTCGAAGGCGGCGCCGAAGCGGTGGGTCTCGAACTCGCGCGCCACGGCCTCTGCGGTCTGGCCCGCGGCTTCCATCTGGAACAGCGCCTGCACGGCATAAAGCCGCGCGGCGGACTTCATCTGCCTTTTGTCTGTCATGCCGAGGCGGAGCGGAAGCCGATCCCCTTGGACCGGCGCGCCCATTTCCGCGACAGCGCGATCAGGTGCAGCGCCGCCGCCGCCGCGCCGCCGCCCTTGTCCATGCCGGCGGGATCGGCGCGCACCTCGGCCTGGGGCCGGTTCTCCACCGTCAGGATGCCGTTGCCGATCAGCACGCCCTGCAGGCCAAGCATCGAGATCGCGCGCGAACTGTCGTTGCAGACGGTCTCGTAATGCGTGGTCTCGCCGCGGATCACGCAGCCGAGGGCCACGAACCCGTCGAACTCGGTCTGCCGCGCCGCCATGGCGATGGCGGTCGGCACTTCCAGCGCCCCTGGCACCTCGACCACCTCCACCGTCGCCCCCGCCTTCAGCGCGGTGGCCGTGGCGCCGGCCACCAGCAGGTCGGCAATGTCGCGGTAGAAGGGCGCCACGACGAGAAGCAGCTTCACCGGCGTGTCGAAGGCCGGCAGGGGAAGGCCAGAGTGCGGGTCGGTGGCGGCCATGGCTCAGCTCCGCTTCGGGATCGGACGGGTGGCGGTGATCGACAGGCCGTAGGCGTCGAGCCCGACGACCTTTGGCCGCGGTGAATTGGTCAGCAGGATCAGCTCGCGCAGCCCCAGTGAAGACAGGATCTGCGCGCCGAGCCCGTACTGGCGCAGGGTCTGCGGCGAGACCTGATCGTCGGAGATCATCTTGGCGTGGAGGTCGCGCAACAGGACAAGGACGCCGCGACCCTCTTCGGCAATCAGCCGCATGGCGTCGCCGAACTCGCCGGTGCGGCCGGACGGGCCAAGGCCGATGATGTCGAGCAGCGGGTCGAGCGTGTGCATCCGCACCAGTACCGGACCAGGCGCGGAGATGTCACCCTTGATGAGAACGACATGCTCGTTGCCCTCGGCCTGGTCGGCGAAGACGCGCAGCGTCCAGTCGCCGCCGAATTCGGAGGCGACGGCGCGCTCAGCCACCACCCGAACCAGGTTGTCGTGCCGTCGCCTGTAGGCGATCAGGTCGCTGATGGTGCCGATCTTGATGTTGTGCTTCTGCGCGAAGGCCACCAGTTCCGGCAGCCGCGCCATCGTGCCGTCGTCCGACATCACCTCGCAGATCACACCCGAGGGGTTGAGGCCGGCCAGACGCGAAATGTCCACCGCGGCCTCGGTATGCCCGGCGCGGACCAGGACGCCGCCGTCCTTGGCGCGCAGCGGGAACACGTGGCCGGGCGTGCCGATGTCGGCCGGGCCGCGGGACTGGTCGATGGCGACCGAGACGGTGCGGGCGCGGTCGGCGGCGGAGATGCCGGTGGTGATCCCCTCGCGCGCCTCGATCGAGATGGTGAAGGCGGTCTCGTGCCGGCTGGCGTTGCGCGGGCTCATCAGCGGCAGGCCCAGCGCGTCGATCCGTGCCGAAGTGAGCGCCAGGCAGATCAGGCCGCGCCCGTGCGTGGCCATGAAGTTGATCGCCTGCGGCGTGCACATCTGCGCCGGGATCACCAGATCGCCCTCGTTCTCGCGGTCCTCGTGGTCCACAAGGATGAACATCCGCCCGTTGCGAGCATCGTCGATGATCTCCTCGACCGAGGAGATGGCGTCGCTGTAGACCGTCCGCTCTTCACTCATGGACCCGCTCCGTTGCGGCTTCGCCTTAGCCCTTGGCACCGGCGAAGGCCAGAGGCGGGTCTGGTCAGCCGGCACAGCCGCGCTGTGCGGAAATGCAGCCGGCCAGACCGCCGGCAGGCCGCCGTCCAGGCCGGTCAGCCACCCCACTCCCTCAACCGCGCCACATACCGCGCCAGCGTGTCGATCTCGAGGTTCACCCCGTCTCCCACCGCCACCCCGCCCCAGGTCGTGACCGCCCGGGTGTGGGGGATCAGGTTGACGCCGAAATCGGTCCCCGCCACCTCGTTCACCGTCAGCGAGGTGCCGTTCAGGCAGACCGACCCCTTGGGCGCGATGAACCCGGCCAGCGCCGCCGGGGCGCGCAGGGTCAGCCGCAGGCTGTCGCCCTCGGCTCGTGCTGCGACCACCTCGGCCAGCCCGTCGATATGGCCGGAAACGATGTGGCCACCCAGCTCGTCGCCCACCTTCAGCGCGCGTTCGAGGTTGACCCGCCGCCCGGGCGCCCAGAGGTCGAGGTTGGTCTTCGACAGCGTCTCGCCCGAGACCTGCACCTCGAACCAGCCCGGCCCCAGCGCCACCACCGTCAGGCAGACCCCGTCGCAGGCGATCGAGGCGCCAAGGTCGATCCCGGCGGTGTCGTAACGCGTGCCGAGGCGAGCGCGCAGGTCGCCCAGCCGCCCGGTCGCCAGAACCTCGCCGATGTCGGTGACGATGCCGGTGAACATGGCTTTCTCCGTTCCTCGGACCGAGGTAGACCCGGGGCCGGCGCGCCGCAACCCCGCGGCGGCGCGGAGATGTCCATGGCGACCGGACGCGGCCGGACATTCCTGTTCCTGCAAGGCCCGCACGGGCCCTTCTTCCGCCGTCTGGGCCGCCAATTGGCAGCCGCGGAGGCCAGGGTCTGGCGCGTCGGCTTCAATGCCGGCGACCGCATGATGTGGGGCGGCGACGGCTACATCGCGTTCCGCGACGACCCGGCGCACTGGGAGGCGACGCTGGCCGCGATCCTGGAGGATCGCGGCGTGACCGACCTTGTGCTCTACGGCGACACCCGGCCCGTTCACGCCGTGGCGGTGGCGCTGGCGCGGGCGCGCGGCCTGACCGTGCATGTCTTCGAGGAAGGCTATCTGCGGCCGTACTGGATCACCTACGAACGCGGCGGGTCAAACGGGCATTCCCGGCTGATGGACCTGTCGGTCGCCGCGATGCAGGCGGCCCTGGGCGGCCGCGACCACGACCCGCCGGATGCACCGGCGCGCTGGGGCGACCTGCGCCAGCACATGTTCTGGGGCGCGGCCTACCACGCCTGCGTGCTGGCCGGGTCCCGGGCCTACCCCCGGTTCCGCCCGCACCGCGACGAGACCGTGGCGCAGGAACTCGGCCTCTACCTGCGCCGCATCGCCTCGCTGCCGGTCCGGCGGCTACAGCGCATGCTGGCCGAACGCCGTGTGCGCGGCGGCGGCTTTCCCTATCACCTGGTCCTGCTGCAACTGGCGCACGACGCCAGCCTGCGGCGGCATTCGCCGTTCGCGGGCATCGCCGAATTCGTCCGCGAGGTGCTCGACGGCTTCGCCCGGGGCGCGCCACCGCACCATCACCTGGTGTTCAAGGCACATCCGCTGGAGGACGGCCGGGTGCCTCTGGCGCGAATCATCCGCGACGAGGCAAAGGCACTGGGGATCGCGGCGCGGGTGCATTTCGTGCGCGGCGGCAAGCTGGCGCAGCTGCTGAACCGTGCAGAATCCACCGTGACGGTGAATTCCACGGCGGCGCAGCAGGCGCTGTGGCGCGGCCTGCCGGTCAAGGCCTTCGGCGCCGCAGTCTACGCCAAGCCGGAACTGGTGTCGCCGCAACCCCTGCCCGCGTTCTTTGCCGCGCCGCAGCGACCGGATGTTGCGGCCTACCGCAGCTTCCGCCTCTACATGCTGTTCACGAGCCAGGTCCGCGGCGGATTCTACAGCGCCGAAGGTCGCGGCGAGGCGCTGCGCCGGGTCACCGACATGATGCTGCGCGCGACCGATCCCTACGAGTCGCTCGCGGCCCCCGGCGCGGCGGCTGCGCAACACCTGCGCCTCGCAGCGACGGCGCCCGGTCCCCGCTGAGCGGGTTTTCCTTGTTTCGCTCGGCACTTGCGGGCATGAGTTGAGAAAAGGCTCCGCCTGAATGGAGTTCGAGCAGTGACGTCAACCTTCCAGCGGACGGCCCGAAGCCTGGGCCTCGTCCTCCTCTGCACGGCCGTGGCGGCCTGCGGCCTGCCGCGGTCGGGGCCGAACCGTGCCGAAATTTTCCGCGGTTCGGTGCTGAAGGACGGCGACGCCTTCATCGTCGCCGTCGATGCAAGGGTGACGCGGGCGACGGCGGTGACCCCGGCGCTGGGCTTCTCCGCGGCGTTCCTGAACGCCGGCGTCGTCGGCTCGGACACGATCTCGCCGGGCGATGTGCTGTCGCTCACGGTCTACGAGAACGTCCGCGACGACCCGCTCTTGGGCAACACCGGGCAGCGCGTGTCGCTGCTGGACACCGTGCAGGTGGACGGCCAAGGCTATATCTTCGTCCCCTATGCCGGTCGGATCAAGGCGGCCGGCCAGACGCCCGAGGGCCTGCGCCAGGCTATCGAACGCAAGCTCGAGGACCAGACGCCCGATCCGCAGGTCACCGTGACGCGCGAGGCGGGCGACGGATCGGCGGTCACCGTGGCCGGCGCGGTCGGCGGCCAGGGCGTCTATCCGATCGAGGCGGCGACGCGGACGCTGACCGCGATGATCGCCCGCGCCGGCGGCGTCGCCATCGAACCCGAAGTGGCCATCGTCCGCGTCACCCGCGGCGGGCATACCGGGCGGGTCTGGCTGCAGGACCTCTACGCCAACCCCGGCCTCGACATCGCGCTGCGCCCCGGCGACCGGATCGTGGTGGAAGAGGACACCCGCGCCTACACCGCGCTGGGGGCGACCGGCCAGCAGATGCGGGTGCCATTCGAGACGCAGGACCTTTCGGCGATCGAGGCCATCGCCACCGTCGGCGGGCTCAGCACCCAGCTGGCCAATCCCAAGGGCGTCTTCGTCTTCCGCAACGAGCCGGCCGAGATCGCCAATGCGGTGCTGGGCCGCGACGACCTCGTGGGCGACCAGCGCATGGTCTATGTGCTCGACCTGACCGCCCCCACCGGCGTGTTCGAGGCGCGCGACTTCCTGATCCGCGACGGCGACACGGTCTATGTGACCGAGGCGCCCTACGTGCAGTGGCGCAAGGCGATTTCGGCCATCACCGGCACCGTGGGCTCGGCCGACGCGTTGGCCACCACCGCCGGCGCTGGCGGCGCTGGCGGCAGCTGAGCAGGGATGGACGGGACGGGCGGCGGGGTCCCCCGGCGGCTCTTCGCCTATACCGCCGGTTTCTGGCGCGACCGGCGGCTGAAGCGGATGCTGGAACTGGCGGGGCATGAGCTGTGCTTCGGCCTGCCGGGTCCGGGGGACGGCGTGCTGGTCTGGGGCCGCTCGCCGCAGGCCTGGCGGGGCGAGCGGGTGGCCAGGGCGCGGGGCGTGCCGCTGGTACGGGCGGAGGACGCCTTGCTGCGCGGCCTGCGGCCCGGGCGGGCCGGGGGCCGGCCGCTGGGGATCATCCTCGATCCCCTCGGCGTGCATTTCGACGCCGCGGCGCCGTCCCGGATCGAAGCGGTGTTGCAGGGCTTGGATTTGCAGGATTCGCGTCTTCTGGCGCGTGCAGTCTGCGGAATCGAGCGCCTTAAGGCGTTGGACTTGTCGAAATACAATCTTCACGATCCTGCCGCCCCGGTCCCGCAGCCGGGCTATGTGCTCGTCGTCGACCAGATCCGCGACGATGCCTCGGTCCGCCACAGCGGCGCCGCGGCAGATGCCTTTCCGGCCATGCTGGCGGCGGCCCGGGCCGATCATCCCGGCGCAAGGATCGTGGTGCGAGTTCATCCCGAGACCCGGCTCGGCTTGCGGCCGGGGCATTTCGCCCCCGCCGACCTGCGCCCGGGAGAGGTGCTCGACGCCTCCACCGCCTCGCCCTGGCGGCTCTTGGCCGGGGCCCGGGCGGTCTACACGGTGTCGTCCCAGTTGGGTTTCGAGGCGATCCTCGCCGGGCACCGCCCGCGCCTCTTCGGCCAGCCCTTCTACGCCGGCTGGGGTCTGACCGACGACGCCCGCCCGCCGCCGCGGCGTGGGCGGCAACTGACGGCAGAGGCGCTGTTCGCCGCGGCGATGATCGCGGCGCCGATATGGTACGACCCCTGCCGCGACCGGCTGTGTTTCTTCGAGGAAGCCGTGGACCAGCTGGAGGCCGAGGTCCGCGCCTTCCGCGAGGACCGGGCGGGGCATGTGGCGGTGGGGATGCGGCTGTGGAAACGGCCGCATCTGCAGGCGTTCTTCGGACGCGAGAAGGCGGTGGTGTTCCGCGGCCGCGTCCCCGCGGACACCGGGGGCCGGGGGCTGCTGGTCTGGGGCCGCGCCGACGCGCCCGTCGGCGCGCGGCGGGTCGAGGACGGGGTGCTGCGGTCGCGGGGGCTCGGGGCCAGCCTGGTGCCGCCCCTGAGCCTCGTCGCCGACGACCTCGGCATCTACTACGACCCAACCCGCCCCTCGCGGCTGGAGGCGCTGGTTGCGGCCGGACCACCGCCGGCCGGCGACGACCGGGCGCGGCGGCTGATCGCCGCCATCATCGCCGGCGGCGTGACCAAATACACCCCCAAGGGTGTGCTGCCGGCATTGCCCGCCGGGCACCGGGTGCTGGTGCCGGGACAGGTGGAGGACGACGCCTCGGTCCAGCTCGGCGGCGGCGAGGTGCGGACCAACCTCGGACTGCTGGCGGCGGTGCGGGCGGCGCGGCCGGGGGCGATCGTGGTCTACAAGCCGCATCCGGACGTGGAGGCCGGGCTGCGGCCGGGGCGTGTGGAGCCAGCAGGGCTGGCGGACGTTGTGGTGGCCGGGGCCGAACCCGCGGCGCTGATCGCGGCCTGCGACGAGGTTTGGACGATGACCTCGGGTCTGGGTTTCGAGGCGCTGATCCGGGGCAGGCCCGTCACCTGCCTGGGCGTGCCGTTCTATGCCGGCTGGGGGCTGACCACCGATCTGGGTCCGGTGCCGGCGCGGCGGCTGGCGTTGCCGCGGCCGACCCTGGCGAGCCTCGCCCATGCGATACTGATCGCCTATCCGCGCTATCTCGATCCGGTCACGGGACTGCCCTGCCCGCCGGAGGTGGCGGTCGAGCGGCTGGCCTCGGGGGCGGGGCCGGCCCCGGCGGTCCGGCTGCGGTGGCTGGCGAAGGCGCAGGGGTGGCTGGCGGGCCATTCTCGGCTGTGGCGCTGAGCGTCACACGGTGGGACATTTTTTTACTTAAGCGATTCCAATGGCTTGCAGTGATTCGTTAGGGGTTTGTTAGGGAATGACTTCCAGTTAACGCGGCG